>NZ_JABCPZ010000027.1 GCF_013283785.1 Nonomuraea antri
CGGCCCCGGCCGCGCCCCCGCCCCCGCCGGTGGCGGCCGAGGACCCGGGCGGCGCCCGCGCGAGCGCGCCGGACCGCCCAGGCTCGGCGGACCGCCCCGGCTCGGTGGACTGCGCGGCGACCAAGTGCGTCGCCCTGACCTTCGACGACGGCCCGGGGCCCGACACCGGCAAGCTGCTCGACGTCCTGAACGCCGCCGGCGCCAGGGCCACCTTCTTCACGGTCGGCACCAGCGCCGCCGCCCAGCCCGAGCTCCTGCGCCGGATGAGCGCGGAGGGTCACCTGATCGGCAACCACACCTGGGCGCACCGAGACCTGGCCAAGGAGTCGACAAGCAAGATCACCGACGCCTTCGACCGCACCGCGGACACGGTCAACGCGATCATCGGCCAGACGCCCAAACTGGCCCGCGCGCCGTACGGCTCGGTCGACAAGGACGTGCGCAACGTCGCACGTGCCCTCGGCCTGGCCCTGGTCAACTGGGACGTCGACACCCAGGACGCGAACGCGCGCGACCCCCGGACGGTGGCCGACAGAGCGGTCGCGGGCGCGCACCCCGGAGCGGTCATCCTCATGCACGACACCAGGCGCACGACCGTTGACGCCGTTCCGGACATCCTCAAACGACTCCGCGGGAAGGGTTACACGTTCGTCACCGTTCCAGAGTTGTACGGCTCAGCAGGCATGCAGGCCGGACGCCTTTACAGGTCAGGGAGCGACCTGCCGCGCAAGCAGCCCCTGACATAGCCCACGCCTTGGGGGGACGTATAGTTGGCGCTCGTGACCCGAACCGTCCTCTTCGAACGCCTGCATGTAGACCTCTGCAGGCTCGCATCAGGGCTGTGTCGTCGTTCTCCAACCTCACCCTGAATTTCCCCCCGCGTTACCCACTTTGTCTGGGTTGGAAACGCGTGACCTCTCGAGGATCTAGCATGGAAACAGAGAACGCGCCAGAAGCGACCGCGCCTTGGCGCGTCGAGGAGGACTGAGCTGTGGCAAAGCAGGTTCAGCAACTCGACCGCGTGATCATCAGATTCGCCGGCGACTCCGGCGACGGCATGCAGCTCACCGGCGACCGCTTCACCGCGGGCACCGCCGAATTCGGCAACGACCTGTCGACGCTGCCCAACTTCCCGGCCGAGATTCGCGCCCCCGCAGGAACCCTGCCGGGCGTGTCGAGCTTCCAGTTGCACTTCGCCGACCACGACATTCTCACGCCAGGCGACGCGCCCAACGTGCTCGTGGCGATGAACCCGGCCGCGCTCAAGGCCAACCTCGGCGACCTGCCCCGCGGCGCCGACATCATCGCCAACACCGACGAGTTCACCAAGCGCAACCTGCAGAAGGTCGGCTACGACGCCAACCCGCTCGAAGACGACTCCCTCGCCGAGTGGCGGGTGCACGCGGTGCCGCTGACCTCGCTGACGGTCAAGGCGCTGGAAGGCTTCGAGCTGTCCAAGAAGGACGCCGAGCGCTCGAAGAACATGTTCGCGCTCGGCCTGCTGTCGTGGCTGTACCACCGGCCGACCGAGCAGACCGTCAAGTTCCTCGAGCAGAAGTTCGCCAAGAAGCCCGACCTGGCCAAGGCCAACATCGCGGCCTTCCAGGCAGGCTGGAACTACGGCGAGACCACCGAGTCGTTCTCGGTGTCGTACGAGGTCAAGCCCGCCCGTCTGGCTCCCGGCGTCTATCGCAACATCTCGGGCAACCAGGCGCTGGCCTACGGCCTGATCGCGGCGAGCGTGCAGTCGAAGCTGCCGCTGTTCCTGGGCTCGTACCCGATCACCCCGGCCAGCGACATCCTGCACGAGCTGTCGAAGCACAAGCGGTTCGGCATCCGCACCTTCCAGGCCGAGGACGAGATCGCCGGCGTCGGCGCGGCGCTGGGCGCGGCGTTCGGCGGCGCGCTGGGCGTGACCACCACCTCGGGCCCCGGCGTGGCGCTGAAGGCCGAGACGGTCGGCCTGGCGGTGACCACCGAGCTGCCGTTGATCATCGTGGACGTGCAGCGTGCCGGGCCGAGCACCGGCATGCCGACCAAGACCGAGCAGACCGACCTGCTGATGGCCATGTTCGGCCGCAACGGCGAGTCGCCGCTGCCGATCGTGGCGCCGATGTCGCCGAGCGACTGCTTCGACGCGGCCATCGAGGCGGCCAGGATCGCGGTCAAGTACCGCACCCCGGTCATGCTGCTGTCGGACGGCTACCTGGCCAACGGCTCCGAGCCGTGGCGGCTGCCGGAGATCGCCGACCTGCCCGACATCTCGCAGGAGTTCACCACCGCGCCGAACGGCGAGAACGGCGAGTTCCTGCCGTTCAAGCGCGACACGGAGACGCTGGCCCGCCCGTGGGCGATCCCCGGCACCGCCGGACTCGAACACCGCATCGGCGGCATCGAGAAGGCCGACGGCACCGGCAACATCTCCTACGACCCGAACAACCACGACCTGATGGTCAGGCTGCGCGCGGCGAAGATCGCCGGGGTCGACGTGCCCGACCTGGAGGTCGACGACCCCGACGGCGACGCCAGGGTCCTGGTGCTCGGCTGGGGCTCGACCTACGGCCCGATCGCGGCTGCGGCGCGGCGCATCAGGAAGAGCGGCGGCAAGGTCGCCCAGGCCCACCTGCGTCACCTCAACCCGCTGCCGGCCAACACCGGCGAGGTGCTCAAGGCCTACGACAAGGTGCTGCTGCCCGAGATCAACCTCGGTCAGCTGGCGCTGCTGCTGCGCGCCCGCTACCTCGTCGACGTGATCAGCTACAACCGCGTGCGCGGGCTCCCGTTCAAGGCCGAGGAGCTGGCCGGAGTCATCCAGGACGTGATCGACAGTGACTGAGCCGACCAACGGCAACGGGCTCATCAACGGCAAGGGCCTGAGCCTCATCCCCAAGACCGACGCCAAGCAGAGCCTGAAGGACTTCAAGTCCGACCAGGAGGTGCGCTGGTGCCCCGGTTGCGGTGACTACGCCATCCTGGCCGCGGTGCAGAGCTTCCTGCCCGAGCTGGGGCTCAAGCGCGAGAACATCGTGTTCGTCTCCGGCATCGGCTGCTCGTCGCGGTTCCCGTACTACCTCAACACCTACGGCTTCCACTCCATCCACGGGCGGGCGCCGGCGATCGCGACGGGTCTGGCGGCCAGCCGTCCCGACCTGAGCGTGTGGGTGATCACGGGTGACGGCGACGCGCTGTCGATCGGCGGCAACCACCTGATCCACGCGCTGCGCCGCAACGTCAACCTGAACATCCTGCTGTTCAACAACAGGATCTACGGTCTGACCAAGGGCCAGTACTCGCCCACCTCGGAAGTCGGCAAGATCACCAAGTCGACGCCGATGGGCTCGCTCGACAAGCCGTTCAACCCGATCTCGCTGGCCATCGGCGCCGAGGCGTCGTTCGTGGCCCGCACGATCGACTCCGACCGCAAGCACCTGCAGTCGGTGCTGCGCGAGGCCACCGCGCACCGCGGCACCTCGCTGGTGGAGATCTACCAGAACTGCAACATCTTCAACGACAACGCCTTCGAGCAGCTCAAGGACCCCGAGGTCCGCGACGACATCACGCTGCGCCTGGAGCACGGGCAGCCGATCGTGAGCAGCTCCAAGGCCGTCGTGCGGGCCGCGAACGGCGGCATCGAGGTCGTGGCGCGCGCGGGCGTCAGCGAGGCCGACATCCTCGTGCACGACGCGCACAACCCCGACCCGTCGGTGGCCTTCGCGCTGTCCAGGCTCGACGAGCCGGCCTTCGAGCACGTGCCGATCGGCATCTTCCGCCAGGTCGACCGCCCGGCCTACGACGTGCTCATGGCCGAGCAGTTGGAGGAGGCCGTGGCCGGCAAGGGCCCCGGTGACCTGAGCGACCTGCTGCTCGGTGGAGACACCTGGCGCATCGGCTGACCAGGCGGGCACGCGTTTCCACGGCGCCGCCGTCCCCTTCGCGGGGGCGGCGGCGCCGTCGTGTGTAACGACCGGGCTCCCGGACGGGATTCACTGAAGGGCTGATCCACACACCTTCGTCCCAGGGACGGTGATGAGGACCAACGGCTCGATCATCAACCTGACAGTTCACGGCATCGGACCGGCCGAGCGGCCACTCGATCCAGGTGAAGACCACTGGTGGGTAAGCGTCGAGCAGTTCGAGCAGGTCCTCGATGCCGTGGTCGGCCGGCGCGACGTGCGCATCACTTTCGACGACGGCAACGCCTCCGACGTGCGGATCGCGCTGCCCAGGCTGCTGGAGCGCGGACTGCGCGCCGAGTTCTTCGTCCTGGCCGGGCTGCTCGGCGAGCCCGGCAGGCTCGACGAGGCGGACGTGCGCGAGCTGGCGCGGGCCGGCATGCGCGTGGGCTCGCACGGCTGGGCGCACCGCGACTGGCGGCACATCGACCACCATCAGGCGGTCGAGGAGTTCGACGCCGCGCACCGGGTCATCTCCCGCCTGTGCGGGCACCCGGTCACGCGAGTGGCGATCCCGTTCGGCTCCTACGACAGGAACGTGCTACGCAGGCTCAGAGGGGCCGGGGTGACGTGCGCGTACACCAGCAACGGGTCCTGGGCGTGGCCGAGCCAATGGCTGCAGGACCGCTACACCCTCTTCCACGGTCTCGACGAGCACTGGACGTGCCGGGTGCTCGACCGGAGCGCCTCGCTCGCCGTGCGGGCCAGGAAGACGGCGGGACGGCTGTACAAGCGCTGGCGTGGGTCCCCGCTGTCGCCGGCGGAGGCGGCGGGATGAGGGTGCGCGTGGTCCGCGCGCACGAGCTCGGCGCGGCGGAGCTGGCCGCCTGGCGCTCCTTCCAGCGCCTGGACCTGCTGCTGGAGAACCCGTACCTGTCGCCGGACTTCGTCCAGGCGGTGGCGGGCTACCGCGGCGACGTGCACGTGGCCGTGCTGACCCGCGACGGCGAGCCGGCCGGCTTCTTCCCCTTCGAGCGCGGCCGCGGCGGTCTTGGCAGGCCGGTCGGCGCCGGGTTCACCGACGTGCAGGGCATCGTGACCGCGCCGGGGGTGCGCCTGGAGCCGCGCCGGCTGCTGCGGGACTGCGGGCTGTCGGTCTGGAGCTTCGACCACCTGCTCGGCGGGCAGTTCGCGGAGTTCCACCGCAGCGTCAGCCCGTCGCCCGTGATGGATCTGACCGGCGGCTTCGAGGCGTACCGCGAGCGGATCACGGCGCGTTCCACCAAGACGTACAAGTCGGCCGCCTACCGGGAGCGCCGGCTCGGGCGCGACGTGGGCGAGACCCGGCACGTCTTCGACTCGCGCGACCCTGCCGACCTGCGGGCCCTGCTGGCCTGGAAGTCGGCCCAGTACCGGGCGACCGGGCAGCGCGACCTGTTCGCCGAGCCCGCGTTCACCGAGCTGATCGAACGGCTGCACCAGGAGCCGGGCGAGTGCGTGCGAGGGGTGCTGAGCATGCTCTACGCAGGTGACCGGCCGATCGCCGGGCATTTCGGGCTGGTGTCCGGCCGGGTGTTCGCCGGCTGGTTCCCCGCCTACGACCGCAAGTTCGCCTGGTACTCCCCCGGGCTGGTGCAGCACCTGGGCCTGGCTGCGGACGCGGCCGAACGCGGCGTCCGGCACATCCACCTGGGCAAGGGGCAGGCGGCCTACAAGGACTTCCTGGCCACCGAGCAGCTCGCCGTGGCTGAGGGCAGGATCGCCAGGCCGGGGCCCGCCGCGGCGGCGCACTGGGCGGTGACCGTGCCCGGCGGGCGGGCCAGGGACCTGCTGCGCAGGAGCGCGGCCGTACGCGGCCTGGCCCGCCGGGTCCGGACGTGGCGCAACGGCGGCCGGCGTGACGAATGATTTCGCGATTTGCTGGGGTCCGTCCGGACGGTCGGGCCTTACCGAGGACATCGGAGAGGGGCGCTCGTGGCGTGGACTGGCAGGCGGGCCCTGGTCACCGGGGCCGCTGGCTTCATCGGCGGGCATCTGGCCCGGCGGCTGGCCGAACTGGGCGCCGAGGTCCACGCGGTGAGCCGCGAGCCCGGGCGGGAGTCCGGATACCCGGCTCACTGGCATCGGGCCGACCTGCGTGACGCGCAGGCCACCGCGCGGCTGTTCGCCGAGGTGTCGCCGCACGTCGTCTTCCACCTGGCCAGCGAGGTCAACGGGGCCAGGGACACCGGCGTGGTGCTGCCCACGCTCACCGGCAACCTGGTGACCACGGTCAACGTGCTGACCGCCGTCGCCGGTCTGGAGTGCCGCGTGGTGCTGGCCGGCTCGATCGAGGAGCCCAGGCCGGGCAACGGGCAGGCCGCCGCGCCGTCGCCGTACGCGATGGCCAAGAGCGCCGCCTCCGGCTACGCCGACTTGTTCCACCGGTTGTGGGACGTGCCGTACACGATCGTGCGTCCTTCCATGGTGTACGGGCCGGCCCAACGCGACCTGACCAAGCTGGTGCCGTACGTGACGATGGCCCTGCTGCGCGGCGACGACCCGCACCTGACCAGCGGCGCCAAGGTGGCCGACTGGGTGTACGTGGACGACGTGGTGTCGGCGTTCGCGGCCGCGGCGCTGAGTGAGCGGGCCGTGTGCCAGGCGGTCGACGTCGGCACCGGGGTGGCGACCTCGGTGCGCGAGCTGGTCGAGATGTTGTTCGACATCGTCGGCAGCACGGCCAAGCCCGGCTTCGGCGCGGTCGCCGACCGGCCGCTGGACATCACCCAGCTCGCCGATCCAGGACCGGCGCTGGACCTGCTCGGCTGGCGTCCCGAGGTCGTGCTGAGCGACGGCCTGCGGCGCACGGTCGCCTGGTACGCCCAGCGGGCGATCTAACATGCCGACGCGCGTCGCCCTGGTGATCGTCACCTACAACAGCGCGAAGGTCCTGCGTGAGTGCCTGGACTCGCTGGCCGCCGCCGCGCGCGGCGTGGAGCTGGCCGCGGTCGTGGTCGCCGACAACGACTCGGCCGACGACAGCACGGCCGTCGCCGAGAGCGTCACCGGCCTGCCGGTGATCACGGTCGGGCTGGGGCGGAACGCCGGGTACGCGGCGGCCGTCAACGCCGGCGTGGCCGCGCTCGACCTCGACCGGCTCGACGCGGTCTACGTGCTCAACCCGGACTGCCGGCTGCGTCCTGGCTCGATCGCCCCGCTGGCCGAGGCGCTGGCCGCGCCCGGCCGGGGCATCGCGGTGCCGCACCTGGTCAACCCGGACGGCTCGCTGCAGCCGTCGCTGCGCAGGATGCCGACGATCGGCAGGGCGGTGGCCGAGGCGGTGCTCGGCGGCACGCTGGCGGGCCGGCTGTGGCGGCTGGGCGAGCTGGTCACCGACCCGCGGGTGTACCTGCGGGCGGGCGCGTTCGCCTGGGCCACGGGCGCGGCGATGCTGATCTCCGTGCCCGCCTGGCGGCAGGTGGGCCGGTGGGACGAGTCGTTCTTCCTCTACAGCGAGGAGACCGAGTTCTGCCTGCGCGCCCGCGACCTGGGCTGGACGACCTGGTACGAGCCCAGCTCGGTGATCGAGCACATCGGCGGCGAGTCGGGCACCGACCCCGCGCTGGCCGCGCTGCTCGCGGTCAACCGGGCCAGACTGTTCAGACGGCGGCGCGGCCGGCTGCCCGGCGCCGTCTACCACGCGGTGCTGCTGTTCGGCCAGGGCGTGCGGGCGCTGGCCGGCCGCCCGGTGGCCCGGGCCTGCTTCGCCGCCCTGCTGCGCCCGAGCCGGGTCAGCCGGGCGTGATCTTGTAGATGTGGTAGGAGTACTCGGCCTCGAAGGTGTCGACGAACTTGCCCGTGCCGTCGATCGGCACCGTGCGTCCCTCGAACAGCACCTCCGCCTGGCTCGCCCGCATGCCCGCGGGCAGCGTCAGCGCGTGCGCGCCCGGCTTCTCGCCCCGGCCCAGCATGGAGAAGACGTAGTAGGCGCCCTGGTGGTACTTGAGCATGGTGTCGAGCCTGTCGCTGAACCTGTGCTTGTACGACTGGCTGTTGAGCACCGGCGCGAGCTGCTTGACGCGCTTGTTCAGCTCGACCACCGTGGGCCTGATCCGGTCGCCGCAGGTATCCCTGAGCACGTGCTGCGACTGGCAGGGGCCGCCGAAGTTGTGGTTGAAGTAGACGATGCCGCGCGCCTCGTGGATGAGCGAGTTCATGACCGCGCCGGCCAGCTCCTGCGGCTCGATCTCGCGCCGGTCGTCGGCGCCCGGCCAGCCCACCTCGATCACCGCGAAGATCGGCTGCAGGCGGCCGTCCTGGGCGTCCAGCCGGCGCAGCTTGTCGATGAGCGCACCGTAGTTCGCCGACAGCCGGCACTGGTCGAGCGGCAGGTTGAGGTAGGTCTTGGCCTCCTCGCAGATGCCGTTGGAGGTGTACCAGTAGACGTCGGCCGAGATGATGTCGGTGTAGTCGTTGACGAACTTGCCCGCCTCCGGCTCGGTCTGCCAGATCATCACGCCCTTGCCGTAGTTGGCGTAGTGCGGGCGGTCGTCCTTGGGCAGCCTGCCCTTCTGCTTCTTCATCACCGTGTAGCCGCAGCCCTGGTCCTCGGGCACGCACAGCGGGCCCTCGCCCGGGTGGTTGCCGGTCCACTCGGCGTCGCCGGCACCCGCCCACATGTCCGGCTCGTCGTCGATCACCCAGCCGACCGTCTCCTTGCCGTGCCCGGCCAGCGGCTTGTTGGTCAGCGCCGCCATGCCGTTGTCGCGGACGAACTGGGCGTTGCTGGTGCTGGTCAGGCCCACGTACGTGGTGATGCCCAGGGCCTTGTCGTCGGGGGCGTCCTGCGGTTCGACGACCGACTCCAGCCAGACGCCGATCGGGAAGAACGAAGGATCGGCCCAGCCGGCGGCGGCCGTCGCGCCGAAGCCGCCGTAGTAGGCGGGCCCGCCCTCCCACGGCACCAGCGGCAGCTTCGGCCCCTGCCCCGCGCCCGTCGGGCTCGGCCCGGACGTGCCGCTCCCCGGCCGCCTGTCCCGCCACGTGTCACCTGGATAGCAGCACACCAGGGTCAGCGACATGGCGAGGAATCCGATGCCGAACACGACCGCCGGGGGACGCTTTCTCCCCATCGTCTCTCCTCAACCCGTGCCTGGCGGCGCTTCCGCCATGGCCATGAGCGTGGCGGCGCGCGAGTCCCACGACGCGCCGAGCACGGATTCACGCAGCGCCTCGGGGGTCCGCGGCCCGCCGTCGTCCAGCGTCGCGCGGACGGCCGCGGCGAACTCGGCGGGGCCGGTGGCGACGCGCACCCGGTCACCGTAGGCCGCGAGTTCGGCGAAGTCCGTGCTCACCACCGGCAGCCCGAGCGCCAGGTATTCCTTGAGCTTGATCGGATTCGCGTGCCTGATCCACGGGTTGTCCAGCCACGGCATGATGGCCACGTCGAAGCCCGAGCCGTAGGCGGGGATGACGTCGTAGGGGCGGAAGCCGAGCCAGTGCACGTTCGGGTGCCTCGTGAGCCGGTCCATCGGCACGTCGGCGTCGCCGATGAGCACGAGCGAGACGTCTGGGAGGTCTTTCGCCAGCCGTTCCAGCAGGTCGAAGTCCACCAGGTAGTCGTCGAGCGCGCCGAAGAAGCCCACCCGGGGTCCGGGGATCGCGGCCAGGTCGGCGGGCAGGCGTTCGGTCCTGGTGAAGTGGGCCAGGTCCACGCCGTGGTCGAGGTAGTACGCGCGGTCGCCGGTGAGCTCGCGTTCCTCGTCCATGAGGGCCCTGCTGACGTAGAGCACGTGGTCGGCCCGGCGCAGCAGCGCCTGTTCCAGTTCCTCGATCGTGGCCCGGTCGGACTCGGGGAACGCGGAGTGCCGGTCGGAGCGGTTGAACACCAGCGAGCGGCGGCGCATCGGCCTGACCACGTCCCAGGCGGTGGGGATGGTGGTCATGATCACCGGTTCGGTCAGTCCGATGAGGCGGCACACGAGTCGCACCTGGGTGCGCACGAGCACCGCGTTCAGCCTGCGCAGCAGCGGTGAGCCGTAGAAGGGCAGCGGCAGCGGCGACATGACGTAGAAGCCGGGCATCGGCCGGCGCACGAACTTGGCCACGCTGCGCAGCTTGCGGGTGATCCGGCGCAGCACCTGGGTCGAGCGGCCCGGCATCGGCATGCGCATGCCGATGCTGTTGACCACCAGCACCTTCCGGTGCTCGGCCACCGAGCGCATGAGCTGGAAGTCGGAGTGCGCCCGGTTGTGGTACCACCAGTCCTGGGCGGAGAAGCAGACGTAGCCGGGCGGGGCCGCGGCCTGTCCCGGCCAGGCCGGCAGATCGCGCAGCGCGGACAGCGCCGCCCGGTGCCGCTGACCGGACGCGCGGCCCTTGGCCAGCGCGCGGATGCCCTCGTTGAGCGTGACCGCGGCGCGCATCGCCAGCCCGGCCGCCGCGCCGTGGCGTTCGCGGTGCAGGCGCACCCGGTTGGCCGCCGACAGCGCCCAGAGCGCGCTGGAGGTCGACTGTTCGCCGCCGAGGTGCACGGCCCGGGCCCGCGGCTGGTAGCGGACGGCGAAACCGTGCTCTCCTGCCCGCAGCATGTACTCGGTCTCCTCGGAATACAGGAAGTAGCGCTCGTCGAGCGGGCCGAGCGCGTCCAGGCAGGCGCGTGAGACGAGCCAGGCGGCGCCGGTGGCCCAGTCGACGGTGCGCTCGGTGGCGTAGTGCGCGTGGTTCACGACCAGCTCGCCGAGCGCCGGGACGCGGCCGGCCTGGTTACCGCCGAACAGGGCCTCGCCGAGCGCTCTCAGCACGGTGGGACGCCGCCGCAGCGACAGGTGCAGACGCCCGTCGTCGCCGGTCAGCTCGGGCACGGCGATGCCGGTCCCGGGCACGGCCAGCGTCTCGCGGAGCCTGGCCACGGCATCGGGTTCGAGCCGGATATCCGGGTTGAGCACCAGGATGTCGCAGCCGGGGGCGGCGGCGATGCCGGCGTTCACCCCGGCCGCGAATCCGGCGTTGCGGCCGATCCGGACGATCTCGACGTCCGGGTCGGTGCGGCGTACCAGGTCGACCGTGTCGTCGCCGGAGGCGTTGTCGGCCACGACGACCCGCGCGGGCCCCTGGTCCTGCAGGGCCACCCGCACCGATTTCAGGCAGTCCACGATCACAGCGCTGCTGTGATACGTGACGATCACTACGGCGAGCATCGTTCACCTTTCCCGCAGGCGGGTACGCGCCGCCTGCGCCAGCAGGCGCAGCGCGAAGGGCGCGTCGTGGAGCAGGTAGCGGCGGGCCAGGCGGCGCGGTTCCAGCGCCAGCCGGTGCAGCCACTCGCCGCCGCTGCGCTGCAGGACGGTGGGTGCCCGGCTGAACTGCCCGGCCGCCATCGGGATGCCGGCCCCGCAGCCCAGGTACCAGGCGTGCGGCAGGCGCGGGCGGAGGTTGACGATGACACGTTCCTGCTTGGGGAAGCCGAGCCCGACGAGCACGAGGTCGGGCCGGGCGGCGATGACACGTTCCACGACGTCGCCCAGCCGTTCCCGATCGGTGTCGAACCCGTAGGGCGGTGAGTGCGCGCCGGCCACGCGCAGGCCGTCGAAACGCTCCGTGAGCGCGCGTCCGGCGGCTTCCGGCACGCCTTCGTCGCCGCCGAGCAGGTAGATCGAGCGGCCTTCCGCGGCGGCGCGCGCGGAGAGCGTGAAGACGAGGGAGGCGCCGGTCACGCGTTCGCCGATGGCGGCGCCCGCCAGCCGGCCCGCCCACACCACGGGCATGCCGTCGGCCACGACCACCTCGGCCCTGGCCACCAGGGCGGCCAGCTCGGGGTCGCGTGACGCGGCTCTGACGATGTCCACGTTGGCGGTGACGATCCAGCCGCCGAGCCCGTCCCGCCAGCCGTTCGCCATCAGGCCGGCCAGCTCGGACTCGGTGATCGTGGAGACGTCTATCGCGCCGACGCGCACTCGCGTGAACGCCGCGGTCATGGAGTGATCTGCGGAAATATGACCGCCCCCCACGCGCGCTCGCCGATCCGGATACCGCGTTCCATCGGGTAATCGGGAGAAATGGTGAGCTTGTTACGCAAGTCGATCAGCCTTGAGAAAGGCCGGATAAGCACCTTTTTTGCTGATATTTGTGGCGTATGAGAGTAGAGCGCGGCGCACTCGACGGAGTGCTGCTGTTCATCCCCACCCAGCACCACGACGACCGGGGCTTGTTCACCCGCACCTTCGACGCCGCGATCGCCAGGGAACACGGGCTCGACCCGGCCGCCTTCATCCAGGACAGCCAGTCGCGCTCGCGCCTGGGCACGATCAGGGCGCTGCACGGCCGCGGCGGCCGGGGCGAGGCCAAGCTGGTGCGCTGCGCCCGCGGCGCCGTGCACGACGTGCTGGTGGACGCCCGCCCGTCGTCACCCACGTTCGGCGAGCAGATGACCACCGTGCTCGACGACGAGCACTTCGCCCACCTGTACGTCCCGCCCGGCCTGCTGCACGGCTACCAGGCGCTGAGCGACCAGGCTGACGTCTGCTACCGCATCGACAGGGAGCACGACCCCGCCGAGGACATCGCGGTCCGCTACGACGACCCGGACCTGGCCATCGCCTGGCCGCTGCCGGTGAGCGCGATCAGCGAGCGCGACCTGTCGGCTCAGCCGTGGGCCCAGGTGCGGCGACGGCTGCTCGGGTCGCCCTGAGCATCGCCCCCGACACGCCCATCAGCAGGAACGACAACCCGGTCACGGTGGCGAACGAGCGCAGGTCGAACGTGGCCGAGCCGAGCAGCGGGACGACCAGGCAGGCGACCAGCGCCAGGCACAGATCACGCACCACCGGGTCGGCGGACAGGTACCTGGAACGCAACACCGACCACAGCGCGGCGCCGAACAGCCCGAGGAAGACCAGCAGGCCGATCACGCCGGTCTCGACCAGCGAGGAGATGTACTGGTTGTCGAAGATCAGGTGCTTGGGCGCGTACCAGGTGCCCAGGCCGCGGCCGAGCCACGGGCTCTTGGCGATCTCCCGTCCGGCCACCGTGTAGTCGTGGGTGCGGTAGCTGATGCTGGAGTCGGTGTTGAGGTTGGCGAACAGGTCGAAGATCGTCCCCAGCACGCCGGGCATCACGATCTTCACCACGACCAGGAACCCGGCCACCACCGCCGCGCCGATGAGCCGTCGCTCGCGCGGCCACCCGATGAACAGCACCACGCCCACCGCCACCAGGCTGAGCACCGCCGAGCGCGAGACTGAGAACAGCAGCCCGGCCGCGATCAGGGCACAACACGCCCACCAGCGCAGCAGCCGCTCGCGGAAGGCGTAGTGCAGCGCCAGCGGCAACACCATCGAGCAGACGACGCCGTACTCGATGGGGTGGCCGGTGGTGGCCGAGACCCGGTTCAGCCCGCCGCGCTCCAGGATGGCCGGGGCCTCCTGGGTGAAACGCAGCCCGGGCAGCTTCAGGTAGCTGGTCAGGTCGAGGTTCAGCGCGAACTGGAGCCCGCCGACGATCCCGATCAGCGCGCCGGTGACCACGACGGCCTTCAGCACCAGGTCCAGCCGCTCGTAGGACCGCACGCCGTCGCACACCACCAGCGCGATGCCGACCGACGCGACGACCAGCACCATGCTCCGGTCGGCCAGGTTCATCTCGTCGCCTGGCAGGTAGCTGGCGGCGGCGTAGAAGTAGGTGGCGACCAGCGCGATCGAGTAGACGAACAGCGAGGTGCGCACCGGGCTCGGGCCCTTGGCCGCGCCCAGCGTGGTCGTGAAGTGGGTGCAGAGCCAGACCAGCGCGCCGAGCAGCCCGATCGCGTCGGCGGGCGTGAGCGAGAACGGCAGGCCGCGGAAGACCAGCCGGGCCGGGATCATCATCAGGATCGCGGTGAAGATGACCGCGATCGTCGCGCCGTCCGCCGGGTGCGGCCCCCTGCGCGCGGCGGCGGGACCGACCGGCCGGAGCGTGAGTCCGGTCATGCCGGCGACGCCAGCCGCTCGTCGGGCGTGGCGTCCGCATCCCGCTGGCCGGCCTGCTCGTCGCCGGGCTGCTCCGGCTGCTCCGCGCTCTCCCGCGTCGCGGCCGCAGCCGCCTGCTCGGCCTCGGCCGCCTGCTCGCGCCGCCGCCTGCGTCTGCGCAGCGCCTGGATGACGCTCTCCGTCGCGAACGCCGCGCCCAGGCTGCCCATCCCGCCCAGCAGCCCGGCCGCCGCCGCGGCCCGCAGCTTGCTGGTGCGCTGCGCCTGCGCGATCGTCGGCCGGACCATCTCGTGCGCGCTGATGTAGGTGGGGACGGGCGCGTTCAGCCAGCGCTGCCGCTCGGCCAGCTCCACGTCCGCCCGCCCGATGACCCGGCGCACCACCGACTCGGCGGCCTGCGGCGTGGGCCCCTTGCCCTCGATGAACACGAACGGGCCGGTGGCCAGCGTCTCGGGGTTGGTGTTGCCGTTGCTGACCACGTACGAGACGTCACCGCCGGGCACCACGCCGAGCCTGGCCGTGGTGTCGGGCGTGTTCAGCGCCTGGATGAGGATGGTGGCCGTCATGTTCAGCCCCCAGTCGAAGTTGAGCAGGGGGTTGGTGTGCGGCAGCCGCTTGCCCGGCTCGGCCGGCTGGGTGCCGCCCGTGGTCGGCATGGTCAGCACCAGGACCGCGTTCGAGACGTACAGGGTCGGCACCGACGTGTACACCGCGTACGTGCCACCCAGCGTGAGCAGGAACATCGGGAACGTGACATACCAGCGCCGGAACAGTACGAGGACAGCCCCCCAGAAATCCACGACCTTCCTCCCTCGCACTCCATTGGCAATCGTGTGGCGGCGTGTGCCGCGTTACCGCACCTGACGGGGTAACGCCTGGACCGATCCCGCGATAGATCTTCGTGAGCACCTTGGCGGTCATCACACCCAGCTACGCGCCCGATGCCGGTCTGTTCGCCGAACTGCATCGCTCGGTGCTGGAGTTCACGCCGGACGACACCGTGCACCACGTGATCGTGCCGCGCGCCGACCGGGACGTCTTCGCCCGCTACGCGGGCCCGCGCTGCCGGGTGGTGACCGAGCCCGAGGTGGTGCCCCGGCATTACCTGCGGCTGCCGCGCGGGCCGTGGGGCGGCCTGTGGGCCAACCTGCGCCGGCCGTGGCCGCCGGTACGCGGCTGGGTGATCCAGCAGGCCATCAAGCTCGCGGTGGCCGGCGCCGTCGAGGCGGACGTGGTGCTGATCGCCGACTCCGACATCGTGCTGATCCGGCCCACCACCGCCGCCCGCTTCACCACCGACGGACGGCTGCGCCTGCACCGGGTCGACGACGCGGTGCACCCCGGCATGCCCAGGCACGTGCGCTGGCACCAGGTGGCCCGCGACCTGCTCGGCCTGCCGCCCGCACCGGCGCCGCCGCTGCACGACTACGTGACCTCGCTGAACTTCTGGGACCCGGCGATCGTGCGCGACCTGCAGCGACGCATCGCCGACAGCACCGGCCGGCCCTGGTTCGACGCCTTCACCGCGCACCTGCACGTCTCGGAGTTCATCCTGTACGGCGTCTTCGTCGACGAGGTGCTCGGCACCCGGCCGCCGTCCGACACCACGATCTGCCACAACAGCTGGGAAGACGTCCCGATGGATCTCGAGAGCGCGCTGGCCTTCGCCGACGGGCTCAAGCCCGAGGCCGTCGGCATGATGATCTCGGCCAAGTCGAAGACGCCGCCCGACGTGCGCCGGGCGGCGCTGGACCGCTGCTCCCAGATCGTTCAACGGCAGGACGCGGGCTAGTTGTCGGAGCTCGGCGAGCCGACGCGGATGACGTCGATGGGCCCGGTCGCGATGCCGTCGTCGGAGACCAGCAGGGCCCGGTGGTCCTCGGACTCCACGGCGCCGTTCTCGCTCACGTCCGCCTTCTCGGGCTCGGGGTCCTCCTCCTGCTCGGAGTCCCCTTCCTCGGAGTCCTCCTCCTCGGACTCCTCCGACTCTTCGGACTCTTCGGGGTCGTCCTCGGGGTCGGCGCTGGTCACGGTGACCACGGAGGCGTCCGCGTCGGCCTCCGCCTCGGCCTCGTCACCGCCGCTCCCGAACCGCTCGAACCGCTCGAACAGACCGCGCCGCCTGGCCAGGTAGGCGATGCCGAACCCGAGCACGATCGTCAGGACGAGCCCGACCCCGGCCGCCTGCACCTTGCCCTCGATCTCGGCCTTGGGCGTGAGCGGCGGCACCACGTCCAGGATCGAGATGTGGGTGGACGTGGGCGCGCGCAACTGCCGCTGCCGCTCCACGAGCTCGGCGCTGATGCGCTGCCGGGCACGTTCCATAATCGATCGGGCGGTGGCCGCGGAGTCGCTGTCGACCTTCACGTAGATGTACGGGCCGTTGCCGCTGATGCCGAGCAGGTCCGGGTTGGAGCGGCCGTCGTCGATGGTGACCTCGGTCGACCCGCCCTCGACCACGCCGATGTCACGCTGCGCCTGCGGCCCGTTCACGGCCAGGATGAGCATGCCGGCCGTGGTGCGCAGGCCGTCGCTGAACTGCAGCAGCGGGTTGGTCAGGCCCACCGGGATGTCGGGGTCGGCGTTCAGCGTGCCGCCCGCTGCGGGCGTGGTGAGCAACATCGACGAGGTGATCACGTAGCGGGTGGGTGTGATCAGGAAGCCGGCCGTGGCGACGGCCAGCGCGAGCACGATCACCGGTGGTCCGATCAGTTTGCGCCGGGCAAGGTCGAGAATAGACCTCCAAAAATCCACGTCTTCCGTCCCCCTCGACCGCGCGGCGCATTTTCGTCAGGGCTGCCAACCAGCCTCTGATAATCGGAAAAGTCCTACATGTCGTTACATACGCTTACGCATCGGAAACGACCATCACCGCAAGGTCACCTATTCAGGGCCATCCGTAACAGCTTGCGGCTGCGGTGCCGTACGGTCCTGCGGTGCCTGGTGACGTACAGGCCGAGCACCGCGCGACGCGCCCGCCTGCGCTGCTCCGGAGTCAGCGGGAAATCGGACAGCCCGCGCAGGATCTCCCTGCACTCCACCAGCGTGGCGAACCTCGCGCCCCATGGCCCTATCCCAATCTTTCTGGCGACGGCGGACAGCGACTGGCTCTCCCATCCCCTGCCGCCCAGCACCTCGCCGATGTGGCCCCACGGGCCGGCCAGGGCCAGCTTGGCGGCGAGAATCTGGTCCTCGTGCAGCACCACCCGCCGGTCCATCGCCGCGGCCGGAGCGCGCCGCAGCAGCCCGTAGAGCGGGTCGATGACCAGGTGACTCTCGTTCAGCAGGCGCAGCAGCTCCGTGAAGCGCACGACCGGGTCGTCGGAGCGCAGCGCGTCGCCGTCGTAGCCGCCGCTCTGCCTGCCGCCGTCCGGTCCGGTGTACTCCATCTGGCTGGTGACCAGCACCAGCCGCTCGTCCTTCGCGAACGCCTCCAGGCAGCGCGAGGTGTAGGAGGGCACCAGCCAGTTGTCGTCGCCGACCCAGCGGAAATACGTGCCCTTGGCGTGCCTGAGCGCGAAGGTGAAGTTGTCCACCAGGCCGATGTTCACCTCGTGACGGTGGTAGCGGATCCGGCCGTCGGCGGCGGCCAGCGAGCGCACCAGCTCCTCGGTGCCGTCCGTCGAGGCGTTGTCGCAGATCAGCAGCTCCAGCTCGGCGTGGTCCTGGGCGAGCACCGAGCGCACGGTCGGCTCCAGCCGCGCCGCGCCGTTGTAGACCGGCAGCCCGAAGGACACCAGCGTCATGTCGAGACCTTCCTTCTGGTGAGCTGCTTGAGCACCGCGCCGGGCACCGCGAGCAGCGTGAAGACGAGCAGGCCCGTGCCGCCCACGACGACGAGTTCGAGCAGCGCGTCGCCCTCGAACACCCCGGTGAACAGCACCATGGTCACCCCCGCCGCCGCCGTGGCCACCGCGGGCCGTACCAGCCCGGGCAGCACCGGCCTCAGCCGTACGCCCTGCCTGCGCAGCAGCTGCACGCCCAGCGGGAGCGCGACGAACGCGGCCGCGGCGGCATTGCCGATGGCCGCGCCCCTGATGCCGTCCAGGTGTGCCCCGACCAGCAGCGCGGGCAGCAGCGCGGCGGCCCAGCCGAGGTTGAGCCAGATCGTGGCCTTGGTCGCGCCCACCGAGATGAGGATGTCCACCGCCAGGAACGAGATGATCATGCGGACCACCATCAGCACGGCCAGGAACCGCAGCACGCCGGCCGCCGGGTCCCACCGGGGCTCGTACAGGAACGCGACGAGCGGGTGCGCCAGCGTGGCCATGACCAGCGCCACCGGCATGACCACGGACACCAGCAGCGGGACCGAGCGCCGCACCCCCTCGGTCAGCGACGCGGCGTCCTCGGCCAGCCGCGAGAAGCTGGGCAGGGACACGTAACGCAGAGCGGTGCCGATCAGCCCGGGCACCCAGCTCGACACGTTGAAGGCGAGCAGGTAGTACCCGAGCTGCACCTCGCCGAGCACCGCGCCGACCACGATGAAGCTGGAGTTCATCAGCACGGCCTCAAGACCGAACCCGGCAGCCGACGGCAGCCCGAACCGCAGCAGCCGGCCCGCGACGCCCCGGTCCCAGCCGATCCTGAAGGGCACCTTGGCCAGCGCCAGCACGATCACCCCGGTGACGACGGCCGCCGCGACCTGCCCGCCGGCGAAGCTGTAGGCGCCCGCGCCGGCCGCCGCCAGCGAGATGGCCAGGGTCGCGTTGACGGCGAAGCCCGCCAGGTTGGCGATGGCCAGCTTGTCGTGCTCAAACCTGCGCATCAGCGCCGCGCTGCGCACCGCGGTCACGGCCTCGACCAGGATGACCGCGGTGAGCAGCCGGACGACGCCCGTCGCGTGCACGCTGCCGGCCAGCGCGCAGAAGTACGGCGCGCCCACCCAGAAGATCGCGTACAGGCCGGTGGCGAAGCCGAAGGCGAGCACGGTCGCCGTCGCCGAGATCTCCTCCAGCCTGCCGCGCCACTGGATGACGGCGGCCATGACGCCCGCGTCCTTGACCACCATGACGAACTGCGTGGCCGCCAGGGCGACCGCGTACACGCCGAAGTCCTCGGCCCCGAGCAGGCGCGCGAGCACCAGGCTCATCACGAAGGAGGCCGCCTTGGTGACCGTGTTGCCCAGCAGACTCCATCGCAGCCCACGGCCCGCCTTGCGGCCGATGGATTCGACCTTGTCGTTCATTCCTGCCTTTTCATCCAGTCCGCTCCAGCCAGATCTCTCTCCAGAACGGGACGAACTCGCGTGGACAGTTGAGGCTGTGCACCCCCGCGCAGACGACCTCCTCCAGCACGATGCAGGGGTTCTTCATGTGCAGCATCCGGCCCGTCTTCTCGTCGATGCACCTGTCCACCCGGGCCTGCACGCGGGCGGTGCTCCCGCAGTAGCGCGCCATCTCCTCCTCGAACCCCATGCCGCGGTTGAGCAGGTCGGCGTTGAGCGTGCCGAGGATCTCCTCTTTCGACTTGACCCGGACGAGCTCGCCCGGCTGCAGGTCGAGCGTCTGCGCCGGGGTCGGGCCGGTGACCCGGCCGACCAGGAAGCCCCACGGCCGCCCGCCCTTGAGCCACAGCCGCCTGGGCAGCACCCGCTTGGTCAGGTTCTGCAGCCGGTTGAACAGCCCGATCGCGATGCCCTGCGCGGTGCGTTTCACCCCGGCGTTGCCCGAGCGCACGTCCACGACGTACTGGTTGATGTTCTTGAAGGTCAGGCACGTCGGCGCGGCCCGCAGCAGCTCGGTGGCCTGGCAGGAGTAGCGGGTCTCGCCGCCGTCTCCCGGCGGCTTGCGCGTGTTGACCTGCAGCAGCGGCAGCAGCCCGGTGTCCGGCGCGGCGACGACCGGCTCGGCGCCGGGCGCGACGCGCTTGATCCAGGCTTCCTTCCAGTACAGCGAGCAGGCGGTCTGGCAACCGCCGTGCGCGGAACCGTCGCAGCGGACGCCCGTCAGGTGCACGGCGCGCTCCATCTTGCGCAGCCCGGTGCGCGTCTGGGTGTCGCACAGTTTGTGCGCCACTTTGTGCACCGTGAGCCGCCGGCCGCAGTAGGCCAGCATTTCCGGCATGAACGGCAGCCCGTCCAGCTCGCCGCGCTCGTCGAGCGTGGCGCGGATCTCAGCTTCCGTACGTACTTCCACCAGGTCTCCGACCCTGAAGTCCATCACGCCAACTCCTTCACCAGTCCGGCATCCTGCAGTGCCTTGGCCGCCTCCTCCACGGCCGTGAACGGGAGTTCCGCGCGCTGGGCGATGTCAAGCAGGCTGTGTTCTCCGTCGGACAGGTTCAACACCCATAACATCGCCATCTGCGCCTGTTTCGTGTCACTCCGCCCGCCGAGAGATCCGTACAGGCCGCGCCGGCCGAGTTGCGGTTCTCCGTAGGGGCTGAGGTTGAGCAAGGTGCGATCGCCCTCCAGCACCCGGGTGACCTGCCAGAGCGTCTCCAGGGTGTCGGCCAGGGCGGCCGATGTTACGAAGTCCGGGTTGTCCCCGGAGGTGTGATATTCCGGGTAACCGGCGTACGGCGTCCTGGTCAGGGAGCCGAACGGCAGGTTGAAGCCCGGTGAGCAGAACTGCCGCTCGTCGTAGCCGTACGGGGAGAACGGCATCAGGTCGTGCGGCCGGTCACGCAGCACGTGCGTGACCGCCCTGTCGATGTCGGCGTCGCCGCGCCGGCTCAGCTTGTACGTCAGCCGCCCGGGATCACCGGCGCAGGCCAGCGTGAGACCGTGCGCGATGTGGTGCACGCGTTCCCGGTTCAGCGCCAGCCAGGTGATCGCGCCGATCGTGCCCGGCATGAACAGGAACCGGTAGGTGTGCCTGGGCCGTTCGAGCCGGGCGGCCAGGCCCACCGCCACCGCGATGCCGGCCAGGTTGTCGTTGGCCAGCGACGGGTGGCAGGTGTGGCAGGAGATGACCACCTCGTCCTGGGTCCGGCCAGGGACGACGTGCTCGGCGATGGTCAGCGAGCCGTCCTCGATCGTGGAGTCGATCAGCACCTCGTACGGGCCCTCGTCCAGCGCGTCGAGCGTGCTCTGGCGCAGGCAGAACCCCCAGGTCTCGGCGTAGTAGCTGGTCCGGTAGGGGATCAGGTCCGGCTGCTCGGGCAGCGTGTGCAGGTGCGGGCGCAGCTCGGCCAGCGAGTACGTCCCGGACACCGGCACGCTGTAACCCACCACGTGCAGGTTCGACTCGCGGAAGTCGACCACCCGGCGCCCGGCGGCGTCCTTGATGTAGGCGTCGCGGATGTTCCACTCCCTGGGCACCGTCCAGTCGAGCACCTGGGTGCCGGTGGGCACCTCGGTGATCTCCAGCGGCAGGTGCTCGCCGATGACGCGCAGGGTCTCGCGCACGCCGTCGCCGGTGATGCTCCTGCAGATCGGGTACAGGCGTTCGACGAGGGCGTGCAGCTCCGGCCCGGTCACGGCCGCAGTTCTTCGCTGATCGTCCCCTCGCTCCTGCGGTCGGACAGGCGGGCCAGGCGGGTGAAGCGGCGCTCGAAGTCGTGCTGGGTCAGGCCGTGCGCGCGGTAGGCGTCGGCCAGCTCGGCCGCGCCCGCCTTCACCGTCCAGCGGGCCTCGTAGCCGGGCACCGCCTGGCGCAGGCGGGCGAAGTCCACCCGGTAGGAGCGGGGGTCGTTGCCGGCCTCGCCGGTGATCAGCAGCTCGGCGCCGGGCACCGCCTCGGCGACCTCGGCGGCGATCTCGGCCACGGTCACGTTGTTGTGCTCGGTGCCCACGTTGAACGCGCGCGCGTGCACGTCGTCGCGTGGGGCCTCCAGGACGCGCAGGAACGCCTCGGCGATGTCGAGCGCGTGCACCAGCGGCCGCCACGGCGTGCCGTCGGACATCACCAGGATCCGCCCGGTCAGCACGGCGTGGCCGACCAGGTTGTTCAGCACGATGTCGGCGCGCAGCCGGGGCGAGAAGCCGAAGGCGGTGGCGTTGCGCATGAAGACCGGGGTGAAGTCGTCGTCGGCCAGGTTCACCAGGTCGTCCTCGACGCGGACCTTCGACTCGGCGTACGGGGTGACGGGCTTGAGCGGCGCGTCCTCGTTGACCAGGTCGTCGCCGCCGGAGGCGCCGTAGACCGAGCAGGTGGAGGCGTAGACGAACCTGCGCACCCCAGCGTCCCTGGCCAGGCGGGCCAGCCGGACCGAGGCGTGGTGGTTGATGTCGTAGGTGAGCTCCGGCGCCAGCGAGCCGAGCGGGTCGTTCGACAGCGCGGCCAGGTGGGCCACCGCGTCGATGCCGCTCAGCAGGTCCGGGGTCACGTCCCGCAGGTCGACGGCGTGCCCGGGCGGGTCGCCTGGCGCCGGGCCGAGCACGCAATCGGCGAACAGACCGGAGTCGAGGCCGATCACCTCGTGCCCCGCGGCGGACAGCACGGGTGCCATCACGCTGCCCAGGTAGCCCTGGTGCCCGGTCAGTAGGATCCGCACGTCATTCTCCAGAAAGATCGATGGTCAGCTTGGTCGCATGGAAGGCCTCGGCGTAGCGGTGCCCGCACTCGATGCCGCGGATGCGGGCGAGCCCGAGGAAGGCCTCCCTGTCGTACCAGGGGCGGTGGCGCTGGGACGGGTAGTGCTCCTGCAGCAGCCGCACCTTGGTCTCGGCCGCCGTGTCGGAGAGCGGCTGGTAGACCGGGGGGCGGCCGAGATCGCCGTCCCACTTGACGATCTCGTAGCCGAGCGCGAGGTGGTCGCGGTAGACCGTGGGCACCAGCTCGGCCAGGCCGCGGTGGTCCTGGTGGGCGTCGCCGCGCCAGGGCGCGAGGATCAGGCCGGGGTCGGGCTGTGCGGCGCGCAGGTCCTCCAGGGCGTTCTTGGCCTCGTCCCAGTGCGCGGGCAGGCGGCCGTCGGGCAGCTTGAGCACGGTGATCCGCAGGTCGGCGCCGGGGCAGAAGGCCGCGAGCGCGGCGCGTTCCTCCTGCTCGCGCGCGCTGCCGCCGCCGGAGAGCACCAGCGCGTCGACGCGCAGCCCCGGCCGGGCCGCGCAGAGCGTGAGCAGGCTCCCGCCGGCGCCGATCGCCAGGTCGTCGCAGTGCGCGCCGAGCGCCACGACGCCGCTCAGCCGGGCCGGCCGCAGGCCGATCATGCTTCCCACAGCGCCCACGGGCGCTCGCCGCGCGCCCACGAGCGGTCCAGGTCCAGCCGCTGGTTGACGGTGTCGCTGGGCCGCCAGTAACCCCGGTGCGGGTACGCCATCAGCCGCCCGCGCTTGGCCAGCTCCGCGCAGCCGTCGGCGACCAGGTCGCCGTTCTCCGGGATGTGCTCGAAGACCTCCTGGCGCAGCACGAAGAAGCCGCCGTTGACCCACAGCGGCATCTCGCTGACCGGCGTGATGCCGCCGACCAGGCCGGCTTCGCCGACGTCGATGACGTGGAAGGTGTTGGTCGGCGGGACGACCATCATCGAGGCGCCCGCGTCGGAGGCGGCGAAGCGGTCGATGATGTCGGGCAGCGGCGCGTCGGTGAGCACGTCGGCGTAGTTGGCCAGGAACATCTCCGCGCCGTCCAGGTGCGCGCGGACCCGGCGCAGCCGCTCGCCGATCGAGGAGTCGAGCCCGGTGTCGACCAGCGACACCGACCAGTCCGAGATGTCGGTGGACAGCAGCTCGACCTGGCCGCCGCGCAGCACGAAGTCGTTCGAGGCCGTCTCCTGGTAGGTCAGGAAGAAGTCCTTGATGTGCTGCGCCCCGTAGCCCAGGCACAGGATGAACTCCTTGTGACCGAAGTGCGCGTAGTACCGCATCACATGCCAGACCAGCGGGCGCGGGCCGACGAACTGCATCGGCTTGGGCAGCTCGCCGCCGGGCAGATCGCTGCGCATCCTGGTGCCGCGGCCACCGCAGAACAGCACGACCTTCACGAGACGACCTCCAGTCTCGGGATCGGGAAGACCAGCCGGCCACCCCAGTCGCGGACGTAGGAGAGCTGGTCCACCAGCTCGTCACGCAGGTTCCAGGGCAGGATCAGCACGTAGTCGGGCCGGTCGGCGGCGATGCGCTCGGGCGGGCAGATCGGGATGCGGGCCCCCGGGGTGAACTTGCCGTGCTTGTACGGGTTGCGATCCACCGTGTACGCCAGCAGGTCCGGCCGCACGCCGCAGTGGTTGAGCAGCGTGTTGCCCTTGCCCGGCGCGCCGTAGCCGACCACGGTCTTGCCTTCCTCGGCCGCGTCCACCAGGAAGCGCAGCAGGTCGCGCCGGACCTTGGCGACCCTCGACGCGAAGCCGATGTAGCCGGAGATCTCGTGCAGCCCGGCCGCCTTCTCCATGGCCAGCACGTCCGCGACGCGCTGCGACGGCGTGCCGTCCGGCCGCGCCCACAGCCGGATCGAGCCGCCGTGCGTGGGCAGCAGCTCGACGTCGACCAGGGTCAGCCCGCCACTGGCCAGGGCGCGCTGGGCCGAGGCCACCGTGTAGTACTGGAAGTGCTCGTGGTAGATCGTGTCGTACTGGTTGAGCTCCATCAGCGTGAGCAGGTGCTGCACCTCGATGGAGACCTGGCCGTCGTCGGCGACCAGGGTGCGTAGGCCCTCGGTGAAGCCGATCACGTCCGGGATGTGCGCGTAGACGTTGTTGGCCACGACGTAGTCGGCCTTGCCGTGCTCGCGCACCACCTCGCGGGCGCTGTCAGGGGTGAGGAAGGCGGTGACCGTGGGCACGCCCTGCCGCCTGGCGGCCTCGCCGACGTTCACCGACGGCTCGATGCCCAGGCAGCGCGCCCCGCGTTCCACCACGTGGCGCAGCAGGTAGCCGTCGTTGCTGGCCACCTCCACCACGAAGGAGTCCGGCCGCAGCCGCAGCCCGCCGACGAACGTCCTGGCGTGCTCGACCCAGGAGGTGGAGTAGGAGGAGAAGTAGGCGTAGTCGGTGAACGTCTCCTCGGGCGTGATCAGCGGCGGGATCTGCGCCAGCCAGCACTCCGTGCACACCCGCAGGTGCAGCGGGTACGTGGCCTCCGGCCCGTCCAGCTCCGCCGCGGTGAGTATGCGCTCGCACGGCGGTGTCGCGCCCAGGTCCACGACGCTGGCCAGATCGGTTGATCCGCATAAGCGGCAAGTCGTCATAGATGCTCTCCAACAAAGAGTGATATTTCGCTACTGTGCGGATCATGGATCCCCTCGGCATCGACGGCGCCTGGTGCCACACGCCGCACATCCACACCGATCCCCGCGGGGCCTTCCTGGAGGCGTTCCACGCCTCCAGGCTGCCGAGGCGCTTCGACGTCGCCCAGATCAACTGCTCGATCTCGGCCCGTGGCGTGCTGCGCGGCGTGCACTTCGCCGACGTGCCGCCCAGCCAGGCCAAGTACGTGATGTGCGTGGCCGGCGAGGTCCTGGACGTGGTGGTGGACCTGCGTACCGGCTCCCCGACGTTCGGCCGGTGGGAGGCGGTGACACTGGACGAGCACACCAGGAAGGGCATGTTCGTCGCCGAGGGGCTCGGCCACGCGTTCATGGCGCTCAGCGAGCAGGCCACGGTGGTGTACCTCTGCTCGCAGCCGTACAACCCGGGCCGCGAGCACGGGGTGCACCCGCTGGACCCGGAGCTCGGGATCGCCTGGCCGGCCGGGATCGAGCCGCTGCTGTCGGACAAGGACGCCGCCGCGCCCACCTTGGCCGAGGCCCTGTCCGCCGGCCTGCTGCCGGACCACGAGGCGTGCGCGGAGTTCTACGCCACGCTGCATTGAGTGCCCGCCTTCGGGGTCGTGTCCCTGATCAGCACCGGCCAGGCGGCGTGCAGGGCGGCCCGCCACGGGCGGATCGGCTCCCACCTGGTGTGGGCCAGCAGGCTGTTGGCCGGCCGC
Source organism: Nonomuraea antri (assembly GCF_013283785.1). Lineage (GTDB taxonomy): Bacteria > Actinomycetota > Actinomycetes > Streptosporangiales > Streptosporangiaceae > Nonomuraea > Nonomuraea antri. Next base: position 25,650 of record NZ_JABCPZ010000027.1, read on the forward strand.
CGGGCGGGCAGCGGGTAGGCGCTGGACGGGATCGGCACCACCCGGGCCGGGTCCGCGCCGAGCAGGGTGAAGATCTCCCTGGCGAAGCCGTGCCAGGTGGTCTCGCCCGCGCTGGTGCCGTGGTAGATCCCCGGGGGCAGGTCCGACTGGGCCAGCCTGACCAGGAAGTCGGCCAGGTCGGCGGTCCAGGTGGGCTGGCCGCGCTGGTCGTCGACCACGCGCACGGTCTCACGCTCGGCGGCGAGCCTGATCATCGTCCGGACGAAGTTGTGTCCGGACGCGCCGTACAGCCAGGCGGTGCGCACCACGTAGTGCCCGTGTTCCAGCGCCGCCCGCTCGCCGGCCAGCTTGGTGCGGCCGTAGGCGTTGACCGGGCCGGTGGCCGCGCCCTCCGGGTACGGCGTGCCGCTCGTCCCGTCGAAGACGTAGTCGGTGGACACGTGCACCAGCCGGACCCCGGCGCGGGCACACGACTCGGCCAGCGCGCGCACGGCGTGCCCGTTGACCGCCAGCGCCTCCTCCTCGTGGGTCTCGGCGGCGTCCACGGCCGTCCAGCCGGCGCAGTTGATCACGGCCCGGGGCCGGTAGGCGGACACGAAGTCGCGTACCGCCCGCGCGTCGCACAGGTCCAGCTCGGACCTGGACAGGGCCAGCACGGGCTCGCCGGTCAGCGCCGTACGATCGAGGACGTCGGCCGCCAGCATGCCGCCGCCCCCGGTGATCAGCCACCGCACGGTGCCTCCTCGCGCCCGGGTAAGCCGTGATCCGTCATGACCCCCACCAGTCCGGGTTGTCGGCGTACCAGCGGACGGTGTCCTTCAGCCCCTGCTCGAACGGGATCCGCGGCCGGTAGCCGAGTGCCCGCAGCTTGGCGTCGTCCAGCGAGTAGCGGCGGTCGTGGCCCTTGCGGTCGGCGACCGGCTCGACCGAGTCCCAGTCGCGGCCGCAGGCTTCGAGCAGCCGCGCGGTCAGCTCCCTGTTGGTCAGCTCGGCCGTGCCCGCGATGTGGTAGACCTCGCCCGGCTCGCCCTTCTCGGCGACCAGGCGGATGCCCGCGCAGTGGTCCTCGACGTGGATCCAGTCCCGGACGTTGCCGCCGTCGCCGTACAGCGGCACCTTCCTGCCGCGCAGCAGGTTGGTCACGAACAGCGGGATGACCTTCTCCGGGTACTGCCTGGGGCCGTAGTTGTTGCCGCAGCGGGTGATGGACACGTCCAGGCCGTGGGTGATGGCGTACGAGCGGGCGATCAGGTCGCCGCCCGCCTTGGCCGCCGCGTACGGCGAGCGCGGCAGCAGCGGCGCGGACTCGTCCCAGGATCCGAGGTCGATCGAGCCGTAGACCTCGTCGGTCGAGACCTGCACGACCTTGGGCACCCCGGCGTCCAGGCACGCCTGCAGCAACGTCTGGGTGCCCAGCACGTTCGTGCGGACGAACTCCCCGGCGCCCTCGATCGAGCGGTCCACATGGGATTCCGCGGCGAAGTTGACCACCAGGTCGTGGCCGGGGACGACCTTGTCGAGCAGTTCGGCGTCGCAGATGTCGCCGTGCGTGAACGTGTGCGGCACCCCGTCGAGGTTGGCGAGGTTGCCGGCGTAGGTGAGCTTGTCCAGCACGGTGATCTCGGCGTCACGCAACCCCCGGACGAAGTGGGAGCCGATGAAACCCGCACCGCCGGTAACCAGAATCCGCTTCATGTACCGATCTGTACCTTGCTGTGATCGCCCAGCACGAGACGGTGGGCCTTGGGCGTGTTGAGCGAGGCGGTCACCTCGACGTCATGACCGATCAGCGAGGACTCGATCCTGCCGACCCCGGTGATCGACGCCCTGGGCAGGACGATCGAGTACTCGATCTCGCTGCCGGCGACCACGCAGTCCGCGCCGACGGAGGTGAACGGGCCGACGTAGCTGTCCTGCACCCGGGTGCCCGCGCCGACGATCACCGGGCCGACCACGCGGGAGCGCTCGACCACCGCGCCGGGCTCGACCACCACCCGGCCCACCAGTTCGCTGGAGTCGTCCACCAGGCCGTCGACCCGGGGTTCGAGCGATTCGAGCACCAGCCGGTTGACCTCCAGCATGTCCGTGACGTTGCCGGTGTCCTTCCAGTAGCCCGAGATCAGCGTGGACTCCACCTGCAGGTCCGCCTCGATCAGCCACTGGATGGCGTCGGTGATCTCCAGCTCGCCCCGCCACGACGGCCGCAGCTCGGCCACCGCCGCGTGCACGGCCGGGCTGAACAGGTAGACCCCGACCAGGGCCAGGTCGCTCTTGGGCCGCGCGGGCTTCTCCTCCAGGCCGACCACGCGGCCCTCCAGGTCGAGCTCGGCCACGCCGAACTGGCGCGGGTCGCCGACCTTGGTGAGCAGGATCTGCGCGGCCGGCCGGGTACGCGCGAACGTGTCGACCAGGTCGGTGATCCCGCCGACGATGAAGTTGTCGCCCAGGTACATGACGAAGTCCTCGTCGCCGAGGAAGTCGCGGGCGATCAGTACGGCGTGCGCGAGCCCGAGCGGCGCCTCCTGGCGCAGGTAGGTGACGCGCAGCCCGAACGCGGAACCGTCGCCTACCGCCGACTCGATCTCCGCCTGCGTGTCGCCGACCACCAGGCCGACCTCGCGGATGCCGGTCTCCGCGATGGCCTCCAGGCCGTAGAACAGCACCGGCTTGTTCGCGACGGGTACCAGTTGTTTCGCCGAAGTGTGGGTGATGGGCCGTAGCCGTGTGCCCGACCCTCCGGCGAGCACGAGTGCTTTCACTGCTAGTAAGCCCCTTCTCCACGGGTGACGACGGACCAGGTCTTCCAGAGGATCTGCAGGTCGAGGATGAGCGACCAGTTCTCCACGTAGCGCAGGTCCAGGCGGACCGACTCCTCCCAGGTCAGGTCCGAACGGCCGCTGACCTGCCAGAGGCCGGTCATGCCCGGCTTGACGACCAGGCGGCGGCGCACGTCGGTGCCGTATGCGGCCACTTCTTCCGGGAGCGGCGGCCTCGGGCCGACCAGGGACATCTCGCCGCGGATGACATTGAGCAACTGCGGGAGCTCGTCCAAGGAATATTTCCGCAGGAAAGCGCCTACCCGCGTGATCCTTGGATCGTTCCTAATCTTGAACAACACGCCGTCGAACTCGTTGCATTCGAGAAGCGCGCCCTTGAGTTGCTCCGCATCAACCACCATCGTACGAAATTTCACGACATTGAACTCTTTGCCGCCTTTGCCGACCCGGGTCTGGTGGAACAGCGCCGGGCCCTTGCTGGTCAGCCTGATCACCAGGGCGAGCGCCAGCAGCGGCAGGGCCAGGAACAACACGGCGGTCACCGCGACCAGCCGGTCGAAGATGCTCTTCACCAGCCGCCTGGCGCCGTTGAACTCCGGATGCTCCACGTGCATCAGCGGCATCCCGGCCACCGGCCTGATGCTGATGCGCGGGCCGGCCACGTCCAGCAGGGCCGGGGCCACGAACAGGTCCGTCTTGTCCTGTTCCAGGCTCCAGGCCAGCCGGCGCAGCGCGGCGCCGTCCAGTTCGGGGCAGGCCAGCACGGCCACCGCGTCGGCGCGGGCGTCCGCGACCGCCTCGGCCACGTCGCCGAACGAGCCGAGCACCGGGATCCCGTCGAGGTCGACGTCCATGCCGGCGGACGGCAGGCAGGCGCCCACCACCTGCATCCCGTGGTACGGCTGCCGGCGGAACTGCACCACCAGGTCGAGGATCGCCTCCCGGTGGCCGACCGCGACGACGTGCCGCATGTAGTCGCCGACCGCTCTGCGCCGATGCAGATGTTTGCGCATGCGGTAGCGGTAGTAGAGCGTCGAGAGCAGGGCCAGCGGCAACATCGCCATCACGAAACTTCGCGCGATGGAGGTTTGCGTGGCATAAGCCCCGATGGCCACCGCGGCCATCAAACCGACGCCGCCGTTGAAAACGGCCTTGAACTCCTCCGTGCCCTCGCCGTTGGCACGCTGCCGATACGCGCCTCCCATGCGCAACGCGGCCGGCCAGCCGAGCACCAGGCCGATTCCGAGCGCGAACTCGATGGCTGGAACGTATGCGCCGAACAACAATCGGACTCCCACCACGCAAACGCATGCGAGTAGCGCGCACATGGTGTCGCCGAGTACCAGGAGCCGTAAGTACGCTCGTGTCCAGATGCTGGACGCGTGGCGTGGTACGGCCTCGAGGAGCACGACGGCGGACTCCTCAGTCCCCACCCTCATAGATACCACCCTGATGACTCTGTGCACCGCTGTAACTTGACGTTCCTTGAGCCACATGGGTTGACATGTCCCCATGCATAATCAAGGGCGGCGGCCCCCACTAAAGAGTAAAGATCGATTCAGACCGGGGGAATAACGTCAAATGTCCACAATCGGACGAAGATTGCTGGACTTTGGGGGTTGACGGAACGATCCAAAGATGCAGCGCACAGGCTGGGGAAATGTGAGGTTTACGGCGATATTTCGCGAGGTTGACGGCCTTGTGACTAGTCGTACTCCAGGCCTCGTGACTAGTCGTACTCCAGGTCCGGCAACGCCGACGGCGGGTCAGGACTGCGCCAGACGACCACAACCCCGTCATGGGACGAGTCAGAGGCCACGGTCAACCGATCCAGGTCGAAGTCCGGCAGATACCTCAGGCGGGCGAGAAACGTGGCATCCGTCGCACTGCGCGGCACCACACAGCCCTCGCCGTCGCGATCGAGCAGGATGTAGTGGACGTCTTCCCCGGACTCCGTGACGACACGGACCTCGACCACGTCCTCCCACGCGAGGGCCTCGACGCTCCCGTCCGCGTAATGACGGGTGACGCCCTCTTCCGTGACGTACACGTAGGAGTCCGGCATCGGGTTGCCGTGCATGGCCGCGATTCTTGCGAGTTCCAGGCCGGTCCCGCAAGGGTTCGCGCTCAATGGTGCGCGTTCGCCGCCATCCCGGGGACGATCGCCGTCGTCCTAGCGGCCTTCGACGCCCCAGGAGTGGCTGAGATGATCCGCGACCGCCGCCCGCGCCCGCTCGGGACCGGCCGCGATGGCGTCGAGCAGCTCGCGGTGCTCACGCACCAGCACCTCCCTGTCCTTGTACACCTCGCGCAGCCTGACCAGGCCGAGCCGGATCTCGGCGGCCAGCGCCGCGTAGAGACGTTCGAGCCTGGGCGAGCCCACGGCCTCGATCAGCGCCTGGTGCAGCGCCATGTGCTCGGCCACCACCGCCGACCAGGGCGCGTCGGACGGCAGACGGTCCATCCTGTCGAGCGCCGCCTGCGCCTCCGGCACCCGCCGTCCGGCCAGGGCCTCGGCCATCAGGTGCTCCAAAGGCCTGCGGACGTACATGAGATCGTCCAGGTCCGAGATCGTCACCTCGGGGACATGAGCGCTGCGGTTGCGCTCGCGCCTGAGCAGCCCCTCGTGCACCAGCACCGCCAGCGCCTCGCGCACGGTCGGCCTGGCCACGCCGTACGCGGCGGCGATCTCCTGCTCGGGCAACGCCTTGCCGGGCGCGATCTCGCCGGACAACACCCTGCTGCGCAGGGCGTCGGCCAGCGCGCCGACTGCGGACACCGGTCTGAGGGGCAACGTCACGTGTGCGACTTTAACGCCCTTTCCCGCTCCGGTACGGCCACCGCGACCAGGCTGACCGCCAGCAGCACGAGCCCGGCCACGGAGATCGGGGTCAGATGTTCCTTCAGCACCACCACGCCGAGCAGCGCGGCGACCGCCGGCTCGGCCAGGGCCAGCGTGGCGGCCGTGGCCACCGGGGTGGTGCGCAGGCCGCGTCCGTACAGGAAGTACGACAGCGCCGTGGTGCCCAGCCCGAGATAGGCGACGGCGATCAGCCCCTTCGGCTCGGCCAGCCACTCCACCCCGCGCAGCGCCAGGACCGGCAGCATGATCACCGCGGCGCCGCCGAACAGGACGCCCATGACCACGTTCGACTCGGCCCCGGCGCCGATGGCGCGGGCGGCGGTGACGGCGTAGAAGGCGTACAGCAGGCCGCCCAGCAGCGCGAACAGCACCCCGACCACGACCTGCGCGCCTGCCTGCGCGCCGCCGCCGACGATCAGCGCGGCACAGCCGCAGATCGCCGCGGTCGTGGCCAGCGCCCAGCGCGCGCTCGGCCGCTGCCGGTGCAGCAGCCACGACAGCAGCCCGGTGAAGACCGGGCCACTGCCGATCGCCACCACCGTCCCGATCGCCACGCCGGTCCGGCCGACGGCGGCGAAGAAGCACAACTGGTACGCCGCCACCGCCACCGCCGCCGGCAGCAACGACGGCCGCACCATCTCTCTCAGTCCGGCCCGCCTGGTTCCCGCGCCGATCCGCGTGGTTCCCGCGACCGCCCGCCTGGTTCCCGCCCCGGCCCGCCTGGTTCCCGCGACGGCCAGTAACGCGAGTGCGGCGCCGCCGACGACCAGCCTGGCCGCGGCGAGCGCGACCGAGTCCGCGGAGACCAGCAGGCCCGCCGTGCCGGCCGTGCCCCACAACACGGAGGCGCCCACGACGGCCAGAGGTCCGTTCTTCATACGGACATTGTCTGACAATCAGACAATCTCGTCCAGTAGCTGGTCGATGAACCGTCCGGCGGGGGCGGCGAGTTCGGCGGCGTAGTCGTCCAGCACGCTCACCCCGGCCCGGATGGTGGGCACGCTCTTGCGCGGCAGTGCGAGCAGCACCTCGTCCTCGGCCGTCACCGCGCCCTCCACGTGGAACGCGCCGTCGGCGGCGGCGATGGAGACGGCGAACAGCACCTCGCGGCCGTCGGGCAGGGTGAAGAGGTTGCCGGTACGCGCGCCGGCGGGCGGGACGAAATAGGAGAAGGGCGCGCTGCGCACGAAGGGGTGACGTAACTCCGCGAGGATGCCCGACGCCCGGCTCAGCGCCGCCAGCAGGCCGGCCGCGGCCAGACTCTCGCTGTCCACGTTCAGCAGCCTAGATCAGGACGGCGCCGGCTGACCAGGCATCCCAAAAGCCACACTTGCCGTCTCGCACACCACGCTCCACGGCCCACTTCCCCATCGAGCCGCCCGCACGCCCCTCCGCGTGCCTCTCTGAACGGGACGTCGCCCGAGGTCGCGAGCCCGCCGACCGACAGCCGCCCAGCCAATCGGGTCGGCCGGCCAATCGGTCAGTCGGCCGGCCGGTCAGTCGGTGGCGAGGCGGGCGTGGCGTTCGACGTCGTACCGGATCCCGTCGTAACACAGCTTGCCCCGCTCGACCCCCTCCGGCCGGAACCCCGCCTTGGTGGCCACCCGGCACGAGGCGGGGTTGTCGGTGCGGTGGCCGAGTTCGAGCCGGAACAGCCCGCGCTCCTCGAACGCCCACCGCGCCAGCAGTTCGGTGGCGCGCACGGCGATGCCCCGCCCCCTGGCCTCGCGCACCACCCAGTAGGACACCCACCCGTTGTCGTGCCGGTCGATGCCCGCGACCGCCACGTTGCCCACGACCTGCCCTTCGGTGAGCCCGCCCGGCTCGGCCGGCACCGGGCCGGCGACCTCGACGGCGAAGGCGTGCCCGACGCCCGTCCACTGGGCGATCCACCCCTGGGCGTCCTTCGGCGTGAGGATCGGGAACGGCGACTGGCGGCGCATCTCGGGATCGTGGAAGGCCCGCAGCACCAGCGGAACGTCGTCGTCACGCCACGGACGCAGCCGGATGTTCACAGGGGTCACGCGCCCGACACTACTGCCGGCCCGCCTACCGCCCGTCCTGCGCCCCCTGGCCGATCTGGTGCTCGGCCTCGAACGCGGCCACCATGGTCTTCGGCGCCGTCAGGCACCACGCCTCGGCCGTCAGCTCGAACAGCTCGTCGGCGTCGATCTTGTCGAGGTGCACCACCACCCAGCCGTACCGCCCGGCGGTGAACTGCACCTCGAAGACGTCGGGCCGTTCGGCCACCAGCGCGATCTGCTCCTCGATCGTCGCCTTGAGCCCGACCGTCTCGGTCTCCTCCCACAGGTAGCCGAAGCCCTTGCCGCGGACCTTGAGCCCGACCCAGCTGCCCCCGTGACTCAGCCGGACCTCCGGCAGCTGATCGAGCAGCTTCATGAACTCGTCGACGCTCACACCCATGTCCACAGGTCTACCAAAGTCCCCTGACACTTCCCGGTGGAGTTCCCGCTAGCGTGAGGCCCAGGCGCGCGCAGGCCCGCCGCCGACGCCCGACGCTCGACCCCGCGAAGGAACCATGGTGGCCGACACACGATCCAAGCTGCTCGACGCGGCGCTGGAGACGCTCAAGACGCAGGGCATCGCGGGGGTCTCGGCCCGTTCGATCGCCACCGCGGCCGGGGTGAACCAGGCGCTCGTCTTCTACCACTTCGGCAGCGTGGACCGGCTGCTCGCCGACGCCATCGAGTACGGCTCCGAGCAGCGCGTGGCGCTCTACCGGGAACGGTTCGCCACCGTGAGCTCGCTGGGCGAGCTGCTGGACCTGGGCCGCGAGCTGCACGCCGAGGAACGCGCGGAAGGCAGCGTGTCGGCGCTGGCCCAGTTGCTGGCCGGCAGCCAGACCGACGCCGAGCTGGCCCCGGCCACCGCCAACGGGCTCAACGTGTGGATCGCCGAGGTGGAGCTGGCGCTCGGGCGGGTGCTCGCGCAGACGCCGCTGGCCGAGTTCGTGGACGTGGCGGGGCTGGCCAAGGCGACCGCGGCGGCGTTCGTGGGGCTGGAGCTGTACGAGGGGGTCGATCCGGCGGGCGCCGGCCAGGCCATGAACGCGCTGGAGGACCTGGGGGCGCTGGTGGCGATCCTGGACGACATGGGCCCCCTGGTCCGCCGCGCGGTACGCGGCCGCCTGCGCCGCGCCCGCTCCCAGTGACCGAAGTGACTCAAGTGATCCACGAGATCCAGGGGGTGCCCGCCGGACCGCCCCTCGTCAGTCGTAGTACCGGACCTCGATGACGTTGCCGTCGGGATCGGCGAAGTAAATCGTCTCAGGCGCGATCCCCCGCGCGCCGAAGGAGTCCACGCCCCCGCCCGAGATCTCCACCCCGTTGCGCTTCAACCGCACCTTGAGCTCGTCGAAATCCTCCCGGCCCACGGCCAGGCAGAAATGGTTCAGCGGATGGCCGGCGCTGCCCCGCACCCCGGTGCCCTCGTCCACGCCCCTGGCGGCCTCGTACGACATCAGGTCGAGGATCGTCTCGGGCGAGACGCGCACGCTGGGGAACGCGGCTTTCCCATCGCGGAACTCCTCGGCCCGTACTCCGGCCAGGCCTATCACCCGCTCGTAGAAGTCCAGGGAGTTGAGCTGGTCCGATACCCAGCAGACGAGATGGTCCAAACGCACGTCCATCTAAACCTCCGTTTCCGTCCAATATCCGTTGCCAGCATCGCGGTGTCCACCTGTCACAGCCTGTCACGGACTGCGAAAAGTCCGAAATTCACGGAGGATTCGACTACTCGCCATGATCGGGCGAGATGTCGCATCATGGGGGAGTGACGGAAACGCTCAAGCGTACGGAGATGCCGATCACGGTACGCGTCGCCCGGTTCATCATGACGCTCCAGGTGGCTTTCGGCCTGGTCGGGCTGGCCTGGGCGATATTCGCCTTCTTCAGCACCTTTCACCTCGGGATCGGCCTCATCCTGGCGGCCACGGCCACGCTCCTCACGCTGACGGGCCTGCTGGCGGAACGCCTGCGCAGGCGCAGCGACCGGATCCGCTGGGCCGCCATCGCGGTGCAGGTCGTCCTGGCGGCCACCACCGTGACGTTCAAGGCCGTCGACCGCGAGCTCTACCCGTCCGTCATGTTCGACGCGGACGTGCTCGGCCCGGCGATCGTGATCACGCTGCTGCTGGTCCCCCCGGCGTGGCGCTGGTTCGACCGGCGCTGATCCCGGCCCGCGCCATGCCGCGCACCACGACCGCGTGGAACGGCCGGATGACCGCGAAATAGAGCCGTCCCGTCCAGTGCAGGTATTTCACCACGGTGACCAGGCGAAATCGATTCTCCGGCTCGGCGACGAGCGCCAGGTGCGCCGCGAGATGCGAATCGCTGGCCGACAGCAGCAAATACCGTTCTTCCACCGCGTCGACGACCCGGAAGAATCCGATCCTGCGGCCGGGCTCGAAAGGAATGTCGGCCGCCGTCATTCCGTCCGAGCCGGGCCGCACATCCGGATGCGCGGTGCGCAGCAGCCGCGCGAATACGCCGCGGGCCAGGTAGAGGCCACGTAGCCACCAGGGCGCCCAGCCGAGCGCCCCGGCGGCGAACGCGCGCAGGGTGGCCTGGCCGTCGATCGTCCGCACGTCCACCAGGTCCGCGCCATCCACCAGGGTCCGCAGCGCGGGCGGATCAACCGATCGGGACATGTCCGTCCTCTCTCCAAGTTTTTAGAGAGCTTAATCTAGAACGATTCATCCGATATTCTCAACTCCATGGGAAGACCCCCTCGCCACGACGTCGACCGCCTCCTCGACGCCGCCGCGGACCTGGTGTCCGACGCCGGCCCGGCCACCGTCACGATCGCCGCCGTCGCCAGGGCGGCGGGCGCGCCCAGCGGCTCGATCTACCACCGCTTCCCCAGCCGCGCGTCACTGCTGGCCGCGCTCTGGCTGCGCACGCTCGGCCGCTTCCACGAGGGCTACCTCGCCGCGCTGGACAGCGAGCCCGCCGTGGACGCCGCGCCCGCCGCCGCCCGTCACGTCGTCGCCTGGTGCCGCGCCAACCCCGGCGAGTCGCGCGTCCTGCTGTACGGCCCGGCCGACTTCGACGAGGCGGGCTGGCCGGAGGAGGCGCGCGAGCTGCTGCGCGCCGCCAACGACCGGCTCAGGGCGGCGCTCGACGCGCTCGCCGGCCGCCTGGGCGCCGCCGCGCCCGCCGACCGCGAGCGGCTGTACCTGGCCGCGGTGGACCTGCCGTACGCCACCGTCCGCCGGCATCACCTCGCCGGCCGGCCGCTGCCCGCCTACGCGGAGGACCTGGCCGCCTCCTGCGCCGCCGCACTCACATCGGCATAACCGCTCACGCGAACGCATGGCGGCCCCCGGGGTCGCTCTGTACATTGGCCCCGTGGACTCCCCCTTCGGGCCCTTGACTCAAGGCGATCCCGCGGAAATCGGAGGCTACCGCCTGGTAGCGCGGCTCGGCGCGGGCGGAATGGGACAGGTCTACCTCGCCACCACGGCCAGCGGCAGACGGCTCGCCGTCAAGGTGATCCACACCGAGTACGCGAGGAACGCCGAGTTCCGCCAGCGATTCCAGCAGGAGGTCGCCGCGGTGCAACGGGTGCAGAGCCTGTACACCGCGCCCGTGATCGACGCCGACACCACCGCCGCCCGCCCCTGGCTGGCCACCGCGTACGTGCCCGGCCCCTCGCTCGACGCGGCCGTGGCCTCGTCCGGCCCGCTGCCCCCGGCGACCGTGCTCAACCTCGCCTGCGGCGTGGCCGAAGCGCTGCAGGCCATCCACGTGGCCGGGGTCGTGCACCGCGATCTCAAGCCGTCCAACGTGCTGCTGGCCTCCGACGGGCCGCGGGTCATCGACTTCGGCATCGCCAAGGCCGTCGACGCCACCCCGCTCACCGGCACCGGCGTCCGGGTCGGCACCCCGGTGTTCATGGCCCCGGAACAGGCGCTCGGTCACCCCAGCACGCCCGCGATCGACGTGTTCGCGCTGGGCGGGCTCATCCACTACGCCGCCACCGGCCGCCCGCCCTTCGGCGAGGGCCCCGACGCGGCGGTCCTGTACCGGGTGGTGCACGACGAGCCGCAACTCGACGGCTGCCCGCCGCAGCTGCGGGACCTGGTGGCGCACTGCCTGGCCAAGAACCCGGCCCAGCGGCCGACCCCGCGTCAACTGGTGACCATGCTCCAGGCGCACGCGCGTCCCGTGCCGGAGTCGTGGCTGCCGCCCGCGGTCAGCCGCGTCCTGCCCGCCTACGACGTGGTGCCCACAACACCGCGCCCGCCGCGTACCGTGGGCCTGCGTTTCCTGGCCGTCGCCGCGGCCGGCACCGCGCTCGTGACCGCCGTGGCCACCGCACTGCTCCTGCCGCGCGGCGAGCCGTCGGCCAGCGCCCAGCCGCGCCCCGAGTCCACCGTCACGGTCACCCGGACGCGCGAGGCGGTCGCGCCGGAGCCCGCGCAGTCGTCGTCCGAACCCGACCAGAGCCCCACGGCGGCCGAGGAGGGCGGGGTGGGCAGCCAGCCGCCCGGCACGCTGCTCGGCACGTACAAGGGCATCGACGTCACCTTCGACTACGAGGTCAGCTTCACCAACGACCCGATGCATCCCCAGGAAGAAGGCGGCGACCTCGAATACTGCAACTACAGCCTGTGCGGCACGAACATGGCCGTCCTCGCCCCCGGCGAGCGCGGCACCTACCAGGCCTGCGTCGACAACACCCGTTACACGAGAACCGTGCCGATCGAGGAGGTCAAGGGCCGGTTGATCTGCGCGTACACCGACACCGCCATCGCGCTGGTCAAGGTCACCGACGTGGTCGACTCGACCAGCGACTACCTCACGATGGACCTGCTGGTCTGGCAGCGCTGAGGCCCGGTAAGCCGGTCGGCGAGGAGACCAGAAGGAAACGGTAAGGTGCCCCCGGCAAGCTGAAGGTCATCGGCAGGGACACACGAAAGCCCCCGCCACAGACCGCAGGGAGCAGGAATCATGCGCAAGATCATCGAGTCCACGTTCGTCTCGCTCGACGGCATCATCGACGACACCCGTCCCTCCACCGCCTCGCGCGCCGAGCCGCAGCACTGGGGCCACCCGTACTGGGACGAGGACCACGGCCGCTACGCCGGCACCCTCATGGCCGACGCCGACGCCATGCTGCTCGGCCGGGTGACCTACGAGGGGTTCGCCGAGGCGTGGTCGGGCCGCGAGGGCGAGGACGCCGCCCACATGAACAACCTGCCCAAGTACGTGGCCTCCCGGACGCTGACCGAGGCCACCGCCTGGAACGCCACCCTGCTCAAGGGCGACGTGGCCGAGGAGGTCGCGCAGCTCAAGGAGCAGCCGGGCAAGAACATCCTGAAGTGGGGCACCGGCGAGCTCGACCGCACGCTGGTCGAGCACGGCCTGATCGACGAGTTCCACTTCTGGTACTTCCCGGTCATCGTGGGCGCCGGCAAGCACCTGTTCGAAGGCGCCGGTTTCGACACCACCCACCTGAAGCTGGCCGACGTGAACCGGTTCGAGTCGGGCATCGTGGTGCACGTCTACGTGCCCAAGTAAGCCCATCCGGCCCACCGGTCGGCCGGCCGCAGGTCAGTCGTCCAGCAGGGACCAGGCCTGGTCCAGCGTGAGCCCGGCTCCCGACGCGAAGCGCTCGGTGAAGCCGGGCCCGGCGGCGGCCCGCACCGCGGCCGTGATCGCGGACAGCTCGTCCCTGTCGGAGGCCGACAGGGAGCCGTGGGCGGACTCGGCCGCGCCGAGCAGCCGCGCGGCCACCTCGTGCCGCCCCTGCCCGGCCAGCGCCGCCGCGAGCCCGGCCAGCGCCCACGCCACGCCCTGCGTCAGCCCCTGCTCGCGGTAGATCGCGGCGGCCTCGCGCTGCCTGGCCAGCGCCTCGTCGAAGTCGCCGCGCCGCCAGGCCAGCAGCCCCAGCTCGGTCAGCACCATCGTCAGGTACGGCGGATGCGCATCGTCGGTCTGCTGCCGCCTGGCCGTCTCCAGCAGCCACCGCAGCCGTTCCCCGGCCAGTTCGAAGCGGCCCGCGCGCCTGGCGGCGAAGGCCAGGGCGATGGCGGCGAACACCTCGACCGAGCGTTGTCCCTGCTCGGCGGCCAGTCGCCGGGCCTGCTCGGCGTATTCGCAGGCCCGCTCGTGCGCGCCCGTCTGCATCGAGATCCAGCCCAGCCAGGACAGCCGGCCCGCGACGTCCGTCCACAGCCCGAGCTCTTCGGCGATCCGCAGGTCGGCCTCGCTCTGCCGGGCGGCTTCCGCCGGGTCGCCGGTCATGTCGGCCAGGCCGATCAGCCAGTCCGTGGCCTGCAGCACGCCCCAGGCGTCGCCCAGCTCGCCGAACAGTTCGGCGCCGCGCCTGGCGTCGTGTTCCAGCGCCTCCTGGTCGTTGCGCATGTGCGCGAGCATGGCCCGGGTGCTCAGCGCCGCCGCCTCGCCCCACCGGTCCCCTTCCGCGACGAACGTGTCGAGCGCCCGGTCCAGCAGCTTGCCGGTGGCCGCCGCGTCGCCGAACTCGATGACGGACGCCGCCAGGAACCACTCGGCCCGCGCCCGGTCGACCGGGTCGGCCGTCTTCTCGTACTCGGCCAGCACGTCGGCGACCCGCTCCGGACCGGCGGCGCCCTGCCTGATCGCCAGGCCGGTGTGCCACGCCTCGGCCCTGGCCCGCAGCGCCTCGGGCGCCGGCCCGGGCACGGCCAGCGCGGTGGCCAGCGCGCGCCGCGCCTCGGTGAGCCTGCCGCGCAGGAACCAGTGCCACACCAGCGCGCAGGCCAGCCGCAACGCCTCCTCCGCCGCGTGCTCGGCGCGGAACGTGTCGAGCGCGGCACGCAGGTTCGCGGACTCGGCGTCCAGCCGGCGCAGCCATTCCCGCTGCTCGGGGCCGCGCAGCCGGGGCTCGGCGCGTTCGGCCAGCGCCAGGTAGTGGGCGGCGTGCCCGCGGCGCAGCGCCGCCTCCTCGCCGCTCTCGCGCAGCCGGTCCAGGCAGTACGCCGAGACCGATTCGAGCAGCCGGAACCTGGGCCCGTCGGCGCGTACCACCAGGGAGCGGTCCACCAGCCCGGCCAGCAGGTCGAGCACCTGGGCCGACGCGACCCCGTCGCCCGCGCAGACCGTCTCGGCGGCCTCCAGGGTGCAGCCGCCGGCGTGCACGGCCAGCCGCCGCAGCACGACCCGTTCGTCCTCGGTGAGCAGCCGCCAGCTCCAGTCGATCACCGCGGCGAGCGTGCGCTGACGGTCGGGCGCGTCGCGCGGCCCGGCGCCGAGCAGCCCGAAGCGGTCCCTGGGCACGCGCAGCCTGGCGGCCAGCTCGGGCACGCCCAGCGCGGGCACCCGGGTGGCGGCCAGCTCCAGCGCCAGCGGGATGCCGTCGAGCCGCCGGCACACCTCGGCGACGCCGGCCGTGATCTCCGGCTCGGCGGCCAGCCCGGCCCTGGCCAGGAACAGCCGCACCGCCGAGGACCTGGCGAGCCGGTCGGGGTCGTCGGTGTCGGGGACGTCCAGCGGCGGCAGGTCCCAGCGGGCCTCGCCGCGCAGCCGCAGCGGCTCGCGGCTGGTGGCCAGCACGCGCAGGCCGGGCGCGGCCGCCAGCAGGGCCGCGATCAGGGCGGCGACCGGCTCGATCACGTGCTCGCAGTTGTCCAGCACGAGCAGCAGCCGACTGTCGCGCAGCGCGGCCGCCAGCCGGTCGCCCGCGGGCTCGGAGTCTCCGGCCGGATCTGGAATGGACAGGACGGACAAGACCAGCTCGGCCGGGTCGCCCTCGCCGTTCCAGCTGGTGAGATCGACCAGCCACGCGCCTTCCTGGTACGCCTCGGCCACCGCCCTGGCCACCTCGACGGCCACGCTGGTCTTGCCCACCCCGCCGGGACCGGTGAGCGTGACCAGCCGGCCGGCGGCCAGCAGCTCGCGTACCCGGCGTACCGCGTGGTCGCGGCCGATGAGCTCGGTGACGGGCGCGGGCAGGTTCGTGGTGGGCTTGACCGGCCGGGGCGCCGCGACCGGCGCGGACTCCGACGCGTCACCGGCCAGGATCGCCTGGTGCAACGCGGCCAGCTCGGGCCCCGGATCCAGGCCCAGCTCGTCGGCCAGCAGGCGGCGCAGCTCCTGGAAGCTGTCCAGCGCCTCGCCGGCCCGGCCCGAGCGGTACAGCGCCCGCATGTGCGCCGCGCGCAGCCGCTCACGGTACGGGTGCCCGGCCACCTGCTCGCCCAGCTCGCCGACCAGTTCCCGGTGTTCGCCCAGGTCCAGCCTGGCCTCGGCGTACGCTTCGACGGCCGCGAGCCGCTGTTCCTCCCACCTGGCCACGGCCGCCGTGGCGAACTCCTCGTCGGCGAAGTCGGCCAGCGCCGGCCCGCGCCACAGGCCCAGTGCCTCGGCCAGCAGCCCGGCCCTGGTCCGCGCGTCGCCGGCGGCCATGGCCTGCCCGGTCAGCTCGGCGAACCTGGCCGCGTCCAGCGTGTCGGGGCCGGCGCGCAGCACGTATCCCGGGGGTTGTGAGGCCACCAGTTCCCTGTCGCCGGGCTCGGCGCCGGCCAGCGCCCTGCGCAGCTGCGAGACCCGTACGTACAGCGCGGACGTGGGATCGGCCGGCGCGGCCTCGCCCCACAGGTCCGACACCAGCCGGTCGGCCGACACCGGGCGTCCCTCGTGGACCAGCAGGTCGGCCAGCAGCGCCCGGACCTTACGCCCGGGGATCGTGACCGGCTCGCCCCGGTCCGTCCACACGGCCAGCGGCCCAAGCACCCCAAGTCGCATCGCCCCAGGCTACGGGAAACCGCTGTTCATCAGGGCATCGAGAACCAAGCCCGGCAAAACGGCATCCAACCCTTCGTGATCAGCATGACGCTCTCCCTGCTGCTGGCCCTGTCTCCGGCGGCTGTCACCGAGATCCCGAAGAACTTCCTGCTCACCGAGCCGGCCGCGCGCAAGAAGATGGACCCGGAGATGGCCTACGAGCAGGGCTACGAGATCAGCGACAAGCTCACCAGACCCCTGGAGCTGAACCCGTGCGGGCACCGGCGCGCGGCCGACCGCGGCCGGGTCGCGGCCCGTACGATCACGCTCTGGACCAGCGCACCCAGCGGCTCCGCCGAACAGCTCATCGTCTACCGAAGCCCGCGCGCCGCCCACGCCGCGCTCGGGCGGCTGCGCGCGGAGGTCAAGCGGTGCGCGCGCACGGGCGACCCGGACTCGCCCCAGCTCAAGATCGAGTGGCGGACGAGCAAGGTCAAGGTCGGGGACGAATCCGTCGGCATGGGCTACCGGACCTGGCAGGACGGCAGCGTGAACCAGACCATCACCGGCGTCGTCGCCCGCCGGGGCAGCGCGTTGATGATCTACACCACCACCGAGGGCGACTACGACCCGGGCCGGCTCACCAAGGACGCCAGGAAGATGGCGGCCAAGGTGTGCCGGCTGCCCGGCGTCTGCCGTCCGTAGAGGGGCGGGAAAAGGATGCAACCAGGAAGCGGGCTGCGGGAGAGAGGAGTACGTCAAGCACCCTGCATCCGGAGGAACCGACCATGAAGCGCCACACCGCCCCCCGGCCACGGCCGGAGTGGTGAGTCGGCCCGCCGAGCGGCCTGCTGAACGGCTCGACGACGCGGAGATCGTCGCCGCCTCCTGGGACGACCCCGAGGCGTTCGGCGAGCTGTTCCGCCGCCACGCGCCGCGCCTGCACGCCTACGTCAAGCGCCGTCTGGGCGTCACGTTGGCCGACGACGTCGTGGCCGAGACGTTCGCCACCGCGTTCAGGCGACGCGACCGGTTCGACGGCCGCGCGGAGTTCGCCGCCTGGCTGTGGGGCATCGCGAGCAACCTGATCGCCAGGCACCACCGCCAGGAGACCCGCATGTTCAGGGCGTTCGCCAGGACCGGCGTGGACCCGGCCGAGGACGGCGTCGCCGAGCGGGTCAGCGACCGCGTGCTCGCCGCGGCGCACGGCCCGCGCCTGGCCAAGGCCCTGGCCTCGCTGAGCGCGCAGGACCGCGGCGCCATCCTGCTGCTGGCCTGGGGCGAGCTGTCGTACGCCGAGATCGCGGCGGTGCTGGAACTGCCGCTCGGCACCGTCAAGGCCAAGATCCACCGGACTCGGACGAAGCTCCGCAAGGCCCTTCCGCGGGAGGACAACGATGGATGAACTGGACGCGCTGCGCCGCATGCGGACGTCGTCGGCCCGCGAGGAGACCCCGGACCTGCTGGCCCGGCGCATCGACTGGCGCTCCGCCACTCGGCCGCGCCCCCGCCCCAGCCCCCGCCGCAGCCTCAGGCTCAGCCTCAGGCTCCCGGCGATCGGCCTGGTGGCGACGGCCGCCGTGGTCGCGGCGGCCGCGATCGCCGTCTCCCTGCCGCAGGACCGCCCGGATCGGCCGGGCCGGCCGGGAGGCGGCGGGAAGCCGTACGAGCCGGGCAACGTGCTGCTGGTCGCCGCGAGCAACGTGCGGACGGCGGCGACCGGCGCGTACTGGTACACCACGCGCGTCGCGGGCAAGGTCTACGCGGTCGGCCAGAACCGGGCGACCCACTACAAGGTCGAATCGCGGATGCGCTACCACCAGTGGACCGAGCGCGACGGGCGTGCGTGCTCCGCCGCCCAGGATCTGCCCGCCCGCCCGTGGAGCGACCGCGACCGCGCGAGATGGCGGCAGGCGGGAGCCCCCATGAAGGTGCGGGTCCCGACGCCCGAGGGTCCTGGCACGGTGTTCATGGACGCCCCGGACCGGCGGCTCACCTGCCGTAACACCGGTGACCAGCGCTTCTACGGCATGACACCGGAGCGGATCGCGGCGCTGCCGACCGATCCCGAGCGGCTGAAGGACGCCCTGCTGGACCTCGAAGGCGACTGGGCGGCCTACGCGCCCAAGGTGAGCGAGCGGCCGATCCGGTCGCTGCGCGGCGCCGAGCAGGTGCGAGCGCTCAGCGACGTGGCCGGGACCCTGCTGTCCACCGCCCCCACGCCGCCGGCGGTGCGGGCGGCCGCGTTCCGGATGCTCGCCGCGCTGCCCGGCGTCACGGCCGGCGGCGCCACGACCGACCCGCTCGGCCGATCAGGCGTGGTGATCTCGCTGCCGCTGGAGACGACGCTGCCGCTCGGCCTGTTCACCGCGCCGAAGCAGCTCGGCACCTACCGGCGTCAGTGGATCGTCGACCCGGCCAAGGGCACGCTGCTGGCCATCCGGGACCTGATGGCGACGCCGCCGCGCGGCTCACGCGAGCTACCGCCGGGGGACGACGGCAGGCCGCGCCGCCTGACGCCCGCCGGTCAGCCCGACCGCTTCCACCGGCCGGGCGAGGTCTCGGAGTACGAGACGTACGAGATCGCGGAGTGGACGGACACGCCCCCGCCGCGCTGACACCCGACGCGCGCCGCACCGCTCCGCCCAGGCGATCAGCCCCGAGACCTGGGCGGAGCGCGCCTGTCCGGCATCTGCCGTAATCTCGCGCCATGCCGATCGACTACCCCGACTGCCGGTGCGTCCTCTGCCACGACTACGGCGACCGGGACGAACTGGACCTCATGGACCGGCACACCATCGAACACGTCCAGACGCGCGGCTGGAGCGTGAAGATGATCCCCGCCGACGACGAAGGCCCGGCCTTCGCCTACACCGTCGGCCTCTGGCACACCCACCGCTCCCCCGAGCTGGCCATGTTCGGCCTGGACGTGCACCTCATGCACACGCTGCTGAACGACCTGGCCGACCAGATCCCGGCCGGCCGGTGGCGGCCGGGCAGCAGCGGGACGACCTGCTCGACCGGCATCCCGTGGTGCTCAAACAGGTCGACCTCCGCTGGTACCGCGAGTTCTTCGGCCGGGCGATCTCGTTCTACCGGCGTCCGCCGTTCCCGGTGCTGGAGGTCGTCTGGCCCGACCCGGAAGGCCGGTTCCCCTGGGACCCCGATTTCGACGAGAAGTACCGTGAGCTTCAGCCGCGGCTGTGGCTCAAGCCGGAAGCCTGACCGAATCGTATGGGTCTTGAGATATGGGATGAGATCCCGGATCGCTGCTTTCGCCCCCCGCAGTCGCCCTATGATGACCACGATCCAGCTACCTCACGTCAGGAGCCTGGCGAATGAAGGGTTGGGAACTCACGGGGAGTGGGCGAGAGCCGTTCCGGCACTCACCCGTTCAGCCCCCGAGTACGTCAGCAGTACTTCGCCTTGCGAATCGTCGACCCGGGAACCCCGCCGGTGGCGTGGATCCGCGCGGTCTGGGCGCGCTTGATGGTCACGCACGACGGGTCGAGCGCCCGCGAGACATCGAGGGTCACCTTCCGCGCCGGCCCGCAGTTGAGCACGTCGGCCCACAGGTTGGGCCAGCTGTTGTCCTTCCTCTTGATGAACAGGCCGTCGGTGTTGCCGTAGCAGGGGGCGCCGCCCGGGTCCGCAGAGGCGGTGGAGGCGGTCAGGCCGAGCCCGGCCACCGTCACGAGGCCGGCCACCAGCAGGGTGGTCGCACGTTTGATCGACATGGGCGTCCTTCCCATCGGGGTCACGCGGAGGTCGTCGTGCGCGCTCAGCATCGCAAGCGGGAGATGCAGGGCGGCTGCAGGAAATCTGCGGCCAGGGCGCGCCCTTGATCGAATTCCGGCTTCTCGGCGCGGTGGAGATCTCCGCCGCCGGCCGCCGCATCCCCGTGGGATCGCGCAAGGAACGCCTCGTGCTCGCGGCGCTGCTGCTGGAGGCCAACCGCTGGGTTCCGGTCGACCGACTGGTCGAGCTGGCCTGGTCGGACGAGGCCCCGGACACCGCCGTGCGCACCGTCCAGTCGCTGATCTCCCGGCTGCGCGCCCGGTTACGCGCGCTCGACCCGGCGCTCACCATCGAGCGTGAAGGGGTGTGCTACCGCCTGACGGTGGATCCGAACGACGTCGACGTGCACCGCTTTCGCGGCCTGCTCGCCCGGGCCCGAGAGGCCGACGACGAGACGGCGTCCGGCCTGTACGCCGAAGCGCTCGGCCTGTGGCGCGGCGACGGGCTCACCTCCGAGATCGCGGCCGCGCACCTGCGTCAGGAACTGGCCGAGCTGCGGCTGCGCGCGATCGAGGACCAGATGGACACCGAGCTGCGCCTCGGCAGGCACCGCGCGGTGATCGGCGAGCTCTCCGCCCTGGCCTCGGAGCATCCGTACCGGCAGCGGATCACCGGTCAGCTCATGCTCGCGCTCCACCGCGACGGCAGGAGCGACGAGGCGCTGGAGACGTACCGGCGGATGAAGGACAGGCTGGCCGACAAGGCAGGCCTCGACCCGGCGGACGAGCTGGTCAAGCTGGAACTGGCGATTCTCCGCTCGGACCCCTCGCTCGCCACCCGCCGGGCCGAGACCGTCGCGTTCCCGCCGCCGATGCAACTGCCCGCCGACGTCACCTCCTTCTCCGGACGCGAGGAGCACCTGGCCCGCCTCGACGACCTCCTGCCCGGCGACGACGCGCCGCCCGCCGTCACCATCGTGGCCATCGCGGGCACGGCCGGGATCGGCAAGACGGCGCTGGCCGTGCACTGGGCGCACCGGGTGCGCGACCGGTTCCCCGACGGCCAGCTCTACGTCAACCTGCGCGGATACGGCCCCGCGCACGCGGTGAAAGCCTCCGACGTGCTGCGCGGGTTCCTCGACGCGCTGCGCGTCCCTGCGGAGCGGATCCCGGCCGACGCCGACCAGGCGGCCGCGCGGTTCAGGAGCGTGATCGCTGGCCGGCGGATGCTGATCCTGCTGGACAACGCGCGCGACGCCGAGCAGGTGCGGCCGCTGCTGCCCGGCGGCGGGAGATGCCTGGTCGTGGTCACGAGCCGACGCCGCCTGTCCGGACTGGTCGCCGCCGAGGGCGCGCATCCGCTGCGTCTCAACCTGTTCAACACCGGCGAGGCGTACGAGCTGCTGGCCCGCCGCATCGACCGGGCCCGCCTGGACGCCGACCCCGCCGCGGTCGAATCGCTCATCACCGCCTGCGGACGGCTGCCCCTCGCCCTGGCCATCGCCGCGGCACGCAGCGCCGTGCAGCACGACTTCCCGCTCAGGACCATCGCCGACCAGCTGACCGGCGACCTGACCGCGTTCGACTGCGGCGACCCGGCGACCTGCCTGAGAACCGTGTTCTCCTGGTCCTACCGCGCGCTGAGCGAACCGGCCGCGTGGTTGTTCCGCGTGCTCAGCCTGCATCCCGGCGCCGACTTCAGCCCCGCGGCCGCCGCGTCGCTGAGCGGCGCCGGCCTCCAGGACACGCGGGCGCACTTGGCCGAGCTGTCCGACATGCATCTGGTGGACGAGCACCGTCCCGGCCACTTCGCCTTCCACGACCTCCTGCGCACGTACGCCACGGAACTGACCGAGAGCACCGACGACGAGGCCGACCGGCGGGCCGCCGTGCACCGGGTGCTCGACCACTACCTGCACAGCGCGCACGCCGCCGCCCAGCTCCTGAGCCCGCACCGCGACCCCATCGGCCTCTCCCCCGCCGTCGCGGGCGTGCGCACGGAACCGCTCACCGGCCACGACGACGCACTCGACTGGTTCACCACCCAGCACGCCGCCCTGCTCGCGGCCGTCCAGCAGGCCGCCGAGCTCACCCTGGACGCGCACGTCTGGCAACTGGCCTGGAGCCTGGCCGACTACCTGGACCGCCAGGGCCACTGGATGGACCAGATCGCCTGCCAGCGCCAGGCCATCGAGGCCGCGGCCCGCGCCGGCCACCCGTCGGGTCAGGCCGCGGCCTACCGGAACCTCGCCCGCGCCCACATGCGGCTCACCAAGTACGAGGACGCCCACGACCACTACTCCTCCGCCCTCGCCATCTACACGGCCGCGGACGACACGGTCGGTCAGGCGCACACGTACGGCAACCTGTCGGCCGTACGCGTGCTGCAGGAGCACCACCGCAGCGCGCTCCACTACGCGCGCCAGTCCTTCCTGCTCTTCGAACAGGCCGGCCACCGCGCGGGAATGGCCAGGGCACTGAACGCGATCGGCTGGTACCAGCTGCTCCTGCACGACTACGACCAGGCCGTGGAAAGCTGCACCCGAGCCCTCGACCTGCACACCGAGATCGACGACCGGCACGGCCTGGCCAACACGTACAACAGCCTCGGACTCGCGCACCGCAACCTGGGCGAGCACGCGGAGGCGACGGCCTGCTACCAGCGCTCAGTGGACCTCTACCGGTCGCTCGGCGACCGCTACAACGAAGCCGACACCCTCACCCACCAGGGCGAGAATCTTCTGGAGTCGGGCGACCACGACGGGGCGCACCGCCTCTGGCACAACGCCCTGCGCATCCTGGACGACCTCGGCCACCCCGACGCCGCCAAACTCCGCGACCGCATCACCCAGGCATGACACCACGGCCGGCTACCAGCCCTCAGGCAGCTCCTCCGGCCGCCGGGCCCACCACCACCGGGTCTCCCTGCCCTCCGCGACCGGCCGCCAGTACCGGGCCAGCTCGGCCCCGCCGTCCTCCCTCGTCACCGCGCGAAAACGCGCGTCCAGACGCTCCAGAGCGCCGGCGAACTTGTCACGAACCGTCCCCCGAAGCGCCTCGCCGTACTCGTCCAGGCCATCTCGCACCGTCAGGTCATTGATGTACTCGTAGACCAGGTAGCGGTACGGCCACCCCTCCTCCATGTCGCGGATCAGGACCTCCCACATCCTGAGCGAATGAAGGACGCCGTAGACCGGTTCCTGGATCCGTCCGGCGTCTTCGGGCGCCACGCGTCCCCTCTCCACGGCGAGGCGCTCCAGGTCGAGAACCCGGATCACCTGACGTTCCCCGGGAGTGAGGCCTCCGGCCAGAACGTCCGCCTCGATCTCACGCTCACTGTGGCTGATGGCTGATCCCCTCTGCCGCTACATCCCGGACGGGTGCGAGGACAGCCAGTCCGCGTAGCGGCTCTTCAAGACGTCACGGTCGTGGGAGGTGGCGGCGATGACGTCGGCCCCGCCGTCGTAGGGGCCATAGAGCCACCGGAGATCCAAGGGGGCGATGATCACGTCGATCAGCTCCTCGTCCGCCGCGGCCCGCAGCAGCGGGTCCAGCGTCTGCCGGTCGAAGGAGATCATGGTCACGCAGATCCTCGCCGGGACGACGAATGGCGAGTCGTCGTCAGGCTCGATCGTCAGCCATGGCACGGCGCCCGGATGACGCGGATCGGGCGAGATCCTCCCCTTCTCGTCCTCGAAGTAGACGGCCATCACATAGAGCCGTTCCTGCGCCCCGAGATCGGTGAGCACCCGGCGATGACGATCAAGGATGATCTCGTACTCGTCCTCGGTCCCGGCGTATCGCTTGGACCCGGGAAGGCTGTGAAAGCGGACCCAGCGGTCGGCATGCCGGCCGCGCAGTTGATAGGTGATCGGGGTTCCGCCCCACCGCGTCCGCCACGCAGTGGTGAGCGACAACACCTCGTCGTCCGTCACGATCATCCCCGTCTGGCAAGCAACAGTGGCCGCCCGTATTCTCAGCCGCAGGAGAACGATAGATCACCTAGTCGGAATGTCGCGATCTGTCACCCGGGTCCTGACAAGCGGGACATCCGCCGTCGCGGTCAACGGCTCAGGCCGTAGCCGGCGGCCACGGCGCAGACCAGCACCACCTGCCCCCGAAGCACGTCACCCACGGCCCCGTACACCTCGACCGAGATCACCGCGCCGCCCACCGCCCGGGCCAGCTTGAGATCGAGCCTCGCCGTCTCCCCGACCAGCGGATAGCCGTACCAGCGTTCTTCCTGCTCATCGTCGGTGCCGGGCAGCCCGGTCGCCACCGCCTGCCAGTCGAGATCGTCGAACTCGTACCCGATGAGCGACGCGAGGATCTCGCAGAAGATCCTCGCGTTCTCCTCCCTGATCCACCCAGCTGGATCAGGCCGACCCGCTCAGGCCTCACTGGAGGTAAGACCGACCGGGCAGGCGACGCCCGTCCCGCCGATCCCGCAGTACCCGTTGGGGACCTTGTACAGGTACTGCTGGTGGTACTCCTCGGCGTGGTAGAACGGGCCGGCGGGGGCGAGTTCGGTGGTGATGGCGCCGTAGCCGGCCGTCTTCAGCACCCGCTGGTACGCCTCGCGCGACTCCTCCGCCGCCCGCCGCTGCTCCGGCGAGTGGTGGTAGATCGCCGAGCGGTACTGCGTGCCGACGTCGTTGCCCTGGCGCATGCCCTGCGTGGGGTCGTGGGCCTCCCAGAAGACCCGCAGCAGCTTCTCGTACGACACCTTCGCCGGGTCGAAGACCACCCGGACGACCTCGGTGTGCCCGGTGCGGCCGGTGCAGACCTCCTCGTACGTCGGGTTCGGCGTGTAGCCGCCCTGGTAGCCGACGGCCGTGATGACGACGCCCGGCGTCTGCCAGAACTTGCGCTCGGCGCCCCAGAAGCAGCCGAGGCCGAAGGCGGCCGTCTCCATGCCCTCGGGGTACGGCGGCGCGAGCGGCGCGTCCAGCACGGCGTGCCTGGCGGGCACGGGCATCCGCGCGGCGCGGCCGGGGAGCGCCTCGTCGGGACGGACCATCGATGTCTTGTTGCCGCCGAACAGCCAGCCCATCGTGCCACCTCCGGGAAGGATCTTCTACCGTACACAACGGTAACGCTTTAGACCTTCTTCACGATTCCGTATAGCGATACGCGTTTGTGTTTAAAGGTGGTAATGCCCGACTATGGGTTACATGCCTGACCTACGGCGCGGTGTCCTGTTCGGCATCGCCGCTTACACGATGTGGGGGCTGTTCCCCCTGTACTGGCCGCTGCTCAAGCCGTCCGGGGCCGTGGAGATCCTGGCGCACCGGATGGTGTGGTCGCTGGTGGCCGTGGTGGCGGTGCTCGCCGTCCGCAGACACTGGTCGTGGTTTCGCGCGCTGCTCAAGCAGCCGAAGAAGCTGGCGCTGCTGACGCTGGCCGCGGTGGTGATCACGGTCAACTGGGGGACCTACATCTACGCGGTCAACACCGGGCACGTGGTCGAGAGCGCGCTGGGCTACTTCATCAACCCGCTGGTCAGCGTGTTGTTCGGGGTCGTGCTGCTGCGTGAGCGGCTGCGTACGCTGCAGTGGGTGGCCGTCGGGTTCGGCGCGCTGGCGGTCCTGGTGCTGACGCTCGACTACGGCCGGCTGCCGTGGATCGCGCTCGTGCTGGCCGTCAGCTTCGGCGTGTACGGCCTGGTGAAGAAGAAGGCGAACGTCGGCGCGGCCGAGAGCCTGACCGTGGAGACGCTGGTCCTGCTGGCCCCGGCGCTGGCCTACCTGGTCTATCTGGAGAGCTCCGGTCAGGCCACGTTCGGGCACTCCACCCCGACCCACGCGTTGCTGCTGGCCGGGGCGGGCGTCATCACCGCCGTGCCGCTGATGTTCTTCGGCGCCTCGGCCATCAGGGTGCCGCTGAGCACGATCGGGCTGCTGCAGTACATCGCGCCGATCCTGCAGTTCATGTGCGGGGTGCTGATCGCCAAGGAGACCATGCCGTCCAGCCGCTGGATCGGCTTCTCGATCGTCTGGCTGGCCTTGGCGATCTTCACCTACGACAGTCTGCGGACGGCGCGCGCCGCCGCCCGCGTCCGGAAATCAGCCCGAACGCTCGACCACGTAGTCACATAGCGCCAAAAATGCGGCCTTGGCCGGGATGTCCGGGAGACCGGAGATGTCGGCCCGGGCCCGGTCCACCCAGGCGTCCAGCTCGGCCCGCGCCCGCGCCATGCCCGAGTGCGCGCGCAGCAGCGTCAGCGCCTCGTCGACGTCCTCCTCGGCCACCGGCCCGGACAGCAGCTCCGTCAGCCGGGACGATTCCCCGGACGCCAGCACGTACAGCACCGGCAGCGTCTTGATGCCCTCGCGCAGGTCCGTGCCCGGCGTCTTGCCGGACTCGGCGCCGCTGGAGGCCACGTCGAGCAGGTCGTCCCCGAGCTGCCAGGCCACGCCGATCGCCTCGCAGGCGCTGCTCAGCCGCTCCTCCACGTCGGCGGGCGCGCCCGACAGCAGCGCGCCGAAGCGCCCCGAGGCGGCGATCAGCGAGCCGGTCTTGTCGGCCAGCACGCTGAGGTAGTGGGCCACCTGGTCCTCGCCGTCGCGCGGCCCGATCGTCTCGCGGATCTGCCCCTGCACGAGACGGGAGAACGTCTGGGCCTGGATGCGGATCAGCTCCGGACCGAGGTCCGCGAGGATGTCCGAGGCCTGGGCGAACAGATAGTCGCCGGTGAGGATCGCCACGGTGTTGTCCCACCGGGCGTTCGCGGACGGCGAGCCCCGGCGCACCGGGGCCTCGTCCATGACGTCGTCGTGGTAGAGCGAGCCGAGATGGGTCAGCTCGATCACTACGGCGCCGGGCACGACACCCGGCGCCGACGGGTCGCCGAACTGGGCCGCGAGCAACACCATCAACGTGCGGAAGCGCTTGCCCCCGGCCTCGATGAGGTGCTTGGACGCCTCGGTGACGAAGGCGTCCTCGCTCTCCACGGACGAACGCAGGAGTTTCTCGACCGCGGCCAGTCCGTTGGCCACGTCCTGCGCCAACCGCTCGTCCTCAATGGGAAGGTCAACCACGGGAGGCGCGGACATACAACAACCCCTTATCTGATGAACAGGCCGGAAGCGGCATCAGTGGCAATGTCGAGCACAGGCTGCGGGTACAGCCCGACTCCTACCGTAACCAGCAGAGAAACGGCGATGACGACGACGGTCCCCATACTGGGCACCGCGATCGCCGGGCCGTCGGCCGCCGGCTCGCTGAAGAACATCAGCACGATGACGCGGACGTAGAAGAACGCCGCCACGGCCGAGGCCACGACGCCCACCACGACCAGGCCGGCCATCCAGCCGCCCATCGAGTCGCCGGGCTGCGCGCCGCTCTGCAGCGCCGCCGCGAACACCGCGTACTTGCCGAAGAAGCCGCTGGTCAGCGGGATGCCGGCGAAGGCGAGCAGGAAGAAGGCGAACACGCCGGCCAGCACCGGGGAGCGCTTGCCCAGACCGGCCCACCGCGACAGGTGACCGGCCTCGCCGCCCGGGTCGCGCACCAGCGTGACCACGGCGAACGCGCCGACCGTGGTGATGCCGTACACGGCCAGGTAGAACAGGATCGCCTGCAGCGAGACGGCGTTTCCCTCGGGGCTGGTGAACGTGGCCACCACGCCGACCAGCAGGAAGCCGGCGTGCGCGATGGACGAGTAGGCCAGCATCCGCTTGATCTCGGTCTGCGTGATCGCCAGCACCGAACCCACGATCATGGTCAGCGCGGCGACGCCCCAGATGATCGGACGCCAGTTCCAGTCGAGGTTGCCCAGCGCCACCCAGAACACCCGGATCAGCGCGCCCACGGCCGCGACGAGCGTGCCCGAGGCCATGAGAGCGGTGATGGGGGTCGGGGCGCCCTGGTAGACGTCCGGCTTCCAGGCCTGGAACGGCGCAGCGCCGATCTTGAACAGCAGGCCCACGCCGAGCAGCGCGAAGCCGATCAGCAGCAGCGGGTCGAGCTGCGAGCCGGTGGCCAGGGCCTTGCTGATGCCCGGCAGCGAGACGGTGCCCGCGTAGCCGTAGATCATCGCCATGCCGTACAGGAAGAACGCCGAGGAGAACGCGCCCAGCAGGAAGTACTTCATCGACGCCTCCTGCGACAGCAGGCGACGCCGGCGGGCCAGGCCGCACAGCAGGTACAGCGGCAGCGACATGACCTCGAGCGCGACGAACATCATCAGCAGGTCGTGCGCGGCCGGGAACAGCATCATGCCGCCGACCGCGAACATCACCAGCGGGTAGACCTCGGTGTGGCCGCCGCCGGTGGTCTCGGCCTCCTCCTCGTCCGCGCTGCCTGGCACGGCCGCCGCCGAGGCGACGAAGTGGCCCTCGTCGTTGATCAGCAGCACGCAGACGATCGACAGGACGGCGATGACGCCCCAGATGAACAGCGTGGGACCGTCCACCGCCAGCGCGCCCATGGCGACCGGCTTGGTGGAGACGCCGCCCAGCACGCCCTGCACGATGATCAGGGCGAACGCGCCGATCAGGCCGATCAGCGCGAGCGGGATGTGGATCGCCTTACGCAGGTAGCGCGGCGCGAACGCCTCGACGAGCACGCCCACGATGGCCGCGAGGAAGATCAGGAGCAACGGCGCCAGAGTGCCGTACTCGATGGTCGGCGCCGGGATGACGTTGTCGTTCACTGACCACTCCCCCCTTCAGGACTGGTAGCCGTGGGGACGTCCACGTTCGCGATCGTCTGCACCACTGACGGGTTGATGACATCGAGCAGCGGCTTGGGGAAGAACCCGAAGCCGATGATCAGCGCGATGAGCGGGGCGAGCACCCACACCTCGCGCGCGTTCAGGTCCTTGAATGCCTTGACCGGCTCGGCCGTCGGCCCGTTCAGCGCCCGCTGCACCATCCACAGGATGTAGACGGCCGCCAGGATCACGGCCACCGCGGAGACGATCGCGAAGACGCGCAGCGCGCCAGCGCCGAAGGCCGGGCTCTGGTAGGTGCCCAGCATGACCATGAACTCGCTGACGAAGGACGACAGACCCGGCAGCGACAGACCGGCCAGACCGGCGATCAGGAAGAAGCCCGCCAGCGTCGGCGCGACCTTCTGCACGCCGCCGTAGTCGGCGATAAACGGCGAGCCGCGCCTGGCGATCAGGAACCCGGCCGCCAGGAACAGCGCACCGGTGGCGAAGCCGTGGTTGACCATGTACAGCGTGGCGCCGTTCTGGGCCACCTGGGACATGGCGAACACGCCCATCACGATGAAGCCGAAGTGCGAGATCGACGTGTAGGCGATGAGCCGCTTCATGTCGGTCTGGCCGATGGCCACGATCGCGCCGTACAGGATGCTGATGACCGCGAGCACCAGGATCGGCGTGGTGAACGCCTTGGCCGCCTCGGGGAACAGCTCCAGGCAGAAGCGGAGCATGCCGAACGTGCCCACCTTGTCCAGCACGCCGACCAGCAGCACCGCGGCGCCGGCCGGGGCCTGGGCGGCCGCGTCGGGCAGCCAGGTGTGCACCGGCCAGAGCGGGGCCTTGATGGCGAAGGCGATGAAGAACCCGGCGAACAGCCACTTCTGCGTGGTCGGGTCCTGGATGGCCCCGACGAGCTGCTCGAACTGGAACGACTTGCCGACGACGTACATGCCGATGACCGCGACCAGCATGAGCAGGCCGCCGAACAGCGAGTACAGCAGGAACTTGACGGCCGCGTAGGACCGCTGGGCGCCGCCGTACGACCCGATCATGAAGTACATCGGGATCAGCATGGCTTCGAAGAAGACGTAGAAGAGGAAGACGTCGGTCGCCGCGAAGACGCCGATCATCATCGTCTCGAGCACGAGCAGCAGCGAGAAGTACGTCTTGACCGACCGCTTCGGCGCGACGACCGTGCCGTCGGCCGTCTTGACGCCGTCCGCGTCGTGCCAGGAGGCCAGCACCACGATCGGCACCAGCACCGTGGACAGCAGGATCAGCACCAGCGCCACGCCGTCGGCGCCCAGCGCGAAGTGCACGCCGAACGACTCGATCCAGGTCCGGTCGAAACCGAACTGGAAGCGCGGCCCGGAGGTCTTGAACTGGAACGCCATGACGATGCTGAGCACCATCACGGCCAGCGAGACCAGCAGCGTGATCTGCTTGGCCAGCTTCTCACTGCCCTTGGGAAGCAGTGCCACCACGACGGCGCCCAGGACGGGCACCGCCATGAGCGTGGGTAGCCAGAATGACGACGACATCAGATGTTCCCAACGAGGAGCAGGGCGCCGGTCAGCAGGGCGGCACCGATCAGGATGGACAACGCGTACGTCCTGGCGAAGCCCGTCTGGAGCCTGCGCAGGCGGCCCGAGCTGCCCCCGATGCCCGCGGCCAGACCGTTGACCAGCCCGTCGATGCCGCGGTTGTCGAAGAACACCGCGATCCGGGTCAGCCACTGGCCGGGGCGCATGAACAGCGACTCGTTGAGCGCGTCGCCGTACAGGTCACGCCGGGCGAACGTGGTCAGGAACGAACCACGCGGCTGGACGGCGGGGACCGCAGCGCGGCCGTACTTGAACCAGGCGAACGCGGCGCCGACGGCGACCAGCGCGAGCGTGGCCAGGCCGACCTGGGTGGTGCTGAAGACGTGCGGCTTGGGCAGGTGCTCCGGCAGGCCGACGGCCGGGGCCAGGAACTTCATGAACCGGTTGTCCATGACCAGGTAGTAGCCGAGGCCGATCGAGCCGATGGACAGCAGGATCAGCGGCACCGTCATGACCGCCGGGGACTCGTGCGGGTGGGCTTCCTTGTCCCAGCGCTTCGCGCCGAAGAACGTCATGAAGATCATGCGGGACATGTAGAAGCCGGTGATGCCGGCGCCCAGCATGGCCAGCCAGCCCATCCACTGGCCCTGCTCCATGGCCGTCTCGATGATCCCGTCCTTGGTGTAGAAGCCGGACAGGAACGGGAAGCCGATGATCGCCAGGTAGCCGACCATGAACGTGATGAAGGTGATCGGCATGTACTTGCGCAGGCCGCCGTACTTGCGCATGTCGACCTCGTCGTTCATGCCGTGCATGACGGAGCCTGCGCCGAGGAACATGTTGGCCTTGAAGAAGCCGTGCGCGATGAGGTGGGCGATGGCGAAGGCGTAGCCCGCCGGGCCGAGGCCCGCGCCCAGCATCATGTAGCCGATCTGCGACATGGTCGAGCCGGCCAGGCCCTTCTTGATGTCGTCCTTGGCGCAACCGATGATCGCACCGGCGAGCAGCGTGGCGACGCCGACGATGGTGACGGCCAGCGACGCGGCGCTGGAGACCTCGAAGAAGGCGCCGGAGCGCACCACCAGGTAGACGCCGGCGGTGACCATGGTCGCGGCGTGGATCAGGGCCGAGACCGGGGTCGGGCCCTCCATGGCGTCGAGCAGCCAGGACTGCAGCGGGAGCTGCGCGGACTTGCCGCAGGCGCCCAGGAGCAGCAGCAGGCCGACCGCGGTCATCATGCCCGAGGACTGCTGGCCGATGGCCTGGTGGGTCAGGTCGCCGAAGGCGAGGCTGCCGAACGTGCTCCAGATGATGAACATGCCGATCAGCAGGCCGAGGTCACCGACCCGGTTGACCACGAACGCCTTCTTGGCGGCCACCGCCGCGGACGGCTTGAACTGCCAGAACCCGATGAGCAGGTACGAGGCCAGGCCCACACCCTCCCAGCCGATGAACAGCCCGACGTAGTTGTCGGACAGCACCAGCAGGAGCATCGCGGCCACGAACAGGTTCAGGTAGGAGAAGAACCTGCGCCGGTGCTCGTCGTGCGACATGTAGCCGATCGAGTAGATGTGGATCAGCGAACCCACACCGGTGATCAGCAGCGCGAAGCTGATCGACAGCGGGTCGATCAGCAGGCCCATGTCGGCGACGCCGGGGATGAACTCGTACAGATGCACGCCGCGCCGGCGCTGCGCCTCGCCGAACCCCATGAGTTCGAAGAAGGCCAGCACCGCCACGACGAACGAGGCGAGGGACATGGCCACGCCCAGCAGATGGCCCCAGCGGTTGGTGAACCGGCCGAACGCCAGCAGAATGAACGCCCCCACCAACGGGAGGGCGATCATCAGCCAGGACACTCCGATCACGCCGCCGGTGTGCTGGACGATCTGAGCGATTTCAGATTCCACCAGTCACCTCTAATACTTCAGCAGGTTGGCGTCGTCGACCGACGCGGACCTGCGGGTTCGGAAGATCGTCACGATGATGGCCAGACCGACGACGACCTCGGCGGCGGCCACCACCATCACGAAGAACGCGATGATCTGGCCTTCGAGGTTGCCGACCTGCCTGGCGAAGGTGACGAACGCCAGGTTGCAGGCGTTGAGCATCAGCTCGACGCACATGAAAACCACGATCGCGTTCCGCCTGATCAGCACGCCGAGCGCGCCGATCGCGAACAGCAGGCCCGACAGGATCAGGTAGTGCGTGGTCACTTCGTCACCTCGCCCTGCTTCTCGTGCGAGTCATTGTCGGACTCCTCCTCAACCGAGTGCTTGATGGCCTCGGCGAGCTTGGGGTCCTCGGGGAGGTGGCCCTGCTCGACGTCGTACCGCGCGATGTAGCGGTTGACCGAGGCTTCTGCGACCGACCCGTCGGGCAGCAGCGCCGGCATGTCGATGGCGTTGTTCCTGGCGTAGGTGCCGGGGCCGGGCAGCGGCGACGGGCGGTCGCCGCGGAACCTGGCGCGCGACAGGTCCTTCTGCGTGGCCTTCGCGGTGAGCCGCTCGCGGTGCGCCAGCACCATCGCGCCGAGCGCGGCGGTGATCAGCAGCGCGGAGGTGATCTCGAACGCGAACACGTAGTCGGTGAACAGCGCCTTCGCCAGCGGCCTGATGTAGCCGCTCGTGCTGCCGACCACGTCGGCCAGCCCCTTCTGGGAGGCGAAGACCGCGTTGCCGACGGCCAGGATGATCAGCGAGGCGAAGCCGACGCCCGCGATGACCGCCCAGAAGCGCTGGCCCTTGAGCGTCTCCACGAACGAGTCCGAGGAGTCGACGCCGACCAGCATGAGCACGAACAGGAACAGCATCATGACGGCGCCGGTGTAGACGATGATCTGCACCGCGGCCAGGAAGGGCGCGTCCTGCACGGCGTACAGCACCGCCAGGCACAACATCACGGCGCCGAGCATCAGCGCGGAGTAGACGGCCTTCCTGTTGAAGACCACGCCGAGCGCCGCACCGACCGAGACGACGGCGAGCACCCAGAACGTGATGGTCTCACCCATTGGTCCGTCCCAGCCGGTAGTAGTCCTCTTCGGTCTCGCCGAGCCGCATGGGGTGCGGCGGCTGCTCCATGCCCTGCGTCAGGGGCGCGAGAAGCATCTCCTTGGTGTAGATGAGGCTCTCACGGCTGCTGTCGGCGAGCTCGTACTCGTTGGTCATGGTCAGCGCGCGTGTCGGGCACGCCTCGATGCACAGGCCGCACAGGATGCAACGCAGGTAGTTGATCTGGTACGTGCGTCCGTACCGCTCACCCGGGGAGAAGCGTTCCTCGTCGGTGTTGTCCGCGCCTTCCACGTAGATGGCGTCGGCGGGACACGCCCAGGCGCACAGCTCGCAGCCGACGCACTTCTCCAGCCCGTCAGGCCAGCGGTTGAGCTGGTGACGCCCGTGGAAGCGAGGAGCCGTCGGCTTCTTCTCCTCCGGGTAGTTGGTCGTGACGGGCTTCTTGAACATCGTGTGGAAGGTGACCCCGAAGCCCTTGACGGGGTTCAGCCAATCAGTTAGTCCCACTGGGAATCTCCTTGCGCTGCACCCCGTGGTAGTGCGGCAGGTCGAGCGGCGGCACTGGGAAGCCACCGGCCGCGGGCTCGTTGGACAGTTCCTCGAACTCGGCTTCGACCTCGGCCTTCCTGGCTTCCTTGCGGCGCTGGTTGACCGTGTCGAACCGGAGCCAGATGGCCAGCGCGCCGATCACGATGATCGCGCCGAGCGCGACGCCGAGCACCGTGTTGCCCTCGTTGACGACGAGGTTGCGGACGGCGGCCACGAGCAGGATCCAGGCCAGGTTGACCGGGATGAGCACCTTCCAGCCCAAGGACATGAGCTGGTCGTAGCGCACGCGCGGCAGCGAGGCACGCACCCACACGATGAAGCTGAACGTCAGCACGAACTTGATGAAGAACCACAGCACCGGCCACCAGCCCTGGTTGGCGCCGTCCCACAGGGAGATGGGGAACGGAGCCCGCCAGCCGCCGAGGAACAGCGTCACGGCGATGCCCGAGGCGGTGAACGTGTGCAGGTATTCACCCATCATGATCAGGGCGAACTTCAGCGACGAGGAGTACTCGGTCTGGAAGCCGCCGACCAGCTCGCCCTCGCCCTCGGGCAGGTCGAACGGGATACGGGCGGCCTCGCCGAACATGCAGATCACGTAGACGAGGAACGAGGGGATCAGGAGCACCGCGAACCAGGTCTGCTCCTGCGCCTTGACGATCTCCGACGTGGACAGGGTCCCGGCGAACAGGAAGACGCCCACGAAGGACAGGCCCATGGCGATCTCGTACGAGACCACCTGCGCCGCCGACCGCAGACCGCCGAGCAGCGCGTACGGCGAGCGCGACGACCAGCCGGCCAGCACCACGCCGTAGACCGAGATGGCGCCCATGGCCAGCATGAACAGCACGGCCACCGGCAGGTCGACGAGCTGCAGCGGCGTCTCGACGCCGAACAGGTTGACCATCGGGCCGAACGGCACGATCGAGAAGGCCAGGAAGGCGGGGATCACCATGATGACCGGGGCCAGCAGGTACAGCACCCGGTCGACGGTGTTGGGGAAGATGTCTTCCTTCAACCCCATCTTCAGGCCGTCGGCCACGGACTGCAGCAGACCGAACTTGCCGGCCCGGTTGGGGCCGTAGCGGTGCTGCATCCGCGAGATCAGCTTGCGCTCGAACCAGACGCCGAACAGGATGCCCAGCATCAGGAAGGCGAAGAGCATCACGGCCTTGATGATGGTGATCCAGAGCGGATCGTGCCCGAAGCTGTTCACGGTCGGCGGGACCGCGAGAACGTGGATCATGAGGCGCTCCCGATGGTGACGATGTCCCCGGCCACCGCGCGCAGGTCGCGCGTGACCGAGCAGCCGCCGGAGTTCGCAGGCACCCAGACCACGCGGTCGGGCAGGTCGGCGACGCGCACCGGCAGCGTGACGAGGTCACCGATGGCGAGCTTGTCGCCGTCGGTGACGCCGATCTCGGCCGCGGTGCTCTCGGAGACCAGTGCTTCGGCGGTGCGGGCGGTGCCCGCGAGGTACGGCTCGCCGTCCTGCAGCCGGCCGTCGTCCAGCAGCAGGTGCCAGGTCGACAGCAGCGCCTGACCAGCGGCGGGGACGTCGGGGGTGCGGGCGGCCGCGTTCGGCGCGGCGACGCGGGTGCCGCGCCACACGCGCAGCTCCGACAGCTCGCGGCGGGCGGCCTTGACGTCGGGCAGGCCCAGGTGGACGTCCATCCTGTCGGCCAGGTTGCCGATCACGTTCAGGTCGGACATCAGCCCTGGGACGCGCAGCGGCGCCTCGAACGAGCGGCCGCGGCCCTCCCAGTTGACGAACGTGCCGCCCTTCTCCTGCACGGCGGCGACCGGCAGGACCACGTCGGCGCGGTCGGTGACGGCGCTGGCGCGGATCTCCAGGCTGACGATGAACGGCGTGTTCTCCAGCGCGTCGAGCGCGGCGGCCGGGTCGGCCAGGTCGTAAGGGTCGACCCCGGCCACGACCAGCGCGTCGATCTCGCCGTCGCGGGCGGCGGCGAGGATTCCGGCCGTGTCGCGGCCCGGCGTGACGGGCAGCGAGCCCACGTTCCACACCTTGGCGACCTCGGCGCGGGCGCTCTCGTCGGCGACCGGGCGGCCGATCGGCAGCAGGTTCGGCAGCGCGCCGGCCTCGACGGCGCCGCGCTCACCGGCCCTGCGCGGGATCCAGGCGAGCCTGACGCCGGAGCCGGAGGCCAGCCGCACCAGCGCGGACAGCGCGCCGGGGACGGTGGCCAGCCGCTCGCCGGCCAGCACGATCGTGCCCTCGGCCAGCGTGCCGACCAGGTCGCCGATCGCGTCGGCCTCGGCGCCGGGCGCGGTGCGGATGAGCGTGCCGCCCATCTTGGCCAGGCCCGCGGAGGCGAACGGGGCGATCGAGGTGACCTTCAGGCCCTTCTTCTGCCACGCCTTGCGCAGGCGCAGGAAGACGATCGGCGATTCGTCCTCGGGCTCGAACCCGGCCAGCAGGACGGCCGGGGCGTTCTCGAGGTCGGCGTAGCTGATCTCGATGCCCTTGCCGGCCACCGCGTGGGCCAGGAACTGCGCCTCTTCGGCGGAGTGCGGCCTGGCGCGGAAGTCGATGTCGTTGGTGCCCAGCGCGAGCCTGGCGAACTTGGCGTAGGCGTAGGAGTCCTCGACGGTGACGCGGCCGCCGACCAGGACGCCGGCCTTGCCGCGGGCCTTGGCCAGGCCCTCGGCGGCCACCATCAGCGCCTCCGGCCACGAGGCCGGGACGAGCACGCCTTCCTCGTTGCGCACCAGCGGCGTCTTGAGCCGGTCGGGCTGCGTGGCGTAGGTGAACGCCCAGCGGCCCTTGTCGCAGTTCCACTCCTCGTTGACCTGCGGGTCGTTGCCGGCCAGGCGGCGGGTGACCCGGCCGCGCCGGTGGTCGGTGCGCTGGGCGCAGCCGGCCGCGCAGTGCTCGCACGCGCTCGGCGTGGAGACCAGGTCGAACGGGCGGGCGCGGAAGCGGTAGGCGGCGCCGGTCAGCGCGCCCACCGGGCAGATCTGCACCGTGTTGCCGGAGAAGTAGGAGTTGAACGGCTTGCCGTCGGCCGTGCGCACCTGCTCCTTGGCCCCGCGCTCGAAGAACTCGATGAGCGGGTCGCCGGCGATCTGCTCGGAGAAGCGGATGCAGCGGGCGCACTGCACGCAGCGCTCACGGTCGAGCAGGACCTGCGTCGACAGCGGCAGCGGCTTGGGGAAGGTGCGCTTCTGCTCCTGGAACCTGGACTCGCCCTGGCCGTTCGACATGGCCTGGTTCTGCAGCGGGCACTCGCCGCCCTTGTCGCAGACCGGGCAGTCGAGCGGGTGGTTCATCAGCAGCAGCTCCATGGCCCCGCGCTGCGCCTTCTCGGCGACCGGCGAGGTGAGCTGGGTCTGCACGACCATGCCCTCGGCGACCTCGATCGCGCACGACGGCTGCGGCTTGGGGAAGCCGCGGCCGTTGCCCGCGTCGGGGATGTCGACCAGGCACTGGCGGCAGTTGGCCGCCGGGTCGAGCAGCGGGTGGTCGCAGAACCTGGGGATCTGGATGCCCAGCAGCTCGGCGGCCCTGATGATCAGAGTGCCCTTGGGGACACTGACCTGGAACCCGTCGATGGTCAGGGTCACCAGGTTCGTTTCGGTCTCTACGACGGTCACTGCTCACCCCAGAGAGTGGACTTCTTCGGGTCGAACGGGCAGCCGCCGATCTCGCGGAGCTCGAAGTGCTTGAGGTACTCCTCGCGGAAGTACTTCACCGAGGAGTGGATCGGGCTGGTCGCGCCGTCGCCGAGGGCGCAGAACGAGCGGCCGAGGATGTTGTCCGCGATGTCGGTGATCGTGGTCAGGTCCTCTTCCGTGCCCTGGCCCTTCTCCAGGCGCTTGAGCACCTGCTTGAGCCAGTACGTGCCCTCGCGGCACGGCGTGCACTTGCCGCACGACTCGTGCGCGTAGAACTCGGTCCAGCGCAGCACGGTGCGGACCACGCAGGTGGTCTCGTCGAAGATCTGCAGCGCGCGGGTGCCCAGCATGGAGCCCTTGGCGCCGACCGCCTCGAAGTCGAGCGGCACGTCGAGGTGCTCGTCGGTGAAGATCGGCGTGGACGAGCCGCCCGGGGTCCAGAACTTGATCTGGTGCCCCTCGCGGATGCCGCCGGCCATGTCGAGCAGCTCGCGCAGCGTGAT
The DNA here is from genome assembly GCF_013283785.1 of Nonomuraea antri. GTDB lineage: Bacteria > Actinomycetota > Actinomycetes > Streptosporangiales > Streptosporangiaceae > Nonomuraea > Nonomuraea antri. Next base: position 63,674 of record NZ_JABCPZ010000027.1, read on the forward strand.
GCCGAGCGGGGCCTCGTACTGGCCGGGCCTGGTGACGTGGCCGCTGAGCGAGAAGATGCCGAAGCCCTTGGACTTCTCGGTGCCCATGGAGGCGAACCAGTCGGCGCCGTTGCCGATGATCGAGGGAACACTGGCGATCGACTCGACGTTGTTCACGACAGTAGGCGAGGCGTACAGGCCCGCCACGGCCGGGAACGGGGGCTTGAGTCGCGGTTGACCTCTGAAGCCCTCCAGCGAGTCGAGCAGCGCCGTCTCCTCGCCGCAGATGTACGCCCCGGCGCCGCTGTGCACGACCAGTTCGAGGTCGTAGCCGGAGCCGAAGATGTCCTTGCCGAGGTAGCCCTTCTCGTACGCCTCGCGCACGGCCGCGTGCAGCCGGCGGATGACGTGCAGCACCTCGCCGCGCACGTAGATGAAGGCGTGGTTGGCCCGGATCGCGAACGACGTGATGATGATGCCCTCGACCAGCGAGTGCGGGTTGGCCATCATCAGCGGGATGTCTTTGCAGGTGCCCGGCTCCGACTCGTCGGCGTTGACGACGAGGTAGTGCGGCTTGCCGTCGCCCTGCGGGATGAAGCCCCACTTCATGCCGGTGGGGAAGCCCGCGCCGCCGCGGCCGCGCAGGCCGGAGTCCTTGACGGCCTGGATGACGGCGTCGGGGTCCATGCCCAGCGCCTTCTTGGCCGCCTCGTACTCGCCGTAGCCGTCGAGGGTGAAGGAGTTGGCCTGGTCCCAGTTCGCGGTCAGGACCGGGGTAAGGGTCGTGCTCATGCCTCGGGGGCCTTCCATCCGTTGGCCTTGGCGACCTTCAGGCCCTCCAGCGAGGCGCCGGCGGCCGAGGGGCCGTCACCGGCGAGCTCGTCGGGCAGGCCCGACAGCACGCGCGAGGCCTCCTTGAAGGTGCACAGCTTCTTCGGGCCGCGCGTGGGGCTGACGCTCTTGCCGTCGCGCAGGTCGTCGACGAGCTGCTTGGCCGACTCCGGGGTCTGGTTGTCGAAGAACTCCCAGTTGACCATCATGACCGGGGCGAAGTCGCAGGCCGCGTTGCACTCCAGGCGCTCCAGCGAGACCTTGCCGTCGGCGGTCGCCTCGTCGTGACCGACGCCGACGTGCTCCGACAGCTCGTCCCAGATCTGGTCGCCGCCCATGACCGCGCACAGCGCGTTGATGCACACGCCGACGTGGTACTCGCCGGCCGGCTTGCGCTTGTACATGGTGTAGAAGGTGGCCACGCCGACCACCTCGGCCTTGCTCAGCCCCAGCATCTCGGCGCAGAACTCGTGGCCGTCGTCGGAGACGTAGCCGTCCTCCGACTGCACCAGGTGGAGCAGCGGCAGCAGCGCCGACCGCGTCTTCGGGTAGCGCCCGATGATCTCCTTGGCGTCCCGTTCGAGACGCTCACGGACTTCCGGCGAATAACTCACCGGTCCACACCTCCCATGACGGGGTCGATAGAAGCCACCGCGGCGATCACGTCGGCGACCTGGCCGCCCTCCGCCATCGCGGGGAAGCTCTGCAGGTTGCAGAAGGACGGCTCGCGGAAGTGCACGCGGTACGGGCGGGTGCCGCCGTCGCTGACCACGTGCGCGCCGAGCTCGCCCCTGGGGGACTCGACGGTGGCGTACGCCTGGCCGGCCGGCACCCGGAAGCCCTCGGTCACCAGCTTGAAGTGGTGGATGAGGGCCTCCATCGAGGTGCCCATGATGTGTGCGATGTGATCGGGGGAGTTGCCGAAGCCGTCGGGGCCGAGCGCGAGCTGCGCGGGCCAGCCGATCTTCTTGTCCTCGATCATCACCGGGTCGCCCTTGAGCGGGCCCGCGATGCGGTCGAGAGCCTGCTCAATGATCTTGAGCGACTCCTCCATCTCCTGCATGCGCACCAGGTAGCGGCCGAACACGTCGCAGCTGCGCTCGGTGGCCACGTCGAACTCGTACGTCTCGTAGCCGCAGTACGGCTGCGACTTGCGCAGGTCCCACGGCAGGCCGGCGGCACGCAGGATCGGGCCGGTGATGCCCAGCGCCATGCAGCCGGTCAGGTCGAGGTAGCCGACGTCCTTGGTGCGGCGGGTGTAGACCGGGTTCTCGTCGAGGAGCTTGCGGATGTCCTTGATCCGCTTGGGCATCTCCTTGAGGAACTCGCCGACCTTGTCGACCGCGCCCGCGGGCAGGTCGACGCTGACGCCGCCCGGCCTGATGTAGGCGTGGTTCATGCGCAGGCCGGTGATGTACTCGAAAAGGTCCATGATCAGCTCGCGGTCGCGGTAGCCGAACAGGAACGGCGTGGTCGCGCCCAGCTCCATGCCGAACGTGCCCATGGCGACCAGGTGCGAGGCGATGCGGTTGAGCTCCATCATCATCACGCGGATGGCCTGCGCCCGGTCAGGGACGCGGTCCTCGATGCCGAGCAGCTTCTCGACGCCCAGGCAGTAGGCCGTCTCGTTGAAGATCGGCGAGAGGTAGTCCATGCGAGTGACGAACGTGGTCCCCTGGGTCCACGTGCGGAACTCCATGTTCTTCTCGATGCCGGTGTGCAGGTAGCCGATGACGCCGCGCGCCTCGGTGACCGTCTCACCGTCGAGGGTCAGGACCAGGCGGAGCACGCCGTGCGTGGACGGGTGCTGCGGGCCCATGTTGACGACGAGTCGCTCGTCATCGGACTCGCGGATGCCGGTGACGACCTCGTCCCAGTCCGCGCCGGTGACCGAGTAGACCTTGCCCTCTGTCGCCTCGTCATATGCGGTGCTCAAGAGTACGACCTCCTCCGGTCAGGCGAGGGGATGGTGGCGCCGCGGTATTCGACCGGGATGCCGCCGAGCGGGTAGTCCTTGCGCTGGGGGTGACCCTCCCAGTCGTCCGGCATCATGATTCGGGTCAGGGCCGGGTGGCCGTCGAAGATGATGCCGAAGAAGTCGTACGTCTCGCGCTCATGCCAGTCGTGACCAGGGTAAACGCCCACGGTCGATGGAATGTGCGGGTCGGAGTCAGGCGCGCTGGCCTCGACGCGGACGCGCCGGTTGTGAGTGAGCGAGCACAGGTGGATCACCGCGTGCAGCTCCTCGCCGGCCAGGTGCGGGTAGTGCACGCCGGAGACGCCCAGCGACAGCTCGAAGCGCAGCGCCGGGTCGTCGCGCAGCTTCTGGCACACCTCGACCAGGCGCTCGCGCTTGACGTGCAGGGTCAGCTCACCCCGGTCCACGACCACGCGCTCGATGGCGTCGTCGAGCGCCAGCGCGTCGACGACCTCGTCGAAGTAGCCGCCGTAGGGGCGCGGGGTGGAGATCTGCGGCGCCCGCCGGACGACGAGACCGCCGTAGCCGGAGGTGTCGCCGGAGTCGGCGGCGCCGAACATGCCGTGCCTGGCGACGGGCGCCTCGGCGGCCACGGGGACGTCGGCCTTGTCCGGGACGTTCGCCTCAGGGCTGTCCGGGAGGTTGTCGGGCGAGGTCACTTGGCCGCTCCCTGGTCGATCAGCGGCAGCGTGCGCAGCGCCTGCAGTTCGAGCTCCTCGATCTGCTCGGCCCGGTGCGCGCCGAACTTCATGTTCTGGATCTTGTCGTGCAGCTTCACGATCGCGTCGATCAGCATCTCGGGCCGCGGCGGGCAGCCGGGCAGGTAGATGTCGACGGGCACGATGTGGTCGACGCCCTGCACGATGGCGTAGTTGTTGAACATGCCGCCGCTGGAGGCGCACACGCCCATGGAGATGACCCACTTGGGCTCGGCCATCTGGTCGTAGATCTGCCGCAGGACGGGGGCCATCTTCTGCGACACGCGCCCGGCGACGATCATGAGGTCGGCCTGGCGGGGAGACGCCGAAGCGCGCTCCATGCCGAAGCGCGCCAGGTCGTAGTGGGGGCCACCGGTGGCCATCAGCTCGATGGCGCAACAGGCGAGACCGAACGTGGCCGGCCACACGGAGTTCTTGCGCGCCCATCCGGCGGCCGCTTCGACCGTGCTGAGGATGAAGCCGCTGGGCAGTTTCTCTTCAAGTCCCATTTTCAGTCCCAGTCCAGACCCTTGCGGCGCCACACGTACGCGTAGGCGACGAGCACGGTGGCGATGAACAGCAGCATCTCGACGAGCGCGAACAGGCCGAAGCCGGAGAACAGCACGCGGCCCGCGTCGTCGGTCAGGGGCGCGAAGGAGACCGCCCAGGGGTATAGGAAGATGATCTCGATGTCGAAGACGATGAAGAGCATCGCCGTGATCATGTATTTGAGCGGGAACCGTCCGCCACCGACCGGCTGGGGCGTCGGCTCGATGCCGCATTCGTAGGCGTCAAGCTTGGCGCGGTTCCAGCGCTTGGGACCGGTGAAGGGAGCGATGGCGACCGAGAAGATCGCGAAGCCCCCCGCGAGAACGGCGAGCACCAGGATGGGCACGTAAAGGTCCATCGCTACGCCTCCTCTGGAGTCGCCGCGCGCGCGGGCGCGCAGCCTGATTCGTTGATTCTGAGAGTCATGCTGGTGGGGCGACCTTTGAGAGAGCGTTGATGATCTTGTCCGACGCATCGCCTCGCCGGTCGGTGAGATTACCAAGGAGTTTGAGCGCAAAGCGCATCAGCCTCGGGTGAGGCAGTCCGTGCCTTGTACCGAAGCTCATCACACCCGGCTTCCCAATTGCCTCGACGAACAACCTACCTAGGGTGAAATAACCCCCATAGGCGTCCTTCAGGACCTGGGGATAGGTCCTGAGGATCCGCTCCTGTTGTGCTGGAGTGGTGTTCTTGAGTGCCTTCGCGATGATCTCGGCGGCGATCTCGCCGGTCTCCATGGCGTAGGCGATGCCTTCCCCGTTGAACGGGTTGATCGAGCCGCCCGAGTCGCCCACGAGCATGAGGCCGCGCGTGTAGTGCGGCTGCCTGTTGAAGGCCATCGGGAGCGCGGCGCCGCGGATGGGCGCCGTCATGTTCTCCTCGGTGAAGCCCCACTCCGCGGGCATCGACTTGCACCAGCGCCTGATCAGGTCGCGGTAGTCGATGTTCTTGAACTGCGAGCTGGTGTTGAGCAGGCCGAGCCCGACGTTGGCGGTGCCGTCGCCGACGCCGAAGATCCAGCCGTAGCCGGGCAGCAGCGTGTCGCCGTCCCACAGCTCCAGCCAGATCTCCAGGTAGTCGTCGTCGTGCCGCGGGCTCTCGAAGTAGGTGCGCACGGCCACGCCCATCGGGCGGTCTTCGCGCTTGTGCAGGCCCATGCCGAGGGCCAGGCGGGTGCTGTTGCCGTCGGCGGCGACGACCACGCGGCTGCGGAACTCCCTGCCGTCCTTGGTGGTCACGCCGACGATGTGGCCGCTGCGGTCGTCGAGCACCGGCCCGGTGACGTTGACGCCCTCCATCATGCGGACGCCGCCCTTGACCGCGTTGTTCGCGACGATCTCGTCGAAGTCTTTACGCGTGCGCACGAGGCCGAAGTCGGGGAATCGCTCCAACTGCGGCCAGTCGAGGTCGAAGCGATGGCCGCCGCCCACGACGCGCAATCCCTTGTTCCTGATCCAGCCGGGCGCGTCGATGTCGACGCCCATGTTGAGCAACTGCTTGACCGCACGCGGGGTCAGGCCGTCGCCGCAGACCTTCTCGCGGGGGAACCTGGTCTTCTCCAGGAGTAGCACGTCGAGACCGGCCTGGGCGAGGTAAAAGGCGGTTGCGGAACCGGCGGGACCAGCGCCGACGACGATGACGTCGGCGTCTGCCTGGTTGGCTGTTGGCACCGTCACTGGACTGTCCTGTCCCTCGAAGGCCTTGGGGTGTCGCGCCTTCGTTCCTTTGTGAACCCCTTCACAAACTTGTCGGCCCGCAGTCTACTGCGTTTCGCGTAGATAGTGGCAGCCGGGGCTGGCGTTTTGCCCAGTTGGGGGCATCAGGCAAGGGTAGAGGGACGTCTGTCGCAGATCAACGGGGCACCCGCCCGGTTCAGCCCGGTTCGTACTCCCGGTTCACCCCGGTTCGACCCTTCGGTTCACTCTGGTTGAACGCCCGGTTCACTCCGGCTTGAACGCCCGGTGAACGGCGACGATCCCCATCGACAGATTGCGCCAGGCCACCCGGCGCCAACCGGCGTCCTGGATGACGCGGGCCAGCGTCGGCTGGTCGGGCCAGTCCCTGATCGACTCGGCCAGGTACTCGTAGGAGTCGTCGTTGGAGCCGAACACCTTGGCCACCTGCGGCAGCAGCTTCATCAGGTATTCGCGGTAGACCAGGTCGAACGGGGCGAACGTGACATGCGAGAACTCCAGGATCACCAGCTTGCCGCCCGGCTTGGTCACCCGCAGCATCTCGCGCAACGCCTGCCCGGTGTCGTGCACGTTGCGCAGCGCCACCGAGATCGTCACCGCGTCGAACACGTCGTCGGCGAACGGCAGCCGCATCGCGTCGCCCGCGATGAACGGCACGCCCGCTCCGGTGAGCGCGTTGCCGCCGTGCCGCCTGACCCCCGTGCGCAGCATGCCGAGCGAGAAGTCGGAGGCCACCGCGCGGGCGCCCAGCGTGGTGAAGGAGTCGGTGGAGGTGCCGGTGCCCGCGCCCAGGTCGAGGACCACCTCTCCGGGGCCCGCGTCGACCGCGGCGGCCACCGCCTTACGCCAGAAGCGCACCTGACCCAGCGAGATCACGTCGTTGACCAGGTCGTAGCGCCGGGCGGTGCGATCGAACATCGCGGCGACCTCGTCCGGCTGTTTGTCCAACTGAGCACGCGTCATGCGGATAGCCTATGGCTAACCCCGTAATTGACGGAAAGTAGCGGCGACGCTACGCAACGTCTGCTAGAACTTGGCGAATGCTTGCCAGTGTCGCCCTTGCGGCGATCATCGCCTCGGCCCCCGTCGCGCATCCGCGCGTGGTCTCGGCCGACCCGGCTGACAACACCCCCCATGTTCTCGACGGCATCGTCAACGCGTTCGCGCTGGTCGGCGGCACGGTGGTGGTCGGCGGCTCGTTCAGCGAGGTGGCCGATCCCGACGGCCGCGCGGTCTACCCGCGGGCCAACCTGTTCGCCTACGACCTGGCCACCGGCCGGGTCCTGCCCCGCTTCGCGCCGTTCGTGGCCGGCGCGGTCCACGGGCTGGCGGCGGGCGACGATGGAACGGTCTACGTGGGCGGCGCCTTCCGCGCCGTCAACGAGGAACGCGCGCACGCGCTGACCCGGCTCAGCCTGGCCGACGGCCGGGCCGTGCCGGGGTTCCGTCCGGCGATCGCCGGCGGCATGGTGACCTCGCTGGCCAGGCGGGGCTCCAGGCTTTACGTAGGCGGCGACTTCACCTACCCGCGCACCGCACTGGCCAGGCTCGACGCGTCGAGCGGCCGGACCGACCCGGGTTTCCGCATCACGCCGGGCGCGCCGCTGACCTCACGGGTGAAGGTGCACGCGCTGGCCCTGTCGGCCGACAGGCTCGCCGTCGACGGCAGCTTCACCACGCTCAACGGCCGGTCGAGACCGCAGCTCGGGCTGATCGACGTCGGCCGCGCCACGGCCAGGGTCGACGGCTGGCGCACCGAGGCCTACTCGGCCAAGTGCATGGACGCCTTTCCCTCATACGTACGCGGCCTGGACTTCTCGCCGGACGGCCGCTACTTCGCGGTCGTCACCACCGGCGGGCCGAAGGGCCGGCTGTGCGACACCGCGGCCAGGTTCGAGACCTACGCCAAGGGCAGCAACGTGCCTCCCACCTGGGTCAACAGCACGGGCGGCGATTCGCTCTACGCGGTGTCGGTGACGGGCGCGGCGGTCTACGTGGGCGGGCACCAGCGCTGGCTGAACAACCCGAAGGGCCGCGACTCGGCCGGGCCGGGCTCAGTGCCCAGGCCGGGCATCGGCGCCATTCACCCGCGCACGGGAAAGGCGCTCGGCTGGAATCCCGGGCGCGAGCGCGGGATCGGAGTCAAGGCTTTTCTGGCGCATGCCGGCGGCCTACTAGTCGGTAGCGACACAACGAGACTCGGACGGGAGTACCATGCCCGGATTGGCATGTTCCCCCTGCCCTAGTCGGCCTGCGGCTTCGGCCGGTCGATCTTCTTCGTGATGCGCTCACTCATGGCATCACGTTGCTTGGACAGCAGAACGTAGCTGACGACGCCGCTGATCACGAATGACAGCAGGATCAGCAGGATCCAGTCCTGCAGTCCCACCAGCAGCAGGATGATCAGGGTCACGCCGAACAGGCCGATCCGCGACGCGGTGTAAACGAGAACGGGACGCACAGGTCGAGGTTACTCGCACCGGCGTAGCGGTCGCTCTTCGCATCGGACGCGAGCACTGCTACTGTTCCCAGTCAGGGTGTTTCGTAAAGAAACACCCACGAGAGCCCCAAAGAGGCTCTATCATATAACAATCGGGCAGTCAGCTGATAACAACCCGTGATCTTTGTAGAAAACCACGGATAAATCAGGCTTCGCTCGACACACTGGTTACCTGTCCGCCCGCTGGCAGGAAGCGGGATGCGAGGGGGAGAGATTGGTGGAGAGTAGCAGCGAGCGTCTGCTGACCCCTGGAGAGGTTGCCGCCCTCTTCCGGGTAGACCCAAAGACGGTTACGCGCTGGGCTGCGGCAGGCCGCATCAGTAGTATCCGCACCCCCGGAGGGCACCGGCGCTTCCGCGAATCGGAAGTGCACGCCCTTCTTCGAGGCGAGGACGTTCTTACGGCCGACAGGCCGGCAGGTGAGTCCCCGCGCGTCTGACGTTCCGTCCCGACGGTGATCCTGGATCGACAGGATCACCGCCGACGGGGCCTTCTGTTCGCGTGCTTTCCGGCCCACTTCGTACGGCGAGCACGGGGCGGCGCCAACCGCCGACCGTGGCTGGCGCCTGTCCAATCCCTCGTCACTCCAGGCCACACCCCTCTCACTCCCCGGTTCCCC
>NZ_JABCPZ010000280.1 GCF_013283785.1 Nonomuraea antri
CTGGTGGTGACGGTGTTGATTGTGGTGATCCACCCGTCTACCAGGGGTTCTTTGCGTCTTCAGGCGAACGCCGGACTCGCGATCATGCTGTGATCAGCAGATGCCCGCCGAGGATGAAAACAGCTCAAGGAAGGGCACCAGCACGGCCTTAGTGATGCCGCTGCTCTCGACTGCAGACGACCGCTTTGGTGGAGACCTCGCGCCTATTACGAACGGCAAAACGAGCCCAAGGATACCGTACAGCGTTACCTCGGATACTTTGACGGATACGAGGCGGCGTACCGCGAGGTCTGTAAGGTAATCAGGCCGAAAGTCGGATAAGCCAAGCATTCCTCTTGCGGGCAAGCCCCAGCGGCGTCCCCGGACGACCACCCCCGCGCCCGTCGAAGACCACCCAGAAGGCGAGGTGCGGCGTTCTCCCCGGCGAACGGCGGGAAGGCCCAGCAACCGGCTCCCGGGCCCAGCACGAGCCCGCGCTCAACGGCGTCAAACTTGGCCTCACCCTCATCAGCGCGGAGGGGCGCCACTACACCGCCGACGGCGAAGCGCTGACCGCGTTCTTCACCATGACGGCCCACCGCTCGGGTCGGCCCGACCGGACGCAATGTAGCGCTGGGTGACAGTGACTACTTTCGGTGTTCGCAGAAATGGATAGTTCTGCGAAGTGAAGCATGCCCAGCGTGGCGTCCTGTTTGTCCTCGATCTTCATTCTCAGAACCTCTCGCAAAACTGATCTCGCAGAACCTGCCTTGCGATGGGTTTTGCGACATGGCCGAGCTCACTGATCCCGCCGCCGCTGTCGAAGCCTTCGACTGTCCCATGTGTGAGGCGTCTGCGGGCAGCGCCTGCCGCACTCGGGACGGCAAGGTCGCGCCGAAGTACCACACGCCTCGCTTCATGCTGGTGCCCCAGTTGCGGGCCGAGTTGGAGGTGCGAACCCCGGCCTTGCGTGGCGTGGGCCGTCCCTGGCGGGCGGGCCCGGCCATCGAGGCCGTTCCGCCGGTGTCGGCCCGCCCGACGCGGGTCGGCTACGCCCGCTGCAGCACCGCGCAGCAGGAACGGCAGAGCCAGCTCGACGCGCTGACCGAGGCGGGCTGTGAACCGATCTTCTCCGAGAAGATCAGCACCCGGGTCAGGGCGCGGCCGGAGTTCCCCCGGGCGATGGAGTACGCCCGCACCATCAAGCAGGCCGTCCCGCACCAGCGGGTGATCTTCACCGTGCACGAGATGAAGCGCCTGAGCCGCGGCGCCGCCGAACTTCTGACCATCGCGGAGGATCTGCGCCACCACGACATCGAGCTGGAGTTGCTGACCGGCCCGCTGCAGGGCATCTACAACCCCTCGGGGCACGGCGCGGCGCTGTTCGCCTTCTTCTCCGGGATGGCTGAGTCCGAACGCGAGTACATCCGGGAGAAATTCCTCGAAGGCCAGGCCTCGGCGCGCGAACGCGGCCGCCACGGCGGACGGCCGAAAGTGCTTGACGAGGACATGATTGTCTACGCCCGGTCGTTGCGCGAGCGTGGGGTGGCTGTGCCCGACATTGCCCGCAAGCTGGTCATCCCGTCTGGCAAGAACAAGGGCGAACACCCCTCGATTGCGAGTGTTTACCGGGGTGCTCGCCGATGGGGAGAGCCCGGTAGCGCCCGGCGTGAGCAGCCCTGGGCGAGGGGCCGCTGCTGGGTGAGACAGCCGGTTCGGTAGAGAGGCGAACCGGCAGCAAGCCCGTCAGTTCTGGTCTACGCGTGCGCGGTGGGGAGGACGGCTTCGGCGGGGTGTCGGAAGTGGCTGTGATTTCGACACCCCGCCGCCTCCCGCACAGGGTCAAAGTGAACGTGGGCCGGTAGGGCGGTCGGGAGTGGAGGGCCTTTAGTAGAAGTCAGGTTGGCCGCTGGCGGCCGTGGTTCCGCCATCGACAGGGAGGATCACACCGGTGATGAATCGGGCGTCATGGGACGCGGGGAACGTCACCGCGCCGGCGATGTCAGCGGGGGTCGAGTGACCAGTGAGTGCCTGACGCTTGCCGGCCCGGGCGATCCACTCGGCGAAGGGATGGGCTTTGGCGAGCTCCGGCATTATCTGGGGTTCTCAAGCAAAGTAGCTGATCAGCCGCTTGAAGGCAGGTCAGGCACGTAAGGCAAGCAGGCACGATCACGGCCGGGCCGCCGAGGGTTGACAATGCGCCTGAATTCGTGCGGCGAGGCCGTCCAGGCGGCAGGTCAGGCCGTACTCGAACAGACCGTCCAAGTCCGACACCGCATCCTGGGGATCGCGGCCAGCTGCGAGAAGCGGCCGCTGTGCAGCAGCTCGTCGGCACGCGCGCGCCGGGCCAGCCACCACCGGTCGAGCGTTACCCCGGTCTCCTGTTCGGCCTCCACTCCCCCGGCCAGGGTCAAGGCGACGGTGATGACCACGCCGTGCAGGGTGAGCGCCTCCCGGATCCTGGTCTCCGCCGGCAGGCCGAGCCCGTCGAGCGCGCGCAAGATCCACTCGGTGTGGGCCATCATGTTGGGCACGAGCAGCGGGCGGGTGAACGAGATCGCTCTGGCCAGCCACAGGTGCCGCCGGGACAGCTCCCACTGCAGGCGGGCGATCAGTTCGAGTCTGGCTCGCCAGCCGTCAGGCCCGGATCGGGCAGCTCCGGTTCGCCGAAGGCCACGTCGACCATCTGGGTGATGAGTTCGTCCTTGGTGGCGACGTGCCGGTACAGCGACATCGGGCCCGACCCGAGCTGGCGCATGGAGACAGCGTCGAGCCCCTCCACGTCGGCGATCGCGATGGCGGTACGGAGCAGGTGCCCACGGCTCAGCGTCCGCTTCGGCGCGCCGACCCGGGGCTGCCGCCCGCTGACCACCGTGCCGGAGCCCACCTTGGCCTCGACCAGGCCCTCGTCGCGCAGGGTCGCCATCACCCGGGTCGCGGTCGCGATCGCCACGCCCCACCGCTGGACGATCTGGCGGATGGACGGCATCCGCTCGCCGGGCCGCAGTTCGCCGCTCAGGACCCTGCTGCGGATCTCCGCGACAATGCGCCGACAGGGCGGTTCCGCCGCCATGGGCAGCCTCCGAATGTACTAGTCCACTCAGCTTCGCACTAGTGCACTTTGTTCTCCTAAAACAGGCGTGTCCACACAGTTGTCGATACGGTGTACCCGTGGCAGTTGATACAACGTACGCAAACGAGCCGCAGGCAGTGGTGGACGTCCTCGTCGAGGCGTTCACCGACGACCCCGTCGTGTGCTGGCTCTCTCCCGACCCGAGCGAACGTGGTCGTCTCCAGGCGGTGTTCTACCGTTCCCTGCTCACCCACCCCGCCGCCGAGGCACACCTGGCGGACGGCGGCAAGGGCGCCGCCATCCGGCTCACACTGGGCCCGGACGAGACGCTCCATGACGACCAGTGGCCTTCGGTTCGCGGATGCGGGCACTGAGCCAGGCGCTGAACCGGCGCCACCCCACCGGCGCACGGCATCTCTACCTGCCGTTCGTGGGTGTGACCGGCGAGCGGGGGGGCGCCGGGCTCGGCTCGGCGATGCTGCGGCAGCGACTGGATCGGGCGGATGCCGACGGGCTCGGCGTGTACCTGGAGGCCAGTTCGGCGCGGAGCCGTGCCCTGTACATGCGGCACGGGTTCGAGGCCCTGGGAGCCCCGATCCAGGTGGCCGACGGCCCGCCCCTGTGGCCGATGTGGCGACCACCCCTCCCCACCAGCCAAGAGAGGAACATCAATGACTGAATCGCCCACTCTGGTGCTCATCCACGGCACCAACACCTCGTCGTACTGCTGGAACGGCCTGGTCAGGGAGCTCACCCTGCTCGGCCACCGGTGCGTGGCCGTCGACCTGCCGGGACACGGCGAGGAGGCGTACTACCCGCTCGCGTACCAGGCCCCCCAGGACCCGGTGGGCCTGGCCACCGAGCCGTCACCGCTCGCCAAGATCACCATCGACGACTACGTCGAGCGGGTCGTGGACGTGGTGCGCCGGGTCCGCCGGTTCGGCCCAGTGATCCTGGCCGGTGCCAGCCAGGGAGGCGTCACCGTCAGCAAGGTCGGCAACGCCGTCCCTGATCTGCTGGAGCGGGTGGTGTACGTGGCGGCGTACTGCTGCGTCGACCTGCCCAGCATCAGCGCCTACGAGGACACCCCGGAGAACGCCGGCAGCCTTCTTCCCGAGGTCCTCCGGGCGATGGCCGCCGACCCGGCCGCCTTGGGGGTGAGCCGGATCAACTGGCGTACGGCCGACCCGGACGCGATGCGCGGCATCAAGGAGTGCCTCGCCGGCGATTTCACCGACGAGGCGGCGCGCTGGATGCTCAACGCCCTCCAGCCGGACGAGCCCGCCACCATCCCCCTGGCCGACGCCGCGGGCAAGGCGGACACCTGGGGCCGGATCCCGCGCACCTACGTGCGCTTCACCCAGGACCGGCTGATCCCGCTCGCACTGCAGGACCGGTTCATCCGGGAAGCCGACCGGCTCACCCCGGACAACCCGACGGATGTCCGCAGTGTCGCGGCTCCCCATGTCGGGCCGTACGGCCGGCCGGAGATGCTGGAGATCTTCGACGAGCTCCTCCGGCGCTGAGTCAGGCCGGCGCGGGCGACTCCCCGCCCTCATCCCCTTCCACGAGACGTCGCGGCCGGTCAGGTGCACCCCGCCAATTCAGCGATCGACGCCGTTGTGCGTCACGTGGTCCGCTTCGCCCGCCAGCAGACGACTGCTGGCGGGCGGTCAGCCGCAGCGGGGTGGCGTCGCGCACACGAAGACGTCGCCGACGGTGGCCCCCGCCCCCGAGCACACTGCCGGGGCGGATGCCGGGGGCTGCCAGGAGGAAGTCTTCGGTCAGGGACAGTCCGTCGCGAGTGGAGGGGAGCACCAGGTCGCCGACAAGAGCGCCGCCGCCGTGCACGCCCAGCAGGAGCAGCAGCGCGAGTGGGAGCGCGCCGGGACGCTGGCCAAGAGCAACCGTGAGCTGGCCAAGGCCAACCGGGAGCTGGACAAGGCGCTGGCACCGCGACCGAGCAGGCCGCCGCGGCCCGTGCCGCCGACGCCCGCGGCGAGCAGGCCCTGGCGGCCCTGCGAGGCGGGCAACGCTGAACCCTGCTGATCGATCAGGACCCGCGGATCGATCAGGAAACGTCGGCGGCGGGGCGTAGGCTGGCTGACGCGGCCGTCACGCTGGCCCGCTTCAGAGCCGCCCGGGCGCCCCCGCCGTCAGCGGCGAAGAGGACAAGGTCCCCCGGATCGCGTGAGACGACGCTCCGCTGACTGGTCGTGACGATCCCTGGCGGGGTGGCGTGGGCACCCTCGCCGAGAGGAACCGGCCCTGACCAAGAACCGCGCCCACCAGGCGGCCACCGGCGAGGCGTACAACGCCGCCCGGCGCGCTTTGACCAGGACCCAGCCGCCGTCATGTGGCTGCTGGTGACCCTGGCGCTCGACCCCGAGAAGGACGGCCGCGCCCTGCCCGACCTGCTCGACCACCGAGACCGGATGGCCGTGGCCCTCGCACTGTCCAACGCCTGGCGCTACGCGCGCATCCCGTGCCCGCAGGTCGTCGCTTGGCCGGTCAGCGCAGGTTCCCACCGGGCGGTGCTGCTGGCCCGCCTGGCCTTCGCCGTCCCGCCCACCGGCGGCCTGGTCGGAGACGAGCTGGAGACTCTGGCCTCCGCCGTCCGGCACGCCGCGGTGATGCGCGGCCGCGGCTCGGCGAGCGCCACGGTGGAGCCCGCCCCGGCCGCTGACGTCGACCAGCTCGGCGAGCACGCCCTGGAGTACGGCCAGCGGGTCGAGATCGCCGAACGGGACTGGTGGCGCCAGGCCCTGGTGCGCCTGAGGCGAGATGTGAGCACGAGCAGCCCCTTCGTGGACCGGCCGGCGCACCACCGGGCGGGCAAGGTGCTGACCCTGCAGCAGTCCGGACGCAAGCACTGGCCCATCGACACGACCGGCTGGCGCACGAGCAGCGACATCGACCTCACCAGCTTCGTGCCGGACGAGGCCGTGGAAGTCGTCAAGGCCCTGCAGGAGACGCCGCCGCTGCTGGCGGACGCGATCGAGCCGGCGCACGCCCGCCTGGCCGGCCGGTGGGCGCGGGCCATGGCCTGGTCGAGCACGCCGCCGGCGACCGCGGCGCGAGCATCGGCGATCGGGTCATGGTGCACGAGCACCGCAAGGAGGTCACGCGAACCGTTCGCTACGAGATCGAGCGGATCCGCCGAGACGGCGCCGACGCCGAGCCCGCCCGGCTCATCCCCATCGATCACGGAGCTGCCTACGGCTCCCACATCACCACCGGCCGCACGCCCGAGGATGGAGTACCTGAGCGGGCCGTTCGCCGAGCACTACCAGGGTGCCAACCCGCTCATCGGCGCGGACGTCGCCGAGGTCCGCAGGCGCCTGCGCGAGCTGCGGCCCGCGTTCGAGCGGCTGGGCCGCGGCCACTGGCTAGACTACTCGCTGCACGCCCTGGACCAGCTCGCGGGCAACACGTCCGGCGCTCGCAACCTGATCGCCGGTCCAGGAGCGAGGCACCTGGCGAGCGCGGGAAAGGAGGGGACATGACAGCGCACAGTTGGGCTCGTGGCCCCCGCACCTCAAGGTGCGGAACCCGTGAGGGCATGGAAATCGCCCGCTCTACTCGGCAGCAGACGGAATTGATGTGCATGCACGCTGCCGGCGACTACACCGGTGCCGCGGCTCCGTCTACCGCGTCTCTGACGACGATCCGGCGCCGAAAAGGGTCGTAGGCGGAGGTAGCAGCTTTCACTCCAGGTCATCCCAGGCCCAGGGAGCGGCAGCGTTCCCATTGGGCTCATGCCCGAATCGGAACTCCCCTCCCTCTTCGAACTTGACGAATTGAACGAATAAGCCTGCGGCAAACACCCTCTCCACCAGCTCTCGCAGCTGGTCCTTGGCCCCGGCCTCCCGCAAGCTGTCCAGCAACTGGCTCACGGCGTACGGGCCGTCCACGGGGGTATGCCGGGCGGCGCGTCCGGCCAGCTCCCGCAGCTGATCCTCGGCCCCGGCCTCCCACAAGCTGTCCAGCAACCGGCCCACGGTGTACGGGTCGTTCACGGCGGCATACCGGGCGGCGTGGTGGGCCGGGCGGTGGTCGGCAGGGTGCAGGGCGTGCATAAGGTTGACAAGATTGGCAGAAGCGTTCAGATCGCCGTGGGTTGTGGCGTGTTTGTACAACTGGGCGGCGTCGCGATACAGCCCGCGCGCCCGGGCCGCGTTGCCGAGCGCTGCCAGATCGGCAGGATGGGCATGCGCAGCGGCTGCAGTCCAGAAATCGATCGGAGGTATCTGGTCGGCTCGGTCATGTCGGCCGTGCTGGTCGAGGTAGTCGGCCAGCCGATACAGCGGCCCGGATGCAGTCCGCAGGCTCGGTGGGGTGGCGGCCGTTGCGGAACTGACGCCGGGTGTGCGCTGGTTGCGGCGGATGCCGATCTTGACGGGGGACAGCATGCCGGGAATGCCGTTGCACGGGGTGGCGGCGTAGTCCAGGGCCTGCTGCAGCCAGTCGTCGTCAGCCTGATCCCACTGGGTGTCGGTGAGGTAGCCGGGCGCGGCAGCGGACAGCAGCGCCAGCGGCAGCTGCTGGCCGGCGCCTAGTGAGCTGGTCCGGAAATTCGTGAGCAGTAGTGGCAGATACGGTCGATGATCTGGTCGGCAGTCTTGCGCCAGATGAATGGGCGGGGGTTGTCGTTCCAGGCGTCGATCCAGTCGTGGAGCGCGGTGGTGAGGTGCTCGACCGAGCAGAACACCCCGCGGTCCAGGCAGCGGCGCTGAAGCTCGGCGAACCAGCGCTCGACCTGGTTGAGCCAGGCTGAGTAGGTGGGGATGAAGTGCAGGGTGAAGCGGGGATGGGCGATGATCCATCGCTGCACCACCGGTGCCTTGTGAGCCGACAGGTTGTCGCAGACGACGTGCACGTCCAGGCCGGCCGGGACGAGGGCATCAAGGTCGGCCAGGAAGTCACGGAAATCGGCCGCGGTGTGCCGGGCGGTGACCTTGCTCACCACTTCCCCGGTGACGACGTTGAAGGCGGCGAACAGGTCGACGGTGCCGTGCCGGACGTAGTCGAAGCTGCGCCGCTCGGCTACCCCGGGCATCATCGGCAGCACCGGAGCGCTGCGTTGCAGCGCCTGGATCTGCGGTTTCTCGTCCACGCTGAACACCACCGCGTTGGCCGGCGGGGCCAGGTAGAGGCCTACGACATCGCGGATCTTGTCGATCAGCAGCGGGTCGGGCGAGATCTTGAACGTCTCGGTCCGCCAGGGCTGTAACCCGAAGGCCCTCCAGATCCGGGCGACGCTGGCCGGCGAGATGCCCACGCGGGCGGCCAGCTGCCGTCTGGACCAGTGGGTCTCGCCCGGCGGTGTGGTCTCCAGCGTAGCCACCACCACCTGCTCGACCTGGGCATCGGTGATGGTGCGCGGAACACCGGGCCGCGGTTCGTCGGCCAGCCCGTCCAGGCGGGCGGCGATGAACCTGGCCCGCCACTTGGTGACCGTGCCCCGCGCGATCCCCAGCCGCGCGGCGATGGCGAGGTTGGAGTCACCTCGCGCGCACTCCAGCACGATTCGCGCACGTAACGCCAGCCCCTGTGCCGTCGACCGACGAGACGCCCAGCCCTGCAAGGTCATCCGCTCGCCCGCGGTCAGTACCAGCGGCGGCAGTCTGCTGTCTCCCACATCCTCAGCACACTCCCGCCCGGGCCCGAAGTCACCACCCTGTTACATGAAGCAACACAAGTGGTGACCACAGACCTCAAGCCAGCTCACTAGGCGGCGGGCGTCCATCGCCGCCCAGATCAGCGCCTTGGTGGCGGGCGAGGCGCGGGTGTAGCGCTCCAGCAGGACCGGCACTCCGGCCAGGTACTGGGTGATCTGACCATCCTCGGTGCGTTCGGCGGCCTCACCCAGCCGGCGGTCTTGGGCGGCATGGCCGCTCAGCGCCTGCAAGTCGGTGGGGGTGAACGCGTCCGGGACGCTAATGTCGCAGCCGTCCAGCAGTTCCCGGGCCTGGGCATGCGGATCAGGCTGTTCTGGACCCGGGCGGACTGTCAGGGTGTGCCAGTGCCGCGGCCATAAGGTGGCCAGCACCAGCACCGGGCCGCGTCCCTGATCCCGTAGTAGCTCGCGCAGGCCTGCGGCGACCTGCTCACCCAGCTTGTCCGGCGCCAGGTAGAACTGGGCCTCATTCAGCCACACCACCGTGTACGGCGCGACATCGCCGATACCGGTCAGGACGGCCTCGGGCCGGGTCGGGTCGATGGGATGCCACAGCCGCCACGGCTCGGGGCGCTCACGCAGCAGGTGCAGCGCCTGCCAGCAGGCGCGGGTCTTACCGGTGGAGGAGCCGCCGACCAGCAGCGCGATGGCACTGTCCCCGCCGGCAGCGGCGGTCACCACCTCGCGTAGTGCGCGATCATGAGCGCGCGGCACGTACACCGGAAGCGGTGGCAAGCCGGCGTCACCGAGGTCGATGGCGCGATGGACCTCCAGCCCGAACCGGAAGGGGTCGGTCACCTCCCTCAGCGGCCAGCCCGGCGGGCCCCGCTCCGCCGTTGCGGCGTGTCCGAACCGGCCGACGTCATCCAGCGCCGGCGCCGGTGCGGGAGCCGGGCGGGCGCGGTCGGCGAGCATCAGCCGATCCCAGTCCCGGGTCGACGGGGCAGGTTCGTTCGCCCAGGCGGCCAGGGCGGCGCCGACCCGGACCAGCTGGTCCAGATCCCGGGGCTCGGCGGCCCCGGTCGCCCACCCGCCCAGTGTCGAAGCCGGCACCTTTGAGATCTTGGCAAGCTCCTTCTGCGTCACCCGGCCCGGGCTGTGGACACGGGCCTGCTCCCACAGCCGGGCCAGCTCCGCCAGGACCCGGGAGGTCGACCCCTCCGGCCGGAACTCCGCCACGCCGCTCCCGCCTCCTCACCTGTCAGGGACCGTCATCCGGATCCGGGACGGACCGGCCCGGATCCCCGCTCACCGGCAGCGCAGCCCGTGCAGATCCGGACTCATCCGGCATACCTTCAACCCTGCGCCATCGCCCGATGTCATGTCGGCATGACCAACACCAGCAGCAACAGAAACAGCAACAGTCCGGCGCCTGGCAGCGGCCCGTCCGCGCTGCGACGCCGCTCCGCCCGCCTCCGCCGCCTTCGCCATCGCCCTGGCACGCGGCGCCGCCCACGCCACCGGCACCGGCCTCATCGGCCTGCTGTTTTGGTGGATCACCCACCGCTGAGCCGTACCTCGTGCATCAGTCCAGGCCGCACACCCGGCAGGCATCGACCCGTTCAACACCTCATCGACGCCATGACCCCTGCTTGGAGACGGCTCAGCTGCGTTTCTGCGCGGGGGTGACTCAGAGGTGGCGCAACTCCGTCACGGGCCCGGTTGACCAGCTCGGCGTCATACCGCCGAACTCCGTCCGGGTGATGAGCCTCCGCGCATGGCCGCAGCCGCACGGTGAGCCGATCCAGCTATCTCAGCTCTAGCGAGGCCGTGACGGTCACCGCGGAACCAGTGTTCTCTCCTGCGGCTACGAGATGGTGTTTCCTGAGTTTGATTTTGAGGACCTTGCCGCCGGGATCTTGGCAACGGTCTTGGGGACCATTTGGGGACCACACGCTGTGCGCACCCCTGCACGAAGTCCTGGTCGCTCAACGAGATGCAAGCCCCTGCACATGATTTGAGCTGGGAAAACGCCGACCTCGCCGTTCTGGGGGTCATGGGGTCGCAGGTTCAAATCCTGTCGTCCCGACTGGTCAGAAGGGGTACCAGAGTATTTCTGGTGCCCCTTTTCGTTTTCCGGGAGCCGAACGGGGAGCCACCGCTCTACCCGGCCTTCGGCTTGAAGATCTTGTTCATGGCGACCGCGCCCTCAGTAAGCGCAGGTCGGATCTCGTGCCGGTAGACGGTCTCGGTCACGTTCGTTGACGAGTGGCCAACGAGGCGGGCGATCTCTTCGATGGTCACCTTGTGGGCGGACAGCAGGGACACGAAACTGTGCCTCAGTTCACGCGGGCACCAATCCGTTCCGATACCTGCTGCAGCGGTGACTTTCTAAAAATTCTCGCCGAACATATCAGCGGTCCATCGGGCTTTCGTCTGCCTTGCGGGAAACAAGGGAGTCGTCGGTTCCTCGCTCTCCTGACGCGAGACGTTCAGCGGCTCTGGCCTTGTGCAGCTCTTTGAGGATGCGGATGCCCCATCGGGGAACCTTGAGGACTCGGCGGGATTTGTGCGTCTTGGTGTCTCTGTCCATCGTAGGTCACGCGCTTCTTCCGTCCGTATTCCGCACAGTAGGCAGATGATGATGTAACGCCTTGAGCGGAGTATCGAGTGACGCCCGGATCACTGCCTTTGCTTGTTCGACGTCGAGTGCCCTTGATGGTCTCCCTTCCTGGCCTTCCGGAACCGTCCACCAGACTGGCGACGTTTCTCAGGACTTTGTCCGTGGCTTGCGCGTGTCGTATTGCCCGCCGGACCATTTGATGAATGAGACGGAGCGAGCGTGTCGAGAGCGTTTCTGCCCGCTCGTCCCGATCTGCGGGATGATGTGATGATCGGCCATGGACCGGTAGTTGGCTACCGTTCCTGCGCCCTTCCCCTTGAGACCCTTGTTCAGCCAGTCGTTGACGCACTCTTCGACGGTGTAACCCCTCGTCCGTCTTGATGCCCGACTCCAGTTCTTCGACCAGCTTCTTGTACCCCGAGCTGACGGCCGGTCCCCTCATCAACGACTCCGCCGAGATGCTCCCCCTGCTCTCCAACGGCGAAGCCGTCTCACCCGCCCACGCTCACGCCGCCCGATACTTCCCCCGTCCCGACATCACCTACGTGCCCATCCACGACGCACCACCCGCACGATGGGCACTGATCTGGCCCACGACCACACGGTCCGGCCTCATACAGGACCTCGCCCACACCGCTGACCGCATCGGCACGATCACCTCGAAGACCACGCACCCAGAGCCCGAAGCTTCGAGGCCAACCTCGCCGCTGGCCGGGCCGCACGCCCTGGGGTGACCGCAGCCGCGCATGGTGCGATCTCGGTGGTGTTGTCGTGGGCGGAGGCGACCGGCATGACCACGGCGATGACCAGGCCCAGCGCACCCACCGCCAGGCCGCGTTTCCTGCCCGGCACGCGCTTGGCGGCATCTTTCCCTGTGGCAGTGCCGGGACCTCAGCCGCAACGTGCACGCTCTGGTCGTCCAGCATGACCAGACTCGCGTCGGCTGATCGCTTCTCCTTCGCGCGCGGGTGCCGACGCAGCAGGTCGGGGATGGTCTTCTCGGTGCCGTCGTCGCCCCATTTGGCGAAGTAGTGCGTCGCGTTCTCGGGGCTGCGGGAGCCGAGTTGGGGGCGGGGACGGCATGGATCCAGGTTTCTTCACGAATGGGTCTTTTCCTGAAAGGATCCCTGGGCGGGCTGCGCTTGCTGCAGACTGGCGGCGTGTGCTGTCCCCCGAGAGGTTCCCGGCTGCGACGTCCTTGGGGGCAGGATGGAGCGCGTTCGACGGGAGTTGGGGGCATGAGCGCCGAATTTCAAGCCGAACTGAGGATCTCCGAGGGCGATGCGCTCGGTGAGCTGGCCGCGCTGACCGGGTGGCTGAAAGAGCAGCGTGAGCTGCAGGGCCGCATCCGGTCGGCCGGACGGATGCCCGGGGCTACCGAACTGGGCGGGGCGGCGGAATGGCTGACCATCGCGCTGGGGTCGGGCGGTGCGGGGTTGGCGCTGGCCCGGGCGCTGAGCGTGTGGCTGACCAACCGCCATTCCGATGTCAGCATCACCGTAACCACCCCGGCCGGCACCGTGACGGTGGAGGCCAAGCGGACCGGCGATGCGCTGCCGCTGCTTCGACAGGTTCTCGACCAGCGCGCCGACGCCACCGACGACGCCATCGACGACAGCTCCGATGCCGGCCGCGGTGATGGCCATGTTGATG
>NZ_JABCPZ010000281.1 GCF_013283785.1 Nonomuraea antri
GGGGAGGGCAGTCCCCCTCGCCCGGGGGTGTGGGGAACCCCACAAGACACAGCCTGAGCCCCCAAGGCGCGAAGCGCCCCACCCCGGCGAAGCCCATGCCCTTCAAGAGGAGGGGCGCAGCCCCCGGGAAACACAGCCTGAGCCCCGGACGCGCGAAGCGCGCCCCAGGCGAAGCCCATGCCTTTTAGACGGCGGCCCTAGGACTCGCCGGCCAGGCGTTTGAGTGCCGCCCGTGGTACCGCCGGGTCCGTCGTACGCCAGAACGGCGGCAGCGACCCCAGCAGGAACCCGCTGTACCGGGCCGTGGCGAGCCGCGGGTCGAGCACCGCGATGACGCCCTTGTCGGCCTGGGCTCGGAGCAGTCGTCCGGCGCCCTGGGCGAGCAGCAGGGCGGCGTGGTTGGCGGCGACCGACATGAAGCCGTTGCCGCCCCTGGCCGCCACGTGCCGCTGCCTGGCCGAGGTCAGTGGGTCGTCGGGGCGGGGGAAGGGGACGCGGTCGATGATGACCAGGCGTAGTGACGGGCCGGGGACGTCCACGCCCTGCCACAGCGACAGGGTGCCGAACAGGCAGGTCGGCTCGTCCTCGGCGAACTGCTTGACCAGCAGCATGGTGGAGTCGTCGCCCTGGCACAGCAGCGGGACGTCGAGGCGTTCGCGCAGGGCCTCGGTGGCGGCCTTGGCGGCGCGCATGGAGGAGAACAGGCCGAGCGTGCGCCCGCCGGCAGCCTCGATGAGTTCGGTGATCTCGTCGAGGTACTGCTGGGGCAGGCCGTCGCGGCCGGGCTGGGGCAGGTGCTTGGCGACGTACAGGATGCCGGCGCGGGCGTGGTCGAACGGCGAGCCGACGTCGATGCCCTGCCAGCCGCGCCCGCGCCGCTTGTCGTCAGCGGAGCCGCCGGAGCCACTGGAGCCGCCAGGGCCACCCGGGGTGCCGGAGGTGCCGGAGGTACCGGCAGGCGGGTCGCCGAGGCCCCACTGGCGGGCCAGGGCGTCGAAGGTGCCGCCGAGGGCGAGCGTGGCGGAGGTGAGCACCACGGTGCGTTCGCCGAACAGTCTGTCGCGCAGCATGCCGCTGACGCTCAGCGGCGCCACCCGCAGCACCGGGGGACGCCGGTCGGTGCCGGCGTCGAGCCAGACCACCTCGGCCCGGTCGGACTCGGAGGCGTGGCCGTAGGCGTCGAGCATGCGGACGGCGGTGTCGTGCACCTCGTCGAGCGCGGTGAACGCGGCCTTGCGCTGGCCGGCCTTGTCCGGGTCGTCCTTGTCGGCGCCGCGCGGCCCGAGCGCGGTGACGCAGCGCCAGGCGGTGTCGCGGATCAGGGACAACGTGAGCCCGAGCACCTCGGGCAGCTCGTCGATGCGGCCGGGCGGCGCGGCGGCGAGCAGCGCCTTGAGGTCTTCGCCGGCCTCCAGGAGCTGGTCGGCGATGGGCTGCTCGATGAGCCTGCCCACCCGGCGCACGGCCAGCGCGACGGAGCTCTCCGACAGCTCGCTGGTGACCACGGATGTCACCCGGTCGACCAGTTCGTGCGCCTCGTCGACGACCACGACCTCGTGCTCGGGCAGCACCGGCAGGTCGCCCATGGCGTCGATGGCCAGCAGCGCGTGGTTGGTGACCACCACGTCGACCTCGCCCGCCCGGGCCCTGGCCAGCTCGGCGAAGCATTCGGCGCCGCTCGGGCAGCGGGTGGCGCCCAGGCACTCCTGGGCGCTGACGGAGAACTGCCGCCAGGCCTGCTCGCTGACGCCGGGCACCAGCTCGTCGCGGTCGCCGGTCTCGGTCTCCTCGGCCCACTCCTGGATGCGCTGCACCATGCGCCCGGTGGCGCTGAC
Organism: Nonomuraea antri; assembly: GCF_013283785.1. Taxonomy (GTDB): domain Bacteria; phylum Actinomycetota; class Actinomycetes; order Streptosporangiales; family Streptosporangiaceae; genus Nonomuraea; species Nonomuraea antri. The sequence goes on from NZ_JABCPZ010000281.1 coordinate 1,836, forward strand.
CTCGCGCGGGTCGAAGAGCTGGTCCTGTTCGTCCTCCTCGGGCCAGCCCGCGGTGGCCTTGTAGCGGCACAGGTAGTTGCGGCGGCCCTTGAGTATGGCGAACGTCGGCTCGTGCGGCAGCTCCTTGCCCAGCGCCTCCGACAGCCTGGGCAGGTCGCGGTCGACGAGCTGGCGCTGCAGCGCGATGGTGGCGGTGGAGATCACGACCGGGGACTCGCTGTCCATCGCGTGCCGGATCGAGGGCACCAGGTAGGCCAGCGACTTGCCGGTGCCGGTACCCGCCTGGACGGCCAGGTGCTCCTCGTCGTCGATGGCCTTCTGGACGGCCTTGACCATCGATTTCTGGCCCTGCCGTTCGCTCCCGCCGAGAGCGTTGACCGCGATGCTGAGCAGTTCGTCGACTGACGGGAGATGGGAGTCCGGCACGGCAGTAAACGGTACCCGCAATCCGGCGCCGCCGCGCCGAACGCCGAGTGATCGTCCAGATGCATCCCGGCGTTCCAGAACCCCTTCGCCACCTCGCGTGGCACACTGTCGATCGGGACTCCAACCGGTCAAAGAAGATCTACCTAAACTGCGACCTGAGGGGCTCCCGGTGGTGATGGGAAGACCGGTTAAGTAGGGTTTCTCGGGGTTGAGTGGACGAATAAAGGCTGGTTAAAGCAGTATGTCCTCCATGTCGGAAGTTGTCCCGTTGCCGTCGTTCGGCGAAGTCTTCTTCGATGCGCGAGGTCAGGAGCGGTGCCTCCGGGTCACGTGGCATGAGGGAACGCTGGTGCTCAGCCTCTGGCGAGGGGAGATGTGCACAGCGAGCTTCCGCATGCCGATGGAGGACGTCGGAAGGTTGCTCGACACGCTCGACGAGGGGTTCGCGGAGGCCACCGGCGAGCAGCCGGCCGTGCCCGCGCACGATCCGGGCACCGAGGTCATCCCGGGCACCGGTCAGTACCACCGGCCTGCGCAGAGCGTCCCGCAGCCGCCCGCGGCCGAGGAGCGGCCCACCGCCGCGCTCTCGCCCAACGACGTGCTCGTCGCCCGCGGCAACCCCGCGCCGCACCAGGACAAGCTGGTGGCCTCCTACGGCGACCGCGCCCCGTTCACCGGCCCGCAGTACGTCGAGCAGAGCGCCGCGGACCCGTACGCCGTGCCCCAGGCCGCCGAACCGTTCGCCGGCCCGCAGTACGCGGGTGACCCGCTCAGCGGCCCGCATCCGCAGTACAACGGCGATCCGCTCAGCGGCCCGCACCAGCAGTACGCCGGTGATCCGTTCAGCGGCCCCCAGTACGTCCAGCCGGCCGCCGCAGATCCCTTCACCGGGCCGCAGTACGTGGACAGCGAGCCCGTCTACCAGATGCCGCCCGAGCGCCGTCAGGCGCCGCTGAGCACCGACCCGCTCGGCTTCCCGTCCCAGTCGCAGCAGCAGCAGGCATACCAGCCGGACTCCTACGGCAGGTCCGACTCCTACGGCCAGGTCGACCCCTACGGGCCGACGGAGACCTACGGCAGACGCCCCGCCTACCAGGGCCAAGAGAGTTACCAGGGCCAGGAGAGTTACCAGGGCCAGGAGAGCTACCAGGGCCAGGACGGCTACCAGGGCCAGGACGCCTACGCCGCCGCGCAGCCCCGGCAGGCGCCCGTGCCGAGCCCCGCCGCGGCCGGGCTCGGCACCCCCATGCACGGCATCCCCGGCGCGGGCCGCCGCCAGGCCGCGCAGCCTGCCGACCCCTATCGTGACTCCTACCAGGACTCCTACCAGCCCGCCGCGCCCAACCCGGTCGACCCGCTGCTCGCGCTCGGCCAGCCGGTCGAGCCGTACCAGCAGCAGCAGCACGGGGGCGAGCAGGACATTTCGCGCCCGTACGTCGGCGACCCGATGTTCTCCACCGGCGAGCGGCTGCGTCCCGACCAGGAGTACCGGGACCAGGGCAGGGACGACCACCGCCGCGAGTGGTGACCCCGACCCCGACCCCGACCGCGTTCCGCTACCAGCGAACCCGGGTATGGTCGTGCCTCGATCCGGTGCTTGCTCCGTCAGGATTTCCTGAGGATCACTGAGGCCGCCCAGCATCACCTGAGCAACCGCCCAGGCTCGCCTGGGTGGCCGCCCAGGATCAGCTGAGAATCCGCCCAGGGTCCCTGAGTCAGAGGAGCGCGCCCCGGTGAACCCCGCCACGGGTCTGCAACTGCTGCTGCTCGCCGGCGGCGCGATCGCGGTGTCCGCCGTGGCCAGGCGCAAGGGCTGGCCCGCGCCGCTGCTGCTGGTGGCGGCCGGGCTGCTGGTCTCGCCGCTGGTGCCGGCCGTGCCGCTGCAGCCCGAGCTGGTGCTGTTCGTGTTCCTGCCGCCGCTGCTCTACTCGGCCGCGCTCGACAGCTCCTACCTGCGGCTGCGCGACGTCAAACGGGCGGTGGCGCTGCTGTCGGTCGGGCTGGTGCTGTTCACCACGGCCGTGGTCGGGCTGGTGGTGCACCTGCTGCTGCCCGACCTCCCGCTGGCGGCGGCGTTCGCGCTCGGCGCCATCATCGCGCCGCCCGACGCGGTCGCGGCCGTCGCGGTCGGCCGCCGGCTCGGGCTGCCCAGGCGGGCGCTGACGATCCTTATCGGCGAGAGCCTGTTCAACGACGCCACGGCGCTCACGCTGTACCGGGTGGCGATCGGCGCGGCGGTCGGCGGCACGGTCGACCTGCTGCACGGCGTCGGCGAGTTCCTGTACGCGGCGCTGGCCGGGGTGGCGATCGGGCTGGCGCTGGCGTTCGTGTTCGCCTGGCTGTTCACGCGCACCCGCGACTCGCTGGTCGAGAACACGCTGATGCTGCTGATCCCGTTCGCCGCCTATCTGGCCGCCGAGTCCGTGCACGCCTCGGGTGTGATCTCGGTCGTGGTCGTCGGTCTCTATCTGGGGCATCGGATGCATCTGCGCGGGTTCGGCACGCGGCTGGTGTCCGACGCGGTGTGGAAGGTCACCGACTTCTTCCTGGAGACCATCGTCTTCGCCCTGATCGGCCTGCAACTGGTCACGGTCGTCAAGGGCATCACCGGCTACAGCCCCTGGCAGGTGGCGGCGTACGCGTTGATCGTGCTGCTCGTCACGATCGTCAGCAGGTTCGCGTGGGTGTTCGCGGTCACCTCGCTCATCGGCGTGCTGACCAGGGGGCGCCGTCCGCCGACCACCAAGGACACGGTCATCCTGGGCTGGGCGGGCATGCGCGGGGTGGTGTCGCTGGCGGCCGCGTTCGCGATCCCGCCGGAGATCGCCGACCGCGACCGGGCGATGCTGTTGTTCCTCACGTTCACCACCGTGATCGGCACCCTGCTGATCCAGGGCACCACGTTCCCCGCGCTGATCAGGCGGCTGCGCGTGTCGAGCGACCAGGAGGCGTACGAGGACCGTCTGGCCGAGGCGGCGGCCCAGCAGGCGGCGCTGGAGGCGGGGCTGGCCGAGCTCGACCGGCTGGTCGCCGCGGAAGGCGAGCCGGACGAGATCCAGCGGCAGGTCATCGACCAGCTCAGGGAGAAGTCGTGGCGGCGGTCGCTGTCGGCGTGGGAGCGGCTGGGCGGCGGCACCGGCCACGGCGGGGCGGAGACGCCGAGCACGCTGTACCGGCGGCTGCGCCGCGACATGCTGCAGGCCGAGCGGCAGGTGTTCGTCCGGCTGCGCGACGAGCGCCGGCTCGACGACGAGGTGCTGCGCGAGGTCATGGCCCAGCTCGACTTCGAAGAAGCCATCCTGGAGCGCTGACTCTCAACAACCCCCCACCGCGAGGTGAACCGACCCGGCCACGGGGTGAACCCACCCGGCCGGGAGGTGAACCGATCACGCCCGGGCGCGCGTCTCATGGTCATGATGTCACGCGTCCTCGTCGTGCTCGCCCTCGCCGCGGCCCTGGTCGCCGTCCCCGCGGACTCGGCCGCGGCGGCGGCCTGCTCGTGCGCGCGGACCACCCCGCAGGAACGGGTGGAGCGGGCGGCGGCGGTGTTCTCCGCGACCGCCACGCGCGTCACCGAGCACTGGAAGCTCATGGACGGCGGCCACGTGACCGCCGTACTGCGCGCCGACCACGTGTACAAGGGGGAGGCGGCGGCCGAGTTCGAGGTGTCGACGCGGGCGCAGGGCGCGGCGTGCGGCTACCGGTTCCTCCAGGGGGCGCGCTACCTGGTGTTCGCCGTCAGGGAGGGCTCCGGGCTGCGTACCACGCTGTGCTCGGGCAACCGGCGCCTGCCCGACGGGCCGGACGGCGGCCTGGGCCCGCTGCCCGCCGACCTGGTCGCGGCGCTGGGCGCGCCCACCACCCCGGCGCCAGGCGCGGGCGCCGCCAGGCCGGCGGCGGAGTGGAACGGCGGCGCGCTGCTCATCGGCGGGCTCGCGGCCGCGCTCCTGCTCGCCGCCGCCCTGGTTGTGTGGTGGTGGCGGCGGCGAAGAGCGTGACCTGCGGGTTCAGCCCATCCTGCTGTCGACGAAGCACCAGCGCCAGTCCTCGCCCGGCTCGAACGACTGCATCACCGGATGCCCGCTGGACTGGAAGTGCTTGGTCGCGTGCTTGTTGGGCGAGGAGTCGCAGCAGCCGATGTGCCCGCACTCCAGGCAGCGGCGCAGATGGACCCACCGGCTGCCGATCGCCAGGCACTCCTCGCAACCCTCAGGCGTCTTCGCGTCTGGGTCGTCGGCCTGGGAAAGATGTTCACAAATTGCCATGAGAGAAATCCTAGGACTAGAGGATCGCTCTAATTCGGCCGGACCTCTTGTCCGTCAGCCGGTGAACGTGGACATTGTGGTCATCGGGGGGTGACGCAGGCCACAATCCCGAGGAGCCCCGTTGCTTGAGGTTCGCAACCTCGAGGTTGTCTACGACGACGTGATGCTCGTGCTGCGCGGCGTGAGTCTCCAGGTCCCGCCCGGTTCGATCGTGGCACTGCTCGGCGCGAACGGCGCCGGCAAGACCACGCTGCTGCGGGCCCTGTCGGGCCTGCTCGACGTACACGACGGAGAGATCACCAAAGGTACGGTGACGCTCGAGGGCGAGCCGATCCACCACCTGAGACCGGCCCAGATCGTCCGGCGCGGGGTGAGCCAGGTCATGGAGGGCCGCCGCATCCTGTCCGAGCTGACCGTCGAGGAGAACCTCAAGGTCGGCGGGCACACCGCGGCCACCTCGCACCTCGAACGGGTCTACGACCTGTTCCCGGTGCTGCGCGAGCGGCGCAGGAGCGTGTCGGGCTACCTGTCCGGCGGCGAGCAGCAGATGCTGGCGCTCGGCCGCGCGCTCATGGCGGGCCCCCGCTACCTGCTGCTCGACGAGCCCAGCCTCGGCCTGGCCCCGTCGCGGGTGGGCCAGATCCGCGACCTCATCGTGGAGATCAACCGGCAGGGCACCACCGTCCTGCTCGTCGAGCAGAACGCCACCATGGCCCTGTCGATCGCCGGCCACGGCTACGTCATGGAGACCGGGAAGATCGTGATGGACCGGCCGGCCGGCGAGCTGCTGGCCGACGAGGACATCAAGGAGTTCTACCTGGGGGCCGTCCGGTCCTTCCGCGAGGTCAAGCACTACAAGCGGAGGAAACGATGGCTGTCCTGACCTTCGAGGACGTCCACCTGAGCTTCGCCGGCGTCAAGGCCGTGGACGGGGTCTCGTTCGAGGTCGGCCCCGCCGAGCTGCTGGCCGTCATCGGCCCGAACGGCGCCGGCAAGACCTCGATCTTCAACGTGTTGTCCGGCGTCTACCGCCCGCAGCGCGGCCGGGTCACCTTCCTCGGCGAGGACCTGCTGGCCAGGCGCCCGCACGAGATCGCCGCCATGGGACTGGCCAGGACGTTCCAGAACGTCGAGCTGTTCCACAACCTCACCGTCCTGGACAACCTCATGCTCGGCCGCCACCACCACTTCCGCTACGGCGCGCTGTCCGCGCTGGTCTGGCTGGGCCGGGCCAGACGCGCGGAGCTGGCCGCCAGGGCCAGGATCGAGGACATCATCGACTTCCTCGAACTCGAGGCCTGGCGCCGGCATCCGGTGCGGCTGCTGCCGTACGGGATACAGAAGCGGGTCGAGCTGGGCCGGGCCCTGGCCATGGAGCCCCGGCTGCTGCTGCTCGACGAGCCGGTGGCCGGGATGAACCTGGAGGAGACCGAGGACATGGCCAGGTTCGTCATGGACACCCGCGACGAGCTGGGCGTCCCGATCGTGCTCGTCGACCACGACATGGGGCTGGTCATGGACCTGGCCGACCGGGTGCTGGTGCTGGACTTCGGCCGCCTGGTCGCCCTCGGCACCCCGGCCGAGGTGCAGCGGGACGAGCGGGTCATCGAGGCGTACCTGGGAGGGACGACGTGACCGAGGTACTCAGCGGGCGGCGCACCGCCACCATCGTCACCCGCGTCCGCGACCGCGCCGCCAGCGCCCCTGACGCGGTCGCCATGCGGCACAAGGACTTCGGCATCTGGCAGGAGGTCACCTGGGCCGGCTACTGGACGCACGTCGAGCTCGTCGCGCACGCGCTGCTCGCGCTCGGCGTGGAGCCCGGCGACCGGGTGGCGGTCCACGCGGAGAACCGGCCGGAGTGGCTGTTCGCCGACCTGGGCACGGTCGCGGTGCGCGGCATCACGGTCGGCCTCTACCCGACGAGCCCGCCGGCCGAGGTCGCCTACCTGCTGGCCGACTCCGGCGCCAAGATCCTCATCGCCGAGGACCAGGAGCAGGTCGACAAGGCGCTGGCCGTCCGCGACGAATGTCCCGGTCTGCTGCGCATCGTCTACCTGGAGCCGCGCGGCATCCGCGGCCGCTACCACGACCCGCTACTGATGTCCTGGCCGGAACTGCTGGCGCTGGGCGCCGAGCACCGGGCCGAGCACCCGCACGCGGTGGCCCGCCGCATGGACGAGGCCGCGCCCGACGACGTGATGACCCTCGTCTACACCTCCGGCACGACCGGGCCGCCCAAGGGCGTCATGCTCACCGTCGGCAACGTCGAGTTCGCGGTCGGCACGCTGGTCCTGGGCGGCGGCTTCACCTCGCCGCCGCCGTCGGAACGCGACTTGACGCTGTCGTACCTGGCGCTGTGCCACGTGGCCGAGCGGGCGTTCACGGTCTGGTTCAACGCCGCCTCCGGCGTGCAGGTGAACTTCGCCGAGTCGATCGACACCGTGCAGGCGAACCTGCGCGAGGTGCAGCCGACCATCCTGTTCGGCGTGCCGCGCATCTGGGAGAAGATCCTGGCCCAGGTGAACATCAGGATCGACTCGGCGTCGCTGCTCAAACGGGCGCTGACCAGGTTCTGGCTGCGGGTGGCCGACCGCATCGGCACCACCTTGGTGGCCACCGGTGGCCGGCACACGTTCTGGACGCGGCTGCTGTACGCGCTCGGCTGGGTGTTCTGCTACCGGGCGCTGCGCGAGCGGCTGGGCATGCGCCGCGTCCGCTACGCCGCCTCCGGCGCCGCGCCGATCGCCCCCGAGGTGCTCAAGTTCTACATGGGGATCGGCATCGCCATGCACGAGGTGTACGGCATGAGCGAGAACACCGCCATCGCCACCGCCAACCGTCCGGGACGGGTCAAACTGGGCACGGTCGGCGAGCCGCACGACGGCATCGAGCTGAAGATCGACGAGGCCACCGGCGAGATCATGACCCGGCATCCCGGCAACTTCGCCGGATACTGGGGCAACCCGCGCGCCACCGCCGACGTCCTCGACCCCGACGGCTGGCTGCACACCGGCGACGTCGGCGAGTTCGTGGACGCCACCCACGTCCGCATCACCGACCGGATGAAGGACATCATCATCACCGCCGGCGGCAAGAACGTCGCGCCCAGCGAGATCGAGAACGCGCTGAAGGCCTCGCCGTACCTGAAGGAGGCGATCGTCGTCGGCGACCAGCGGCCGTACCTGGTCGCGCTGATCGGCATCGAGCTGGACACGGTGGGGGAGTGGGCACGCAGGCGCGGCATCTCCTACACCACCTACCGCGACCTGTCGGAGAAACCGGAGACGCGGGAGCTGGTGCGGGGCATCGTCGACGCGGTGAACGACCGGTTCGCCAGTGTCGAGCAGGTCAAGCGGTTCGCGTTCCTGCCCAAGGAGCTCGACCACGAGGACGGCGAGCTGACCGCCACCCAGAAGGTCAAGCGCAGCGCCATCGCCAAGCTGTTCGAGGAGCTGGTGGAAGGGATGTACCGGCGGTGATGGGCCTGCTCGAATCGATCATCAGGGGGCTGGGCAACGGCTCGGTCTACGCGTTGCTGGCGCTCGGCTTCGTCATCATCTACAAGGCCACCCGGGTGATCAGCTTCGCCCAGCCCGCGCTGATGCTGGCCGGCGCGGTGGCCGTCAGCTACCTGGCCGAGCCGCTCGGCTTCTACCCGGCCGTGCTCGCCGCCGCGCTGCTCATCGCCGCCGTGGCGCTGGGCATCGAGCGCGTCGCCATCCGCCCGATGGTCGGCCGGCCGGTGTTCGTGGTGGCCATCATCACGCTCGGCATCGACGTGGTCGTGCGGGTGGTCGTCAACGGCTTCATCGGCAGGGACGTGCGCCAGGTCGGCGACCCGTGGGGCTTCGGCCAGGTCACGCTGGGCCCGCTGGTCGTGCAGCAGCGCTGGCTGGCCATGCTGCTGGTGACCGCGGTGCTGGTCGGGCTGCTGTTCGCGTTCTTCCGCTTCACCCGCTACGGCCTGGCGATGCGCGCGGCCGCCTTCGACCAGGAGACCGCGCTCGCGCAGGGCATCTCGGTCGGTACGGTGTTCGCGCTGTCGTGGGGGCTGGCCGGGTTCCTGGCCGCGATCGCCGGCATGTTCGTCGGCACCGGGCAGGGCATCGAGCAGATGACCTGGGTCGTCGCGTTGAAGGCGCTCCCGGCGATCATCGTGGGCGGCCTGGACTCGCTCGGCGGCGCGGTCGTCGGCGGGCTGGTGATCGGGGTGGTCGAGTCGCTGTTCCAGTCGTACCAGGGGGAGTTCGCGCCCTGGCTGGGGCAGAACTTCGCGGTCGTCACGCCGTACGTGGTGATGCTGATCGTCCTGCTGGTCAGGCCGTACGGCCTGTTCGGCACGCGGGAGGTCGAACGGGTATGACCGAAACACGTTCCGGAACGCGGTCCGCCGTCCCCGACATACCGACTGGCCGGTCTCGCCGGGTGCGCGGACGGCCGCTGCTCTACACCTCCTACGCCCAGGACATGGCGCTGCTCGACACCCGGGCCAAGCGGGTGTGGACCGTGCTGCTGCTGATGCTGGCGTTCGGGCTGACCGTGCTGCTGCAGGACCGGTCGCTGGAGGTGCTGGCCGGGGCGTACGCGCTGGCCATCGGCGCGATCGGGCTCAACATCGTCACCGGGTACGCCGGTCAGGTCTCCCTCGGCCACGCGTTCTTCGTGGCCATCGGCGCCTACACCGCCGCCGCCCTGTCCGGCCCGGTGGACGGTGAGAACCTCGGCTACGGCCTGGCCGAGATCTGGATCTGGCTGCCCGCCGCCGGGCTGGTGGCCGCCGTCGCCGGGGTGATCGTCGCGCCGCTGGCCACCCGGCTGCGCGGGCTCTACCTGGCCGTCGTCACGCTCGGCCTGGTCTTCCTGGGTGAGCACGTCTTCAAGGAGTGGCAGGAGCTGACCGGCGGGCCCGGCGTCGGCAGGGAGGCGGCGATCCCGCAGTTGCTCGGCGTCCGGCTCGACCAGGACGGGCCGCTCGGCACCAGGGAGCAGTCGCTCTACCTGCTCATGCTGGTGCTGCTGGTGGTCTTCGCGGTCGCGGCCAGGAACCTGGCGCGCTCGCGCGTCGGCCGCGCCTTCGCCGCCATCCGCGACCGCGACATCGCGGCCGCCGTCATCGGGGTGCCGCTCACCAGGTACAAGGTGCTGGCGTTCGGCGTCTCGTCGTTCTACGCGGGCTGCGCGGGCGGGCTGCTGTACACGATCTCCGGATACGTGGAGCCCGGTTCGTTCAGCCTGTTGCTGTCGGTGCAGTTCATCGCGATGGTCCTGATCGGCGGCGTGGCCACCGTGTCGGGGTCGATCGCGGGCGCGTTGTTCATCTCGCTGTTGCAGCCCCTGACCAGGTCGCTGCCCTCGCTGCTGCCTGTGGTCAGCGGCGACACCACCCAGACGCCGAACGTGTTCCAGGTCGAGACCGTGCTCTACGGCCTGCTGATCGTGCTGTTCCTCGTCTTCGAGCCGCGCGGCCTGTACGGGTTGTGGATTCGCGCGCGCAACTACTGGAAAGCCTGGCCTTTCTCTTACTAGAAGGGTGTTTTACATGAAGAGCCGCAACCTGGTGGGATTTATCGCCATAGTGGCCCTTCTGTCCGCATGCGGCGTCTTCCGGGGGGACGACGAGGGCAGCAAGGGCGGCGCCCAGGCGCCGGGAGTCACCAGCGCACCCTGCCCCTCCGCCATCGACACCAAGAAGGGCTGCATCTACCTCGGCACCATCTCCGACCTCACCTCCGGGCCGTTCGCGGCACTCGCCGTCCCCATCACCGACGCGCAGAAGGCCTTCTGGGCCCGCGTGAACAAGGCCGGCGGCATCGGCGGCAAGTACGAGGTGGACGTCACCAAGTACGTCCGCGACAACAAGTACAACCCCGAAGTGCACCGCCAGGTCTACAACGAGATGAAGGACCAGGTGCTCGGCCTGGCCCAGACCCTCGGCTCGCCCACCACCGCGGCCATCATCGGCGACCTCAAGGCCAACAACGTCGTCTCCGCCCCCGCCTCCTGGACCTCGGCCTGGGAGTTCGAGGACGTCGTGATCGAATCCGGCTCCAACTACTGCGTCGAGGCCATGAACTCGGTCGACTACGCGGTGGAGACGTACCAGCCGAAGTCCGTCATGGCCGTCCACCTGGCCGGCGACTACGGCGCCGACGCCGCGGCCGGCGCGAAGATCGCGGCGGAGAAGAACGGACTGAAGTTCACCAACATAGAAACCCCCTCCGGGGCCACCGAACAGGGCCGGGCCATCACCGAGATCACCAAGAACAAGCCGGACCTGGTCATCCTCACCACCGGCCCGGCCGACGCCGCCACCATCATCGGCCAGGCCGCCGCGGCCGGCTTCAAGGGCCGCTTCATCGGCACCGGCCCCACCTGGAACCCCGCCCTCCTGAAGTC
>NZ_JABCPZ010000282.1 GCF_013283785.1 Nonomuraea antri
CCCCAGAGCCGCCGGCCTTCGCCTTGACGCTGGTGTCGGACGTGGACGAAGCGGTCGCGGCCGCTCGTGCTGCGCTGGCCGTCGCCGACGACACGCAGCGGCCCCGGACGTTGTTACTGCTCGCCCAGGCGCTCCGGCTGCGATCCGGCATCGAGGCCCCTGGCGGGCTGACCGGCGATACCCCGGACGAGGCCATCGCGCTGCTGGGCGAGGTGCTGTCGACCGGCGGGCGGGTGACGCTGCACGTCGAGGCGTACGGGCTGCTCTCTGAGCTGCTGTGCGCCCGCGACCGTCGGGTACGGGCCCAGGACGCAGCAGCCGGGCGGCACGCGGACGGTGCTTCGCCGGATCTCGATGAGGCGGTGGCGGCGGCCAGGCAGGCGGTGGAGCTCGCCGGGAAGAGCGGCCTCGACCAGACGCGGGCGCGGCGGCGGCTCTGCCTGGCACTGCTGTCCGGCTTCTCCGCCCGCCGAGACCCCGACGATCTGGTCGAGGCCCTGACCCTGGCCGGCGAACCGCCGCTGATCGGGAAGCCGACCTCGGACGGGAAGCCGACCTCGGTGGGGGAGCCGACTCCGGTGGGGGAGCCGCTTCTGTTCCGGGAAGACGAGCAGCCCCCAGGCGGCGGTGACCAGGTCGTCGGACGGCTGCGGGCGGTCCTGGCTCAGTCGTCAGAGATTCCCCCGGACGAGCGGGTGGCGCGGGCCGCGACCGGACTCGCCCTGGCCACCGGAGACGACCGGCTGGCACTCGACCTCCTCCACCTCGCCGAACGCCATCACCCGGGCGACCCGGGCGACTTCCTGCTGGCCCGCGCCCGCGACCTGGCCGGGCAGCACAGGTACGGCCCGGCGACCGCGCTCCTCGTCCGGGCCGAGCAGGTGTTCGCAGCCGCTTACCGCGAGCTCGGGGAACCCCTTCCCGAGGCGTTGCAGCTCGGTGCGCTGGGCGGACTCCACCAGGAGACGGGCGAGCCGGAAAAGGCGCTCGAATGCCACCGCCGGGCCATCGCCCTGCTCCAGAGGTCCGGGTCGAGCGGGCAGGAAGCGACTCACCGGGAGGCCCGGCTGCAGGTGGCCAGACAGCACGGGCATGCCGCTCAGGCCTGCCTCGACGCGGGCGATCCGGCCGCGGCGCTGGCCCACGCGCTTCGGGCGCACAACCTGCACACGGAGGCCGGCGACGCGGTGGCGGCGGCACTCGCGCTGGCGAAGGCGGCCATGGCGGAAGTGGTCAGGACGGAGACGGCCAGAACGGAGACGGCGGACCCGGTCAAGACAGAGGTGGCCGAGGCCGAGGAGGCCACGGCACCGGTGCCCCAGGGGATGACCGGGGGGTGGGGCGAGCCCGGGGCCGGTGAACCCAAGGCCGACGAGTCCAAGGCCGGTGGGGATGAGCGGCTGGCGGTGTGCGTGGCCGGGCTGGAAGAGGCCGGGGCCTGGGAGGAGGCCTGCCGGGTGCTGGACGCGCACGCGAACCTCCTGCTCCAGTACCACCATCACGACCGGGCGGCCGCCTGCGAGGCCCGCCTGGTGGAGATCGTCCGGCGGCACGGGCGGCGGCGCGAGCCGGCCGACGAGTGGTATCGCATCGCGCACCGGCACCGGGACCTGCGCGACCCGGCCGGCGCCGGAGTCGCGTTTCAACGGGCCGAACGTGAATACCGCGGCATCGGGCACCACGACGGTGTCGCCGCCGTCCGCTATCAGCTGGGCGTGCTCGCCTACGTGGAAGGGGAGCCGGAGCGGGCGGGGGTGGAGTTCGGCCGGGCGGCGGTGGCGTACGGCCGGGTGGGCGACTCGCATCGGGAGGCGTCGGCGCTGAGCCTGCGGGCCGTCTGTCTCAGTCGGCTCGACAGGGACGAGGACGCCGCCGCCGACCTGGCGCGGGCCGAGCGGCTCGCGGCCGGTGACGCCGGGGTGGCGTTCATCGTCACCCTGTACCGGGCGACGCTGGACCTCAAGGTGGGCGCGTACCGGCGGGCGGGGAAGGGGCTGCTGTTCGCGCTCGGGCTGGCCGCCGGCGAGCCGCTGAAGACGGCGGTGGTCAGGGACCGGCTGGCCGCGCTGGCCGCCCGCACCGGCGATCAGCAGGCCCGGATCGGCTCGCTCGAACTGGCCGTGGCGGCCTTCCGTGACGCGGGCCAGGGACGGCTGGCCGCGCTCGCGTCGATCAGGCTCGGGCTCGTGCTCAAGGAGTGCGGCGATCCGGAGCGGGCCAGGACGGCACTGGACGAAGGCCTCGACGGCCTGCCCCCGGCCCTCGAACAGCCCCCTGGCGCCACCCCGCATCCCAGCCCAGGTGAAACCGAAGAATCGGGGTTGCCGTTCGAGTTGATGGTCGCCGCCACCCCGGGCGACCCCGACCTCTCCGCCATGGCCGCACTGGCCGCCATGATCAAGGCCGATCTGCCCCGCTGAAGCAGCCTTAGCGGTCGCCCGGCGGCGGCTCGAAGGCCGCGATCCTGGAGAACAGCTCGAGCCCCGCCATGTACTCCCCGGTGCTCCCCACCACCGCCAGGTGCCGCAGCGTGACCCGGGCGGCCTCCACGTACGCCGCCGTGTACGGCCTGAACAACTGCCTGACCAGCGCGGCCGCCGGCACCCCGGCCTCGCAGGGCCGGCCGGCCACCGCCGCGCCCAGGGCGTCGAGCTCTCCGGGCAGGCGTGCCCTGGCCTCGGCGGGCAGTTCGGTCACGGCGGAGCGCCGCAGCTCGTCGAGCAGATCGAGGAAGTGATCGCGCAGCATGCCCCTCCCGGCCAGAAAGGATGCCGTTCACGATCGCACGAGGGACGTGCGCCTGGCTAGAGGTAGGAACGGGTGACGCTCACCAGCTCGGCGGCCGCCTGGCGCGGGTCGGCGGGCGGCGCGATGGGCACGGCAGACTCGGGGGTGCGCTCGCGCACGTCGCGGTCGCGGATCGCGAACACCGCGGGCACCGCGCCGACGTCGCCGTAGCGAAGCGTCACGGCCGCGTCGACCGCCCGCCGCACGTCGGCCACCACGTCACGGACGTCGTGGCCGGCGCCGGAAGCGGCCAGGTAGCCGAGCATGCCGGCGAAGCGCGGCTCCACCTCGGCGGCGGGCCGCTGGCGGGGCAGCACGGGACGGTCGAGCCAGAACACCTTGCCCGCGAGGAACGCGTCGTAGCCGGTGCCCTCGTGGTCGAGCGTGCGCACGGTCTCGGCGAGCAGCGCGCCGAACTCGGTCAGCTCCGCCCGCCGCGGCAGGTCGGTGGTGACGAACAAGGGCACGATCAGCGAGTCGAGCATGTGACTATCCCTCCGTGAGGAGGCTCATCGTAGGACGTCGCACCGACAATAATCGGCGGTCAGAAGGAGTTCTGGGAGAGTCGTTCCGTCCATTCGTCCTCCAGGGCGGAGTGCACGATGGAGTCGCGCCAGCCGTTCGGCGTGTGCACGTGGTGACGTATCCGGCCTTCCTCCACCATTCCGGCCGTCAGCATGGCCAGCTGGGCGGGCAGGTTCTGCGGTGAGCGGGCGCCCCAGACGCGGTGCAGCCCGAGCTGCTTGAACCCGAACGACAGCAGCAGCCGGATCAGGTCGGTGCCGACGCCGCGCCCCCACTGGTCGGGGCGCAGGCCGACGCCGATCTCGGCGCTGTGCGGGTGGTCGGTCTCGATGGCCAGGCGGGCCACCCCGATCACCTCGTGGCTGTGCACGTCCACGACCGCGAGCAGGTAGAGCAGGCGCGGCTCCGCGGACGCGGCCGCGATGGCCTGGTCGACGAGGGTCGCCACCTGTCTCATGCTCCGCGGGGCGAACGGCATGTGCTGGGTCGCCTCGGGGTCACCGTAGACACCATGCAACGCCGCGACGTCGGCCTCCGTCACGTCACGAAGGCCAAGTCGCGCACCGTTGTACACCACGCGGCGCATGCGCAGAAGGTAACGCGAGTGCCGTGATCTTTACAAGCCCTGTCAAGAGGCGAGTTGACTACCGTAAGCTCGCGCGACAAGTTCGGCGACGGCGCCGTGCGCGCCCAGCGGTGCGGCGTGTCCGGCGTTGATCTGGCCGGCCGCCGACTCGACGATCCCGGCCGGGGCCTCGTGGCCGATCAGGCAGGGGGCGATGGCCAGCCGCGCGGCGCCGGCCGCGCGCAGCCGCTGCGCCGCGACGGGCACGCCGGGCTCGCTGTCGAGCGAGGCGGCGACGACCGGCAGCGTGAGCCGCGAGGCCAGCAGCACCGCCGTGGCCTGGACGGCGTGCACGGCCCGCTCGCCGCCCACCGTGCCCAGGATGACCGCGTCGACCGGGCTGGAGACGTTCAGCACGCGGACCCGGTCCGCCCTGGCCAGGCCCTTCTCGGCCAGCCTGATGTGCAGCGCCTCGGCCAGCAGCGGGTGCGGGCCCAGCGCGTCGGTGACGACGGCGCTGCCGCCGCCGGCCGCGACCGCCTTGCCGATCTCGGCCATGACGGCCGGGTCTCCCCAGGTGAGCAGCGGCACCACGACGGCCTCGCGGCCGGAAGGCAGGGTGTCAGCCAGGTCGGCCACGCTGGTCAGGCGGACCTCGATCTGCGGGTTGTCGACGCGCACCACGTCCGCGATCTCGGTGGCCACGCCGGTGGTGTCACCCGGGGTGGCGAGCACGAGCACGGGGGCGTCCGGCGGCAGGGACGTCGGAACGGGACGGCGGTGGCGGCCACCACCGGGCCGGGGGGAACGTTCGCGTACAGGCAGGCTCACAGGCGGGGAGTTTATGCCTATTCGGGGTTGTGTGTTCTGTGAATCGATGGCGATTCCGTCACAACAGGCGGCCTGTGATCGAGATCACATCGTAATGCCGAAAAACGTTGACTAAACGGCATAAAACCGGAAACTCTGGAGCAACTAGAAACGCGTTCTAGAGCGACCGTCACGATCCGTCCCGTGGAGGATGGGAATGAAGCCGTTCTATGTCCGCGAGCTGAACGTCTACCCGGTCGGGCGCCGGCGCATCTGGCTGCTGTCGATCGCGGTGCTGGCCAGCCTGGTGGCCAACTTCGAGACCACCCTCTCCACGATCCTGCCGCTGCTGATCGTCGACCTGGACATGACGTACGAGGTCTACGGCGTGATCGCGGCGGCGTCCGTCCTGGTCGGCGGACTGTCGGCGGGCTTCGGCGGGATCCTGTCCGACCGGTGGGGACGCGTGGCCATCCTGGTGCCCACGCTCACCGTCACCGCCGGCTGCAACTTCCTGCTCGCCACGGTCGACAGCGTCAGCGGGCTGTTCGCGGTGCGCTGCCTGATGCTGTTCATCGAGGGCGCGGGGATCACCATCACCGCCTCGCTGGTCCGCGACTTCTCCCCGCGCGTCGGACGGGCGCAGGCGTTCGCGTTCTGGACCTGGGGCCCGGTCGGCGCCACGTTCCTGGCCTCGTTCCTGGCCTGGCAGACCCTGCCGCTGTTCGACAACGCCTGGCAGTCGCAGGCGATCCTGATGGGCATCGTCTCGCTGACGCTGTGCGCGATCATCATCTGGCAGATCGCCGAGCCGTCCGCCGCGCTGCGTGCCCAGGTGCTCGACGCCGAACGCGCGGTCACCGCCGAGGAGAAGATCGACCCTGGCCGGCTCAGGGAGCTGTTTCGGCACCCGCACCTGTGGGCGCACGTCCTGGGCAACACCGGCTGGCAGGTGCTCTACTGGACGTTCACGATCTACGGCACGGCCATACTCACCGGGCCGTTCAAGATGGACACCGCCGCCGCCAACGGCGTGGTCACGCTCGGCGTCGTGCTCAACGCGCTGGCCGTCATCGCGGTCGGCCGCGTCTCGGACCGGCTGCGGCTGCGCAAGCCGTTCACGGCCGCCGGCACCGTGCTGACCGTCGTCACGCTGGCCTACTACATCTCGCTCATCGGCGGCGGCGCCTCCGCCACGCACGTCACCATCGTGTACGCGCTGCTCTTCCTGTTCATGGGCGTGGCGTACGTGCCGTGGATGGCCAACTTCTCCGAGAACGCCGAGGACGTGGACGCCCGGCTGCAGGGCGCGGCCCTGGGCATCTGGGGCATGGTGGTCCGCGTCATGATCGTGGTGCTGCTGCCGGTGGCGCCCCTGGTGGCCGGCGCGGGCGGCTGGCAGAGCTGGCTGATCGTGGCGCTCGTCGGCCAGGTCGTGTTCCTGGCCACGCTGGCGGCCTTCAAGGGCCCGTGGCGGCCGGCGGTCGAGAGATCGGCCCGGCTGAGCGTCTGATGTGCCGATGTGGGCGGCGGTGGCAGCCGCCGCCCACATGCTTTCGCGGCAGTCTCGGATGATCGGATGCTGGTCGGATGCCGGGCGGATGCCCGCGCTGCGGCTTCAAGCGAACGGGCCCACCTGCCCGGGGAGACCACTCTGCCTGTTCCGCGGGGTTCCGTCCAGGCCCTCGGGCGTGACGTCCGCGGCCAGGTCGACGTCCCGGGTCTCCGGCGCGATGGACAGGCCCAGGGCCGTGACGGCCAGCGCGGCCACCACGTACAGCGACACCGCCACCGTCGTCCCGTACGTCTCGAACAGCTGCAGCGCGATGAGCGGGGCCAGCGCGCCGCCCGCGATCCCGGCCACCTGGTAGCCCATCGAGGCCCCGCTGTAGCGCAGCCGGGTGCTGAACAGCTCGGCGATGAACGCCGCCTGCGGGCCGTACATGGCGGCGTGGGTGATCAGCGCCACCACCGCGGCCAGCGCGATCAGCGGGAACGAGCGTGAGTCCAGCAGCGGGAAGAAGGCGAACACCCACACGGCCGCGCCGATCACGCCCATGAGGTAGACCGGACGCCGCCCGATCCGGTCCGACAACGCGCCGAACAGCGGGATCAGCCCCAGTTGCAGCGCCGAGCCGATCAGCACCGCGTTCAGCGCCACCGAGCGCTCCAGATCCAGCTGCTGGGTGATGTAGACCATGATGTAGACGGTGAAGGTGTAGAACGCCACGTCCACGCCGATCCTGGCGGTGAACGCCGACAGCAGCGCCCGCGGATGCGTGCGCAGCACCTCCACCAGCGGCATCCTGGCCTTCGCGCCCTGCTGCTCGACCTCGGTGAACAGCGGCGACTCGGTGATCTTCAGCCGGACCCACAGCCCGACGAACACCAGCGCGCCCGACAGCAGGAACGGGATCCGCCACCCCCACGACAGGAACGCCGCGTCCGACTGCGCGAACGACAGGATGGCGAGCAGCCCGGTGGCCAGCACGTACCCGGCGGGCACGCCGACCTGTGGCCAGCTGGCGTTGAAACCGCGCCGCCGCCCGCCGCCGTGCTCCATCGACATGATCACCGCGCCGCCCCACTCGCCGCCGAGCCCCAGCCCCTGGACGAACCGCAGCACGGCCAGCAGGATCGGCGCCGCCACCCCGATCGTCGCGTAGCCGGGCAGCAGGCCGATGAGGAAGGTCGACACGCCCATCACCAGCAGCGTGACGACCAGCACGGTCTTGCGTCCGACCCGGTCGCCGAAGTGGCCGAACACGATGCCGCCCAGCGGCCTGGCCACGAACGCCACCGCGTTGGCCGTCAGCGCGGCCATGGTGGCGTTGAACGGATCGAGCGTCGGGAAGAACAGCTTGGCGAACACCACCGTCGAGGCCGTGGTGTAGAGGAAGAAGTCGTACCACTCCAGCGACGTGCCGATCAGGCTCGCGAGGATCACGCGCCGCGTCTGTGGCGTGGAGCTCGTCATGTGATCGCTCCTTGCGTTGATGGGGGTTATTCCTCAACGTAAGGATCGTTGAACAATTCGACAAGGGGATCGGGGAATGATTGTCTGTGGAATGTGGAGAACGTGCTCGCCGAACTCAGCCAGGACCGGGTGCGCCTAGGGCGGAGCAGCACGGCCGAGCGCGTGGCCGACATCCTGCGTGAGCGCATCAGCGAAGGCGCGTTCCGGCCCGGCCAGCGGCTGTCCGAAGAGGGCATCTCCGAGGCGCTCGGCGTCTCGCGCAACACGCTGCGCGAGTCGTTCCGGCTGCTCGGGCACGAACGGCTGCTGGAGCACAAGCTCAACCGCGGCGTGTTCGTCCGGCTGCCGTCCGCCGAGGACGTCGCGGACCTCTACCGGGTGCGCCGGGTGCTGGAGGGCGCGGCCGTGCGCCGCAAGCCCGGCGAGCGCACGCTGGCCGTCATCAACGAGGCGCTGACCGACGCGGAACGCGCCGCCGAGCAGGACGACTGGCAGGCCGTCGGCACCGCCAACATCCGCTTCCACCAGGCCATCGTCTCGCTCAACGAGAGCCCGCGGCTCAACGAGTCGATGCGCCAGCTCCTGGCCGAACTGCGGCTCGTCTTCCACGTCATGGACAACCCGCGGGCCTTCCACGAGCCGTTCGTGGCACGCAACCGGGTGCTGCTCGGCCTGATCGAGGCCGGCCGGCCGGAAGAGGCGGCGGCCTACCTCGACGACTATCTCGACGAGGCGGAGCGGCAACTGATTCACGCCTACGAGCCGAACCGCTAACGTTTCCGCATGGACAGGATCTTCACCCTCGGTGAGGCGCGCGCGTTGATGCCGGCCATCGTCGAGGATGCCCGCGCGGTCGTGGCCGCCCGCGCCGACCTGGCCGAGATCGCCTTCGACCGGGAGACCTCCGGCGGCTCCGCGCTGGGCGGGATCCCGGAGATCAAGGGGCTGGAGGCCCGCATCGAGGAGGTGCTCACCGGCTGGAGCGGGCGGGGCATCGAGGTGAAGGGCATCGCGCCGATCCTCATCGACTTCCCCGCCGTGGTCGAGGGCGTGTCGATCCGGCTGTGCTGGCTGGAGGGCGAGCCGGAGCTGGGCTGGTTCCACCGTACCGATCTGGGCTTCGCCGGACGCCGTCCGCTGGCGTGATGACCACGAGATAACCGTGGCTGAGCTGTGACCAACCGGCCACCTGGAGTCCGGGTCTAACCAGGTGAGCGAAAGGATCACAGCCATGAGGCACACCTCAGCGACCGCCGCGCTGCTCGCGTCCGCGGTCATCGGCGGGCTCGGGCTCACCCCCGCCGCCCACGCCGGAGCGGGGCCGTCCCCGGCCCGCGCGGCGTGGGTCAAGTCCTGCTCCGGATCGGACGAATCCACCTACCCCTGCGGCCGCTGGCGGCTGCTCCTGCGCGACGGCTCCCAGCAGGCCGTGCCCGACGCCGCCGCGACCAGGATCGACGCGCGTGGCGGCGAGGTCCGCGACCCGGCCGTGTTCGCCATCAGCGCCGACGGCCGCACGATCGTCTACGAGCGGGCCAAGGACCACCGCCTGGTGCTGCGCCGCACGGCCGGCGGCGCGACCACCGCGCTGCCCAGGTCGGTGCTGCCCAAGGGCGTGGGCACCGACGGCGTCGCCGTCATGCTCTCCGCCGACGGCGGCCGCGTGCTCGTCGACTACACCGGCGAAGGCTCGGTCAGGAACAGCAAGGTGATCGACGCGCGTACCGGCAGGACGACCGAGGTCCCCGGCAAGTACGCGCCGCACTCCTTCAGCGCCGACGGCGACGAGCTGCTGATGACCAGGTTCCTGTCGGACAACACGCTGGTCATGTACTCCTACGGCCTGGCCGACGGCCACCTGGTCAAGCGGACGCCGCCGCAGGTCGTCGCGAACGCCAACACCTACGCCCTGGCCGCCGACGGCAGGACCACGGCGGTGTTCGTCGCCGGGGACGCCGACAGGAACCGGCCGCCCCGGGTGCGGGTGTACGACCTGGCGACCGGCGAGCTGTCGGCGGGCGCGAACCTGCCGGTCAAGTCGGCCCACGGCGCTTCACTGGCGCGCTGGACGACCGACGGGCGGCTCACCGCGGTGGTCGCCACCCACGAGGAGGAATCGGCCGCGGTGATACGGGTGCTCACCGTCGACCCGGACTCCGGCGCCGTCCGGCAGACCGACTCCTACCGGATCAGCAAGACCAGGTACACCTACTACGTGGCGGGGGAGTGAGTGCCATGCGGATCAGGCTCATCACCGTGCTGACGGCCGCGCTGGCGGCCCTGGCCACCGTACCGGCGCCCTCCGTCGCGACCGCGGGGGCGGCCGACCACAGCCACAGTCACGGCGACAGCATCAGGTACGCCTCCATCAAGGGCTGCACGCAGAAGGACGGCAACGTCGTGCCGTGCGGCGACTGGCGGCTGGTCATGCACAGCGGCAAGATCACCAAGCTGCGCGACGCCCAGAGCGGCCCGGGCCTGGACGCCCAGGGCAACCCGTGGCAGCACGCCCCCGCCCCGGTCGCGGTCAGCGGCGACGGGCAGCGGGTGGCGTACTTCACCAAGGCCGGCCGGCTGGCCGTCAGGACACTCGGCGGCGGGGTGACGCTGCTGCCCGCGAACGCGCTGCCGCGCGTCGCCCAGGCCGACGTGACGCTGAAGCTGTCCGGCGACGGCGGCAGGCTGGCCGCCCAGATCTCCGGCGACGCTCCGGGCAAGACGCGGATCTTCGACACGGCCACCGGCGCCAGGCTCGGCTTCGTGCCGGTGGACGAGACGTTCGCCGGGTTCAGCGGCGACGGCGACGAGGTGCTCACCGTCGTGTCGGGCGAGGAGTCCGTCACCGACCTGGTCGTCAGGAGCGACGGCGGCGAGCAGTTGCGGCGCGTCACGCCGCCGCAGGTCGTGGCGTCCAACGGGCCGCACGCCCTGGCGGCCGACGGCAGGACGGTGGCGAACCTGGTGCTGGGCCGGAAGCCGCTGCTGATCACCTACGACCTGGAGACCGACGAGCCGCCGGCCAGGAAGAGGATCAAGCTGCCCGCCGGCGACCTGCACATGATCGACTGGACCGGCGACACCCAGGTGACCCTGCACCTGGTGCGCAACCTGAGCAGGAGCACCGGGGTGACGATCGTCCAGATCGACACCGGGACCGGCGAGGTCACCGTACGCGACCGGTACACGCTGCTGAAGGACACGTTCGTCTTCGCCGCCTGCGGCGGCTGAGCGGGCGGCCGGAGCACGCGGCGGGCACGGGGAACCCGCCGCGTGCCGCGGCCGGGCTTACGCTGCTGGGGTGGAGGTTCACTCGACCAAGGCGATGGCCGCCAGGGCCGTCGCGCTCTGCGCGGAGCTGCTGTACGAGCGCCCGTCCCCGGCCTCGGTCGCGCGGGTGCTGCGCGAGCACGGGGAGAGCGGCGACCTGCGGCTCGGTGCGGCCGACGTGGCGGAGATGCGCGTGGCGGCCGGGCGGCTCGTCGAGGTGTTCGCCGCCGACGGTCCCGGCCAGGCCGCGGACCTGCTCAACCGGCTGCTCGGGCAGAGCGCGAAGGCGCCCAGGCTGACCAGCCACGGCGGCACGACGAGCTGGCACGTGCACGTCGACGGCTCCGACGACGCACCGTGGGGCGAGTGGTTCCTGACGTCCTCGGCGATGTCGCTGGCCCTGCTGCTGGCCGAGCACCAGCGGGTGCCCGGCGGGCTGTGCGCGTCCGCGAGCTGCGGGCGGCCCTACCTGGACCTGGGCGGCGGCAGCCCGCGCCGCTACTGCAGCGCCCGGTGCGCGACGAGGGAACGCGTCGCCGCCCACCGCTCCAGGACGACCGCGCCCGGGGTGAGCTGACCCGCCGGCGCGGCGTCAGGCGCGGGCGGCCGGGCGGCACACCAGGGCGGCGAGCAACTGGAGCGCCGCGCCGGTGAGCAGCGCGGCGCTGACCGACCAGGAGGCCAGCGGCCCGGCCACCGCCGATCCCGCCGCGAAGGAGGTGATCTTGAGGCTGGCGCCGGTGGTGAACACCTGGCTGCGCAGGCGTTCCGGCGCCTCCCGGTGACGGATGGCGAACAGCGCGGTCAGCTGCGGGCCCTCGCCGAACCCGGCGACGGCCGCGGCCAGCGCCGCCAGCGCGAACGTCCCCGAGACGGCGGCCAGCGCCATCCCGGCGCCGAACACCACCGTCGACCACACGAGCACCGGTTCCCACGAGTTCGTTCCTGTCCAGGTCCCGGCCCAGGTCTCGGCCCGGGTTCCCGCCCGGGTGGACAGGAGGGCGTTCGCCGTCAGGCCGCAGGCGGCGGTGATCGCGAGCAGCAGCGCGCCGTGCCCGCTCTCGCCGGTGAGCTCGGCGCCCAGCACCGGGGCTGACACCACCAGCATGGCCAGCCCGGCACACGAGACCATCGACCCCAGGGTGGCGCGCCGCAGCCGGACGTTTCCGGTGATGGCCGCGAAACCGGCGATCAGGTCGCCACGCACCGAGCCGGGCGCGCCGCCTCTCTTCGGCGGACGGCCTTTCTCCGGTGGACGGCCTTTCTCGGGTGGGCGGCCTTTCTCGGGTGGGCGGTGGGGGAGCGTCCAGGCGAGCGGGAGTGCGAGCACCAGCAGGCCCACACACATCCAGACGGCCGGCCCGCCACCGCCTGCCGCCGCCACCAGCCCGGCCAGCGCGGGTCCCGCCAGGCCGGCGGCGTTGTAGCTCATGGAGTCCAGCGCCGTGGCCCGGGCGAGCCGGTCGGGGCCGACGACGAGTGGCAGTTGCGCGGTCCAGCCGCCGGTCAGCGCGGGTCCGAGCAGTCCGGCCGCGACGGCCACCGCGATGAGCGCGGCGTCCGGCACGCGGCCCAGGCCGAGGAGCACCACCAGCAGCCCGGCGGCGTACCCCGCCAGGCAGAGCGCCAGCAGCCGGCCGGGCCTGGCGGCGCGGTCGAGCAGCACGCCGAGCAGCGGGCCGCCCGCGGCCGCCGCCACCGTCAGCCCCGCCAGCAGCCACGACGCGACCAGCGGCGAGCCGGTGACGGCCAGGCCCAGCACGAGCAGCGCCGGTCCGGACATCTCGTCCCCGGTGCGGGCTGCAACGGCTCCGGTGAGGTAACGCGTTAACACATGGGAGACGTTACACGAGTTCGCGTTAGACGTGCGGGCAGGCAGGGAAGGGGTTCGGGTGAGGAGACTCGCCCGGCCTGTGCGGGCTGCGTGCCGTACAGGCCGGGTGGCGGGCATCAGGCGCCGTACGGGTCGGGCGCCGTACGGGTG
>NZ_JABCPZ010000283.1 GCF_013283785.1 Nonomuraea antri
CTCCTGAAGTCCCCCGCCGCCCCCGCGCTCAAGGCCTTGTACGAGCAGTCGGCCCCCGGCAAGCCCTGGGGCGCCGACACCCCGGGCCACCAGGCCATGCGCGAAGCCCTGCCCGGCGTCACCCCGAACGACGGCTACACCTCGGGGTGGGCGTGGGCGTACCCGATGAAGGCGGCGCTGGACAAAATGGTCACCAGCGGCGACATCAGCCGCAAGGGGCTGCTGGCCGCCGTCAAGACACTCAAGACGGTCGACTACGAGGGCATGCTGCCGCCGGAGGCGGGCAACTTCGCCGACGACGCGAACACGTCCACGTTCCGCCAGACGTTGATCAGCAAGGTCGACGACAAGGCGCCTACCGGGGTCACCATGGTCAAGGACTTCTTCACGGGACCGACCGCCAAGTCGTACACCTTCGACGGGCCTTGCTTCTCCAAGCTCTGAAAGCGAGGTCCTTCGCTGGGGGGCGCGCTGCGCGCGGCGGGAGCTGCGGGCAGCGCCTCCCAGGGGCTCCGCCCCCTTCGACCCCCAAAGGCGAGGTCCTTTGCTGGGGGCGCGCTGCGCGCGGCGGGGCTGCGGGCAGCGCCTCCCAGGGGGCTTCGCCCCCTTCGACCCCCGAGGGCGTGGTCCTCGCTTCGCTCGGGCTGTTCTTGCTTGGGGCTTCGCCCCAAACCCCAGGTAGGGGGCCTCCGGCCCCCTACGACCCCCGGGTGGTTGACCGGCGTGAATGATCTGGGTCGAGCTCCGAAGGGAGGCTCGTCATTGGAGAACGCCATCACCGGCGGGGAGGTCGTCGAGTGCCACGGCCCGTTCGGACCGACGGGTTCGGGCGATCCTGCCGATTGGATGCGGCCATCGCACACGGGTTCCCATTCGAGCGGGTTCCTGGTCTGGTGGGTTCCGGCCTGGCGGGTTCCGGTCTGGGGTTCCGGTCTGGGCGTCCGGTCCGAGTAGGTCCCCCGATCCACGCGGGTTTCGGTCCGAGCGGTCCCCGATCCGAGCGGGTTCCAGATCCGGGTGGGTTCCGGTCCGAGCTGGTCCCCGATTCACACAGGTGCAGGTCAGGCGACACGCTCGTCGGTCGCGATGCCACCAGCGCAAGCCCCTGGGGATCATCCCGACGGATGTGGAGAGCAGGCCATAGGCGGAGAGTATGACCGGCTCGGAGGTCGTAGGGTCGTCGGGGTGCGCGTTCGTCAGTATGTCTACTTCGCGGTGAAGAGCGACGTCGTCTCGGCTGCCGAGATGGCGGTTCGGATCGGGCTGGAGCCAGACGAGGTCACGATCCAGGGGAGCCGGAGCAAGGAGCCGCTCCTTCCGGTCGTGCACGCCTGGAAGATCGTGCGGCACGCTCCTGGAGCGACCGTTGACGAGATGATCTCTCATGTGGTCGACCGGCTGGAGCCGGTCAGCGCGGCCATCGGCGAGCTGGTGGCGGAGTTGAACCATGGGGAGACCGGTTCATCGGCCGTCATGCAGGTGGTTCGTTACTTCGACGGCGAGGAAGGCGAGGAGGAGGATCTGCGTTCGCCGCATCCGGGACTGGAGCGGCTGCCGGGGCAGCACCAATTGCTTGGCTGGCACCTGGACGGCCGACTGCTGAGGTTCTTGGCGGCCACCGGGGCCGAGCTTGACGTGGATGAATACGGCTGACAGGCCTGGTCATCCCGATGCGGCGCGGGCCGGGGTGTCGCGCCGACGGTCCGCCTCCGGGTCCGGTCCGCCTCCGGGTCCGGGTTGCCGCCGGGGTTCGGGCCGCCGATGGTGTCGATTCGCTCGATCGTGCCCACCGTTGCGTTCGTGCCCACCGTTGCGTTCGTGCCCACCGTTGCGTTCGTGCCCACCGTTGCGGTCGTGCCCACCGTTGCGGTCGTGCCCATCTTCCTGTCGGCGATAGGGTCTGACGCGATGACGACTTCCGACTTATCAGGCATGCGATGGTCGCTGCTGGACGAGTACACCGGTCCGATCGACAGTCCGGACGTCACGCTGGGCGTGTGCCAGGACATCGACGGCCTCTTCGTGGACCCCGAGCCCTTCCCGCCACCCGAGGTGTTCACCCTGGTCGGGTGCGATCCGGCGGGCCCGCTGCTGGAGGCGTCGCGGCACGTCGGGACCGAGCGGGCGTGGCTGCCCACCGTCGTCACGGCACCCGATCACCCGCCGGGGCGCAGGCCCGCCTCGTGCTGGCAGTACCAGCCCGGATACTGCTCGTGCGAGGAAGAACTCATCGACGTCACCGTGGTCGCCCGGCGGCCGTCCGTGGCCGGGAACGGCCTGGTGGACCTCGACCTGCGCGGATACGTCCGGCTGCTGTCCGAGTGTGAGCCGCCGGAGGTGAAGCCCGACGTGACGGGGTTTCGCCTGCTGACGTTCGGCAACGGGAGTCTCGGGAACTGCGTCGACGTCGCCGGACTCTGGCGCTGGCGACCCGCCGCCCAGGTCCCGCCGGTGACGTTGATCGGCTTGCGTCCCCTCGCGCCGGGGTGGCGGGTCGTCGAAGGGCTCAAGATCACGGCGACCGTCCTGGTGGTTCTGCGCGGCGGGCGCATCGAAGGGCACGCCGGGGTGTTGTCGGCCACCGTGGTCTC
The DNA here is from genome assembly GCF_013283785.1 of Nonomuraea antri. Taxonomy (GTDB): domain Bacteria; phylum Actinomycetota; class Actinomycetes; order Streptosporangiales; family Streptosporangiaceae; genus Nonomuraea; species Nonomuraea antri. Next base: position 2,592 of record NZ_JABCPZ010000283.1, read on the forward strand.
CGCCCGTCCGTCGAGGCTGGGGGAGGGGCTGCTGGACGTCGTCCTCGACGGCGGGATGGACGAGCCGGCGCCGAGCGGCGCCCGTGAGATCTACCAGATGTGGCACGACGGCGGCCCGGCCGAACCCAATCTGTGGGCCCGCCACGACCGGCTGCTGCGGAGCATGTGGAGCAGACTCTCGACTCTCGGCATTCCTGAGAGGCGGACGGACAAGCCGGCCGGAGCGACCTACCACCTCGATGGCCGCTTCGTCACCGACATCGACGCCTTCTACTGCGCACTCGGCGAGGCGATCAACGGCCCCGGCGGCTTCTTCGGCCACGACCTGCGCAGCCTGGAGGAGTGCCTGTGGGGCGGATGGGGGCCGCCGCTCCGTTCCGGCTGGTGTGGCACCAGGCCGAGGTGGCGCGCCGGCATCTCGCCCCTGGTTACGACCGGCCGCCGGGTTACGAGCAGCGGGAGTGGGGGCCGAAGGTCGACCTGGACCATCTGGTGAAGGTCTTCGCCGAGCGTGACGTCGAGGTCGAGTTCCGCTGATCCGGGAGGCGGTCGCCTTCGTCCGCGGTGATCGCACGTCGGCGGCCGGTTGTCATCCCCCTGGGAGCGGATGGTCAGGCCGTTTCCGGCCGGTTACGTTCACGGGGAATCGTCGTCGCAGGAGCTGCCCATGAAGCGTTTCGTCGTCCTCGCGCTCGCCGTCTGCGGTGTTCTCGCCGCCGCGTCTCCCGCCGCCGCCGTCCCGCCGGAGCGGCTGACCGTCACCCAGCATCGCGTCGTCCAGGATCAGGGGCAGGCCTGCGGGTTCCCCGTCCGCTGGACGATCGACCTCACCGCCGACGTGACCCGCTTCTTCGACCAGGACGGACGCCTGCTCCGCGAGCAGGCCCACATCAAGGAGGACAACACCCTGGAGAACCTGACCAGCGGCAAGCTGGTGCGCGAAGGGCCGGACTCCTTCACCCAGACCACCTACTTCGACGAGAACGGCGTCCGCACCCACTTCGTGGTGACCGGGCTGGCGGCCAACGCGGGCATCGTCAAGGACGTCGGACGGGTGGTGCTGGTGCCGATCGGCGGCGGGCAGTTGGACATCGCGTTCTCGGCGGGCAAGCACCCGGTGCGCGAGGCCACCACGGGACCGATCGCCGAAGCGCTCGCTGCCTTCTGCGGGGTCCTGAGCTGAGGGTCCCCCCGGGCGCGGCTTGTTCTCCGGCACAGGGTGACTAACGCTGATCCGGCCGGCGTCGGCGGACGCCGGCTTCACCCCGCGACCGCTCGTCCGCGCGAAGACCGAAGGGGGACGCATGGCGTCTCGATCGTCGTCCGATGGCACACCGGAGCTGATCGCCCTGCTGGAGACGGCGCGACTCGACGTCAGGAGCGAGTTGCCGCGCGCGGACGCGAAGGCCAACATGCTGCTCGCCCTGCTGGTGGCGGTGCTGGCCCTGGAGGGGGCGGTGGCGGTGCAGGGCAAGCTGGCCCCCGCCGCCATGCTGGCCTTCGCGCCCGGCGCGTTGTGCGTGCTGATCGCGGTCGTCGCGCTGCTCGGGGTGATCCGGCCGTATCCGTCGAAGGCCGCCGGCTGGCGGCTGTTCATCGACCGGGCCCCGCGCGAGATCCTGGATCTGGCCGCCGCCAAGGGACGGGAGATGTGGCAGATCAACGACGCCTGCGAGATGGCCAGGATCGTCAGGCGGAAATACTGGTTGATCCGCGTCGGCGTGGACCTCACCTACGCGGGCCTGGCGCTCCAGCTCGCCGCCCTGGTCGTCACCCTGACACTGCTCTGACACCGCTGACGATGCCCGCAGTGCAGGGGTCAGTCGACGATCGTCAGGCCCATCGAGCGGGCCGTCCCTGCGACGATCTTGACCGCCTGGTCCAGGTCGCCGGTGTTCAGGTCCGGGAGTTTGGCCGCCGCCACCTCTCTGAGCTGCGCGGTCGTCACCACCCCGCCGCTCTGGTGCCCGGGCCTGGGGCTGCCGCCGGCCAGGCCGGCCGCCTGCCGGATGAGCGAGGCCGTGGTCGGCTGCTTGACCGTCACGTCGAACGCGCGATCCTCGTAGACCGTCACCACGGCGGGCACCACGTGACCGCGCCGGTCGGCGGTGAGCGCGTTGTACCGCCTGCAGAACTCCATCAGGTTGATGCCGAGCGGGCCGAGGTCCTTGCCGACGTTCGCCGGGCCCGCCTCGGCCGCCTTCATGTGCAGGGTGACCACCCTGAGCACCTTGTTCTTCGCCATGCGGCGTACGCTAAAGTCTCCCGTTACTGGAGACTCAAGTGCATTATTCGATCGGGCGGCTGGCCGAGCTGACCGGGATCCCGGTCAAGACGATCCGCTTCTACTCCGACGAGGGCGTCCTGCCCGCTCCGGCGCGCACCCCGGCGGGTTACCGCCGCTACGGCGAGGAGCATCGCGTCCGGCTGGAACTGGTGCGGGTGCTGCGCGAGCTCGGCGTCGACCTGGCCACGATCCGCTCGCTCGGGCGGCGCACGCTCACGGACGTCCTGGCCTTGCAGCTCAGAGCCGTGGAGACACAGATCACCGGGCTCCAGCGCACCAGGGCCGTGCTGCGCGCCACCCTGGACCGGGCCGCCCGCGACGGGGCGGATCCGGCCGAGGACGACCTGCGCCGGCTGCACGCGCTCGCCGGCTGGGCGCCGCCGAGCTGGCCGACCTGCTCGGCTCGTTCGTCGACGACGTGGGCGGCGGCGTCGAGGCCAGGCGCGCCTGGCTGGACGGGATGCGCGCGGCCATGCTGCCCGAACTGCCGCCGGAGCCCACCATCGCGCAGCTCGACGCCTGGCTGGAGCTGGCCGGCCTGCTCGCCGACGAGGATTTCCGGCAGAGCCTGCGCCGGCTCAGCGAGGACTTCTGGGCCGAGCCGCGCGACCTGTCGGCCTGGCAGCGGGCCAACGCCCGGGCCGTCGCCGAGGTGCGGGCGGCCGTCCGTGCCGGGATCGAGCCCGGGTCGGCCGAGGCGGCGCCGGTGCTCGAACGCGTGCTCGACCTCATGGGGCAGACGGGTCCGGAGCTGCTGGCCTCCTTCGACCGGCACGACCGGCGGGCCGAGCGGCTCTGGGAGCTGGTCGCGATCGTCCGGGGCGGGACGCGGCCACCTGACTCGCCCGGCTCGCCCGGCTCGCCTGACTCTCCCAGCTCGCCCGGCTCGCCCAGCGCGGCAAGCGAATTCGGGTGGATCGAGCGTGCGCTGCGGGCGACCGGGTCGGATGGCGGGAAACCGCCATCCGCCGGAGGCGGCGGGTAGGGTCACAGGTATGCGTCAACTCAAGAGCCGGTTCGTGCCCCTCGCCGTCTTCGCCCTCGCGATCTTCGCGGCCGGCTGCGGAGAGGTCAACAACACCATCGACAAGGCCCAGGCCTGCGTGGAGTCGGCGCGGATCGTCAAGGATCTGGCCACGAAGGTCACCTCCCTGACCGACGACCCCCAGGCCATGGACAAGGCCCTCGACGACGCCGCCACCAAGCTCAACGACGCGGCGGACAAGGCCGCCAACACCACCCTCAAGCAGGCCTCGGAAGACCTGGCCAAGACCCTGAGCGGCATCAGCGTCAAGGACGTAAACGACGCCGTCGACGCCGCGCAGAAGGTCGGCACCGACACCGCCGCCTACCTGGAGAAGGTGGCCACGGCCTGCGGCTGAGCCCCGAGAGCCGCACCCGAATCCCGGCTTCTCTAGGGGAAATGGGTACGAATTAGCCTATTTCTCATGGAACCCGACCCGCGTTTTACTCTCGCCAATGAACGCACCTTCCTCACCTGGCTGAGCACGGCGCTGGCGCTCAGTGCGGGTGGGGTGGCCATGGCGGCGGTGCCCGCGGAGGTGTTCGTGCCGTGGATCCGCACCGCGCTGGCCATCATCCTGGTCACGCTGTCCGCGCTGGCCGCGGGCCTGGCCTACCCGCGCTGGCGCAACATCCAGCGGGCGCTGCGCAACCAGGCCCCGCTGCCGCCGCCCGCGCTGGCGGCCGTGTTCGGCTACGGCGTGGCCGCCGTGGCGATCGTGGCCCTGGTCCTCATCGTGCTCAGCGTGTGACGCATGTCGGCTGAGATCTGGGACAGCGGGCTGCAGAGCGAGCGGACCCGGCTGGCCTGGGTGCGTACCGCGGTGGCCCTGTCCACCGGCGGGCTCGGCGCCGCCGGGCTCGCGGTCCGGCACGGCCTGCCCACCGCGGCCGTGGTGGCGTTCGCGCTGGCGGCCCTGTGCGGAGGCGTCCTGCTCATCAGGACGGGGGTGCGGTTCCGTAGGTATCAGGCGGCGCTGCACGGCGGAAAGCCGCTGGACGCCGGGCTCGACGCGCTCTTCGCCTGGCTCGGCACGCTGGCCGTGGTGGCCGGCGCGCTCACGTTCGTCATGTCCGTCAGGTGAAGCCGGTTGCGGCATCCCCGAGCTGGGCAGACACTCGAACTGAGGGGGTGACCTCAGTGGAAGAAGAACGCAGGAACGTGCCATTCGAATGCCGTGGATGCTGGCATGTCTGGGAAGAGGAATACCTGGTCAGACGCATCGACGACCGGCACGGCCACGAGACCGAAGTCTGGACACGTCACGGTGTCGCGGTCCCGCCGCCGTCCCCGGGGGCCATCTGCCCGCACTGCGGGTGTGAGCAGGCCACCACGTTCCCCGCGGGCTACCTGGCCCGCCATCCGGAGCTGATCCCGCCGGCGGAGCCCGTAGGGCCCGACCCGACGCCGCTGCTCAGCCCGGTTCCGAAGCGCCTGTACCGGTAGCGCGGCACAGGCCGGAACCGCTCATGCCGCCCCGCCACCGGCCACCGGGGCGGAGCGGCATGACGCACGCTAGCTCAGGCTCTCCAGCCAGGCCCGGTGCAGCCCGGCGAACCGGCCGGAGGCCGCGATCAGGCGGTCGGGCGGGCCGTCCTCGACGATCTCACCGCGCTCCATCACCAGCACCCGGTCGGCGATCTCCACCGTCGAGAGCCGGTGCGCGATGATGAGCGCCGTCCTGTCGGCCAGGATCGTGCGCAGCGCGCGCTGCACCAGCCGCTCGCTGGGCACGTCGAGGCTGGAGGTGGCCTCGTCCAGGATCAGCACGGCCGGGTCGGCGAGGAACGCCCGGGCGAAGGCGACGAGCTGGCGCTGGCCGGCGGACATGCGCCCGCCGCGCTTGCCCACCTCGGTGTCGTAGCCGTCGGGCAGGGACGCGATGAACTCGTGCGCGCCGATCGCCTGGGCCGCCTCGCGCACCAGCCGGTCGCTCGCGCCCGGCCTGCCGAACCTGATGTTGTCCGCGACCGTGCCGCTGAACAGGAAGTTCTCCTGCGTCACCATGACCACCGCGGCACGCAGCGTCGGCTCGTCGAGCGCGCGCAGATCGACGCCGTCGAGCAGCACCCGGCCCGCCGTCGGGTCGTAGAAGCGGGAGATCAGCTTGGCCAGCGTGGTCTTGCCCGCCCCGGTCGCGCCCACCAGTGCCACGCTCTGCCCGGCCGGGATCGTCAGGTCGAGCCCGGGCAGGATCGGCATCTCCTCGACGTAGGAGAAACGCACCCCCTCGAAGCGCACCTGGCCGCGCGCGGCGGGCAGCGGCAGCGGCTCGCGCGGCTCGGGCACCGCCGGCTCCTCCTCCAGCACGCCGGACAGCTTCTCCAGCGCCGCGCTCGCCGACTGCAGCGTGTTGTAGAACTGGCTGATCTCCTGCATCGGCTCGTAGAACTGCCGCAGATACAGCAGGAACGCCGCCAGCACGCCGACCGTGACCTGCTGGTGCAGCGCCAGCCAGCCGCCGTAGACCAGCACGCCGGCCACGGTCAGGTTGCCGAGCACCTTGATCGCCGGGGTGAACAGGGCGAACAGCACCGAGCCGCGCGCGTTGGCGCCCCGGTAGTCGCGGTTGAGCCGTTCGAAGATCTCCTGGTTGCGCGGCTCGCGGCGGAAGGCCTGCACCGCGCGGATGCCGGTCATCGACTCCACGAAGTGCACGATCAGCACCGCCACCGTCTCCCTGGTACGCCGATAGGCCAGCACGGACTGGCGGCGGAACCAGCGGGTGATCAGCAGCAGGAACGGCAGCGGCACCAGGGCCACCAGGCCCAGGTGCACGTCCAGCACCAGCAGCAGCGCGGCCGTGCCGAACATGGTCAGCACCGCCGTCACCAGCCCGTCGAAACCGGACTGCAGCAGCTCGGCGATGGCCTCGATGTCGGAGGTCAGCCGGGAGATCACCCGGCCCGAGGTGTACTTCTCGTGGAAGCTCAGCGACAGCCGCTGGAAGTGGTCGAACACCCGCCTGCGCAGCTCCAGCAGGATGTCCTGGCCGATGCGGCCCGACAGCCGCAGGAACGCCTGGCGGGTCAGCGCCTGGGTGACCGCCGCGGCCAGGATCACCCCGACCACCGTCAGCAGCGTGCCCGAGCCGGTGCCGCGCAGCATGGGCGGGATGCCTGCGTCGATGCCCACCTTGACCAGGTACGGGATCGCCAGGCCCGCCGCGTTCGAGACGATGATGATCACGGTGAGCAGTGCGATCGCCCTGCGGTGCGGGGTGAGCAGGTCGCCGAGCAGCCGCCGCGAACGCGCCCGCAGCAGCAGCGACACCTTCTCCGACAGCTCGTCCTGCTCCTCGGAGGCGACCCCCCGCCAATCGGCCTGCTGGGCGGCCTGGGTCATCGCAGCGCTCCTTCCGAGGGGTCGAAGTCGGCGTCCTGGGCCAGCAGCTCGCGGTACTGGGGCACCTCGTCGAGCAGTTCGTGGTGGCGTCCGATGTGGGTGATCGTGCCGTTCTGCAGCAGCGCGACCTTGTCGGCCAGCAGCACGGTGGAGGCGCGGTGCGCGACCACGATGCCGGTCGCGTCGCGCAGCACGTGCCGCAGTGCCTCCTCCACCAGCGCCTCGGTCTCGACGTCGAGCGCGGACAGCGTGTCGTCGAGGACGAGCACGCGCGGCCTGCTCAGCACCGCCCGCGCCAGCGCGAGCCGCTGCCGCTGCCCGCCGGACAGCGACAGGCCCTGCTCGCCGATGCGGGTGTCGAGCCCCCACGGCAGGTCGTGCACGAACTGCGCCTGCGCGGTGCGGATCGCCGACTCCAGTTCCTCCTCGGTGGCGTCGAGACGGCCGAGCGTCAGGTTCTCCCTGACGCTCATCGAGAACAGCGTCGGCTCCTCGAACGCGGTCGCCACCACCGAGCGCAGCGCGGGCAGCGTCAGCTCGCGCACGTCGTGGCCGTCGATCGTGACGCGCCCGCCTGTCGGGTCGATCAGCCGGGGCACCAGCGCGGTCAGCGTGGTCTTGCCCGACCCGGTCGCGCCCACGACGGCGACGGTCTCGCCGGGCGCCACGTCGAGCCAGACGTCGCGCAGCACCGGCTCGGCGGCCCCGGGGAAGCGGAACTCCACGCCCTCGAAACGCAGGTGGCCGCGCGGCTGCTCGATGGTGGCGGTGCCGCCCTCGATGGCCGGGACGGTGTCCATGACCTCCATCACCCGGTCGGCCGCGGTCATCGCCTCCTGGGCCATGGCCAGGATGTAGCCGAGGCTGGCGATCGGCCAGACGAGCTGGAGCATCAGCAGCGTGAACGCCACCAGCGTGCCCGTGGTCAGCGCCGCCGCGCCCACGGCCAGCGCGCCGAGCAGCAGCACCAGCGCGAGCGTGATGTTCGGTATGACCTCCAGGAAGGCGAAGAACCTGGCCGACACCCGCACCTTGTCCATCGAGGACGCGTACACCTTCAGCGCGGACTCGTCGTAGGTGTCGTAGACGTGGTGCCGGCGGCCGAACGCCTTGATCGTCCGGATGCCGATGGCCGATTCCTCGACGAGCGTGGCGAGGTCGCCCTGCTCGTCCTGCACCTGGCGGGAGATCTTGATGTAGCGCTTCTCGAAGCGCATCGACGTGGCCACGATCGGCACCGCCGAGGCCGCCACCAGCAACCCCAGCGGCCAGTACATGTTCAGCAGCAGCACGGTCACCGTGATGAGCTGGATCACGTTCATGACCAGGAACAGCATGCCGAAGCCGAGGAAGCGGCGGATCGTGGACAGGTCGGTGGTGGCCCGCGACAACAACTGGCCGGACTGCCACTCACCGTGGAAGCCCATCGGCAGCCGCTGCAGATGCCGGTACAGGTCGTCGCGGATCTGGGTCTCCAGGCCGAGCACCGGCCCGATCTGGACGTAGCGCCGGAAGAAGATGAGCAGGGCTTCGAGCACGCCGACGCCGAGTGCGAGCAGCCCGAGGAGGAGCAGTCCGTCCGGCTCGCCGCGACGGACCGGCCCGTCGACGACCTCCTGGACGATGAGGGGCAGCGCCAGAGCGGCGCCGATGCCGATGATCGCAGACAGCCAGATCAAGGCCACCTTGGTGATGTGCGGACGAAGATAGGACTTCATCCGCCACAACGAGTTCGACGACAGCAGGGGACGGCGAGAGGTACGCGTATCGGGAGGCATCACTTCCAGGCTAATACGCGCCATCAACCCGTTTTCTGCCTGCGCGGACCCGGTTTCGTGGCCCTGACGTGCGGAAACGTGAAAGATCATGGGCTCGGGTAGGGGCGTCGCCCTCGTCATGATGTGCGCGGGGATGTTCTTCGTCCTGCTCGACGTGACGACCGTCAACGTCGCGCTGCCGTCCATCGGCGCGGGCGTGGGCACCCGCCACCTGGCGGACCTGCAGTGGGTGGTGGACGGTCACCAGGTCGCACTCGCCGGCCTGCTGCCGGCCGGTCTCGCTCTCGGCGACAGGTACGGGCACCGGCGGGTGGTGGTCATCGGGTTCGCCGTGTTCGCGCTGGCCTCCGCTGCGTGCGCGCTCGCGCCCGGCATCGGGGCGCTGGTCGCGGCCCGGGTCGCGCAGGGCGCCGGGGCCGCGCTGCTGCTCTCCACCACGCCGGCGTTGATCGGCGCCCTGCACCCAGGCAGGGCCGTCGGCGCGTGGGCCGCCGTCGGGAGCCTGGCGCTGCCCGCCGGACCGGTGCTCGGCGGCGCGCTCGTGCGCTACCTGGGATGGCCGTGGGTGTTCTGGCTCAACGTCCCGGTGATCGCACTGGTCATCCTGGTCGTGCTGCGTACCGTGCCGGAGCACGATCCGGAGGGCGAGACGGAACCGCGGCCGCTGGACGTGCTCGGCGTCGTGCTCGGCACCGCCACCCTCACCCTGGCCGTGTTCATCGTCATCGAGGCCGGCCGCCTGGGCACCTACGCGCGGCCCGTGTGGCTCGCCGCCGCGGTCGCGGTGGCCTGCGGCGTCGCGTTCACCCAGGTCGAAGGACGCAAGGAGGACCCGGCGCTGCCCATGGCGCTGCTGCGCCGGCCGTCCATCGCGCTCGGCACGGTGGCGGCGGCGACGATGAACTTCGGCGTCCACGGCGTCATGCTGCTGCTCACGTTCTACCTGCAGGCCGTCAGGCACCTCACGCCACTGGCCGCCGGGGTGTCGCTGCTGACGCTGTTCGTCCCGCTGGTCGTGCTGCCCGCCCTAGGCGGCCGCCTGGCCGGCCGGCACGGCCCCCGGCCGGTCATGCTCGCCGGGCTGGTCCTGCTGGTGGCCGGATTCCTGCTGCTGCTCCGACTGACCCCCGAGTCCGCGTACGTGCCGCTGTTCCCGGCCATGGCCGTGATCGGGGCCGGCGCCGGGCTGCTCACGTCGAGCGTGGTCGCGCTGACCAGGAGCGCCGCGCCGCCCGGCGGGGAGGGGCCGGCCGGCCTGCTCGACAACACCGCCAGGCAGGCGGGCGGCGCGATGGGCGTGGCCGTGCTCGGCGCCCTGGCCGGTGACCCCGCCACGCCGGACACCTTCGTCACCGGCCTGCGGCACGCCGCGCTCGTCGCCGCGGCCGCCTTCCTGGCCGTGGCCGTCCTCACGGTGGTGACCAGGGCCGATGTCTAGGATGGGACGAATGATCGGTGAAACTGACCTGCGGCACCTGCGCCGCTGCGTGGAACTGGCGGCCGAGGCACTGGACAAGGGCGACGAGCCGTTCGGGTCCGTGCTGGTGTCGGGCGACGGCCGGGTGCTCGCGGAGGACCACAACCGGGTGGCGGGCGGCGACCGCACGCAACACCCGGAGTTCGCGCTGGCCCGCTGGTCGGCCGAGCACCTGGCACCGCGGGAGCGGGCCGCGGCCACCGTCTACACCTCCGGCGAGCACTGCCCGATGTGCGCGGCCGCGCACATCGGGCAGTGC
>NZ_JABCPZ010000284.1 GCF_013283785.1 Nonomuraea antri
GGTTGGGGCGGGGTGCCTCGGCGTAGTGCGGGTCTTGTCCCCGGCCAACACATGCAAGACTATGCCATGAATCGGACAAACGCAAACGAACCGTCATGAAACGGGCAATGATCTACCTGGCCAGGCCGATCCAGCCCATCATGGGCCCATGTTGATTCGTCATCGCGGCCATGAGCCCGTGGTCGAACCCAGCGCGTACATCGCGCCCACCGCCACCCTCGTCGGCCAGGTGCGCGTCGGCCCGCGCGCCCGCGTCATGTACGGCGCCGTGCTGGACGCCGAGGATGGCGCCATCGAGGTCGGCGAGGCGTCCGTCATCTGCGAGAACGCCGTCCTGCGCGGCGATGTGACGTTGGGTGACCATGTCTTCGTCGGGCCGCACGCCACGCTGCTCGGCTGCCAGGTCGGTCGGTGCGCCTATCTGGCCACTGGTGCCACGGTGTTGCAGGACGCGGTGCTGGGCGCAGGGGTGGTCATCGCGATCGGGGCCACCGCCCACGCGGGGTGCGTGCTGCCCGACGAGTTCTTCGTCCCACCGAACACGGTGGCCATCGACGGGCAGGTGTACGCGCCGGGCGATCCGGCCATGTCCGAGGCGATCAGCAAGCTGGGGTTCGCGCGGCGGGCGTTCGGGGTGGAGACGGCCTGGGAGAGCCGGATTCGGCGGGGTGAGGAGATGGCTGAGATCCGCGCCGCCCAGTTCGCCGCCCATGTGGATGACGAGATCGTGGGCTGAGGCCCCGCCGATCCCACATGCCCGATGGATCCCACAGGCCCCATGGGCATCCACCTGCTATCACCGGCATCCACTGGTCTCCCTGGGATCCGTTGCTCTCATTGAGATCCGCCGCCCAATGCCCGCGATGAGGGGCACCTCAAGGGGGCGCGAGCGGCTGGAATGGGGCTCCCTTGGGTGAGGGAGTGCCGGTGGGGCGTGTGGATGCCAGTGAGACCAACGGATCTCAGTGAGACCTAGCGTCTGGCCGAGATGGGCCCCGGGAGAGGTCGGGCCGGAATCGGGTGCCCGAGGTTGAGAGGCCGGGGCTGCACTGCCCTGGAGCCTGCGCTGCCCTGGAGCCTGCGCTGCCCTGGGGCCCGCACCGCCCTGGGCCTGCACTGTTCTGGGCCTGCCCTGCTCTAAAGCCGCACAGGCCAGCCAGGAGCCGGCACAGGCCTGGGCTCAGCCCGCCTCGGGCCTGGCCCCGCACAGGCCTGGCCCCGCACCGGCCGGGGCCCGCACAAGCCGGGGCCCGCACAAGCCGGGGCCCAATCGGCCATGGCTCCGGGGCGTTGCGATGAGAGGCTGCAAAGGAGTGTGGCCGGGGTGAGCTGCGTAACTGCACCTCGCGAGTCGGTGTCCGTGCGCCTAGTGTGAGCCGTCGTCGTCGGGGTCGGAGGCGGCGACTGCGGCACGTTCGTCACGAACCGCTCCATCCGTCGGCGCAGTCTGCTCGCCCGTCCCCGTTCTGATCGCGACGACGAACCCTCCGACCAGCGCGAGCCCCAGTCCCGCCATGGTGAGTGGAAAGGCGGCAGGCGCCCGATCCGGCAGGGCCGCGAACGACAGGACCGCGCCGGTCACGAGCAGCACGCAGCCGACCCAGAAGACCAGCCGCCAGAGCCACAACGACAACGACGTCATGCCGCCATCCTTCCCCATCCCACGCCGCCCCACCACGGCCTCACGGCGTCACGGCGTCACGGTGCCGCAGGAGATCGACCGGACCCGGGCATGGTTAAAAATTCTTGACATCATGTCCGCTGCGCTTTACCTTCAACTCATGTCAGGTTTGTTTTACATGGGGGCGACATGTCGTTCGAAGAGAAGCGCGTCTGGATCTACGCAGCCATCGCAGTGGGCGTGCCCGTCGTCTACTTCGCGATCGTCCTCGGGCAACTGCCCACCACGCCCGTGACCGAGATCGCCTACGTCCGGCCGCTGCTCGTCGCCATCGGCGCGGCCATGGTGATGAACATCGGCGCGAACATCGTCGCCGGAATCCTCTCCCCGCAGGACGCCGGGCAGCGGGACGAGCGCGACGCCGACATCGTCCTGTACGGCCGGCGCGTCGAGTTCTACGTGCTCAGCCTGGGCGCGCTGGCGGCGTTCGGGCTGACGCTGCTGGGCTCGGCGCACTTCTGGATCGCCAACGCGCTGTATCTCGGGTTCGTCCTGTCGGCGTTCGTGTCGTCGGTCGCGAAGATCGTCGCCTACCGGCGGGGCTTCTGACGTGACCAAGCCCACCAACGTCACCAACTCCATCCGGGCGCTCAGGTTCGCGCACGGCGAGATGACCCAGGCGGAGCTGGCGGAGCGCGTCGGCGTGACCCGTCAGACCGTCATCGCCATCGAGCAGGGACGCTACTCCCCCTCGCTCGAAATGGCCTTCCGCATCGCGCGGGTGTTCAACGTTTCGATCGACCAGGTATTCCAGTATCCGGAGGACGCACCATGAAGACCGTTCCCACCACCACCCCCCGCACACTCATGAAGGCCATCGTCCAGGACGACTACTGCTCCCCCGACCTGCTGCGGCTCGGCGAGGTCGAGCGGCCCGCCATCGCCGGGGACGACGACGTGCTCTTACGCGTCCAGGCGGCCGGGATAGACCAGGGCGTCTGGCACTCCGTCACCGGCCTGCCGTACCCGGTGCGGTTCGCGGGCATCGGGCTGCGCCGGCCGAAGAGCCGCGTCCCCGGCCTGGACGTCGCCGGACGCGTCGAGGCCGTCGGCAGGAACGTGACGCGATTCCAGCCGGGCGACGAGGTGTTCGGCACCTGCGACGGCGCGTTCGCCGAATACGCCCGCACCACCCAGGACCGGCTCGTGCCCAGGCCGCCCGGCCTCAGCCCGGAGCAGGCCGCCTGCCTGCCCACCTCCGGCTGTGCCGCCCTGCAGGGCCTGCGCGACGCCGGCGGGCTTCGTCCGGGCCCAAGCGGCCCGCGGGTGCTGGTCATCGGCGCGGCGGGCGCGGTCGGCTCGTTCGCGGTGCAGCTCGCCAAGTCGATGGACGCCCACGTCACGGGCGTGTGCAGCGGCGCGAAGACCGACCTGGTCCGTACGCTCGGCGCGGACGAGATCATCGACTACGGCGTCGAGGACGTCACCCGCACGGGCCGGCGATACGACCTCATCCTCGACACCGGCGGCCACCGCAAGCTCTCCCACCTGCGCCGCGCGCTCACGCCGCGCGGCACGCTGGTGATCGTCGGCAGCGAGTGCCGCGGCGGCCGTTGGCTGCAGGGCACCGACCGTCAGCTGCGGGCCGCGCTGTGGTCGACGTTCATCCGGCAGAACCTGCGTCCGCTGCTGTCGGCGGCGCGTCAGGACGACCTCCGTGAGCTGGCGGACCTCGCGGCGGCCGGCCGGGTGACCCCGGCACTGGACCGGACGTTCCCGCTGGCCGAGACCGCCGCCGCCATCCAGTACGTGCGCGGAGGCCAGGTCCGCGGCAAGGTCGCCGTCAGCGTCTGAGTCGCGGCCGAATAAGTCGGGAAAAGAGGCCACATTTTCCCGACTCCGGGCGACTTGGATTTCGCCACAGGGGAACTCTGACCGCTTCCCGATTGAGAAATTGCAGGAAACTCGCGATAATCGTCCTCATGGAGCCCTCAGCAGGCGGTCAGCATTCGATGTTGTTGGCGTTCCGAGCCGAGAACGTCCATTCCTTCCGTGACGAGCTGGAGCTGTCCATGGAGGCAACGGCTCTCGCGGATGACGGGGTACCCCGGAAGGTGTCCTGGCGTCAGGGTGGCCGTCCCGTCCGAGTACTTCCCGTAGCGGGAGTTTTCGGGCCCAACGGGTCAGGGAAGAGCAACGTACTCAAGGCAATGAGCGTCTTCCGCAACCATGTCTTGTTGTCGTTTCGGTCCGGTGATCCTGGTGGTGGCATACCTCGCCGTCCGTTCCGGCTGGACAAGGACTCCACCGCCAGACCGTCCCGGTTCGAAGTGGATCTCGTGCTGAACGGTGTCCGCCACGAGTACGGCGTGATCTTCGATGACGAACGGGTGCTGAAGGAATGGGCCTACCGCTATCCGCGCGGCCGCAGCGCCCTGCTCTTCCGCCGTGAGAGCGGCAAGCCGATCGAGTTGGGCGCAGGAAACCGGAGCGTCGGTCGCGCGGTCGAAAAGATCACGCGTCCCAATGCCTTCTTCCTCTCTGCGGCGGCCGCAGCCGGGCATCCAGATCTCCTGCCACTCTTTCAATGGTTCGAAGACAGCCTTCTGCTCGCCGAGGCCTCCAGCAGACAGGTCCGGTGGGCGTACACCACGCATCTGCTACGACACGAGCGGAGCCGCGACCTGGTTCTCGCGTTGATCCGAGCCGCCGACCTCGGCATCGCGAACGTCCGGATCCGCCCGCTCGACCCACAGGTCGTCGACCGGGTACGCCGGGCCGCGCAAATCCTCTCCGGACGAGAGGAGGAAGCCGAGGCGGCGCCTGACGTCGATCTGACGGAGTTGGGGCTCGTGCTCACCCACCAAGGCGGCGGCGACGACATCGACTTCGACGTCTCGGAAGAGTCCCTCGGAACACTGGTCTGGCTGGGGCTGATCGGACCGGTCGTGGCCGCGTTGGAGCGCGGCAGCGTCCTGCTCGCCGACGAACTCGAAGCGAGCTTGCATCCGATGCTGGTGCAGCGACTGGTCGAGCTCTTTCAGGACCAGGAGGCCAATACCAACGGCGCCCAGCTGATCTTCAGTTCCCATGATGTCTCACTCCTCGATGACACTACGGGGCATCGCCGACTCGGCCGGGATCAGATCTGGTTCACAGAGAAACTGGCCGATGGCAACAGCCGGCTATATCCCCTGTCGGACTTGGGACCGCGAAGAGAGGAAGCCATAGGCAAGCGCTACCTAGCGGGACTGTACGGCGCCACTCCGATCGTCAACCGTGCGGAATTCGTCGAGGTCGCCCAGTTGATCGCTACTGGCGAGCACGGATGAAGGGCCGCGGCACCCGCCGGACCAGAGGGGGGACGTCAGCCGCCGCGAACCGGCGGTCGATCTTGGCGTTCACCGAGGGCAGGAAAACCGAGCCCAGTTACCTGCTGCACTGGTACCGGCTTTTCAGAGATCGGGCGATCGTGGTCATCGACGACTTCCACGGAGGTCCGCTTCAGTTAGTGGAAAAGGCACGAGACAGACGGGAGAACGACCTTCGCGACCAGCGGCGCGGACGCGGCCAGGCGTTCAGCGAGTATTGGTGTGTCTTCGACGTCGACGAGCATCATGGCCTGGATCAGGCCATCGATTTAGCGACCAAGAACGAGATCAGGCTTGCCGTCTCGAATCCCTGCATCGAACTGTGGTTCGCCCTGCACTTTCAGGACCAGTGGGCGAGCCTGGATCGCACGAAGGCCCAGGATATCGCGAAAACACTGCTCAGCTGCGGAAAGACACCGACGGCGCAGGCACTCGAACAACTCGTCGCACGCCATGATGAGGCCGAGGCGCGGGCACGGGCACTCGACAAGAAGCACGATGGCGACGGGTCGCCCGTGCGGTCCAATCCCAGCTCCGATGTGTGGCGGCTGGTCGCCCAGATTCGCACTCCTGACGGAGGAGTCGGGGCCGGCAATCGTCCCCGGTGACACGTGAGCTCGTGGAGGCGCCGCCCGGGGGCCGCGCCTCCACCTCGGCGCGTCGTCAGAGGAGCTTTTCGAGTGCGGTGATGACGGCCGGGTCGTCAGGGGCGGTGCGCGGGCGGAAGCGGGCGACCGCGTTGCCGTCCCTGTCGAGCAGGAACTTCTCGAAGTTCCACTGGATGTCGCCGGCCTCGCCCTCGGCGTCCGCGGTGCGGGTGAGCTCGGCGTAGAGGGGGTGCCGGTTGTCGCCGTTGACGTCGGACTTCTCCAGCAGCGGGAAGTCCACGCCGTACGTGGTGGCGCAGAACTGCTGGATCTCCTCGGCCGAGCCGGGCTCCTGGCCCATGAACTGGTTGCAGGGCACGCCGATCACCGTGAACCCGCGGGGGCCGTACTCGCGCTGCAGGTCGACCAGGGCGCCGTACTGCGGGGTCAGGCCGCATCTGGAGGCGACGTTGACGAGGAGGACCGCCTTGTCGCCGGCCAGGTCGGCCAGGGTGGTGGGGGCGTCGGCGAGGGTGCGCAGCGGGATGTCACGGAGGCTCATGATCCGAGCTTACAGAACGGCCGGCGCGCGAAATTGTGACGCAGTCCACATTTTTCACATAAATCCCCTGAACACACATAAATAGTGATCATTGGTTATAGATATGTGAGTTCATGGTCAATTAGCCAGGAAGCGGAATTCTCCGGCAGGGTGGCGCGGTCCCCGTCCCCTTTGAAAGGGAATCCGCATGCCGATGCTCCGCCGTACCGGCGTCCTGGTCCTGACCGCCACCCTGGTGACGGCAGGCGGCGCCACGGCCGCGCAGGCGCAGAGCTCCCAGACCAGCGGCAGGAACAAGTCGATCGCCAAGCCGATGGTCGCCAAGCGTGGCTGGAACATCAAGCAGTTCAGGTGCCTGGAGAGGCTCTGGACCAGGGAGAGCGGCTGGAATCACCGGGCCGGCAACCGCTCCGGCGCCTACGGGATCCCGCAGGCGCTGCCCGGGCGCAAGATGGCCGCCTCGGGCCGTGACTGGCGCACCAACCCGCGTACGCAGATCGCCTGGGGCCTGTCCTACATCAAGAAGCGGTACGGGTCGCCGTGTCGCGCCTGGGCGCACTTCCAATCCCACCATTGGTACTGAGCCAAACCCCAGGCTCGGGCGCGTTTTGCGGCAAGCCGATCCCATCCGGCCGCCGGGCCACGCAATCCAGGCCCTGCGAGGCGGCCATTTGCCCGCAACGATCACACAAACACCTGTCCATCGCGTGTCGAGATCTGTGACCGCCGATGACCGCGCGTAATAGGAATCGGCTATGGACACGTCGTGGAGTCCTCCGGGCCGCCCCCTGGGCGGAACGGGATCCCGGAGGGCCACGCGGACTCTTCTCGTCCGAGCCACGGACGCTGAACGGCAGGGCGCTCCTCGGGGGCGCCCGTCCGCACGCGACCCGATGACGAGGAACGATTTGGACAGCCAACGCGTGTTGAGCCGCGCATTCATCACCGCCACTACGATCACCACGTTCGGCGCCGGAATGGCGAGCGCCGCCGCGGAATCCGCGCCGGTCCCGGTCGTCCAGACCCGGACGTGGAAAACGTCAGCGCAACCTAAGATCCCGGCCCATCGGCCGAAGAACAGGAACAAGGGCATCGCCCTGAATCAAGTGGTCCAGCGGGCGTGGAATTATCAGCAGTTCCGCTGTCTGGACAATCTGTGGACGCGCGAGAGCAACTGGAACCATCGCGCGTACAACCGTTCATCCGGCGCCTACGGCATTCCGCAGGCGTTGCCCGCGGGCAAGATGCGAGGCGCCGGCCGTGACTGGCGCTCCAACCCGGAGACGCAGATCCGGTGGGGCCTGGCTTACATCAAGGGGAGGTACGGCAGGCCGTGCGGCGCCTGGGGCCATTGGAGATCGCACAACTGGTACTGAGATGGGGAGGGCGCCCGGCAGGGCGCCCTCCCTGCGCTGGTCACGGGCCCGCTCACGTGCGCTCCCGCCGTCCGGGATGCACGGCGATCGCCTGGATCAGCAGTTCGAGGCCGAACTCGAACTCCGCCTCGTGGTCGCAGTGTCCCAGCGGCTTCGCCAGCGCGCTCACCTCGGGGAACAGCGCCGGGTCGATCTTGTCGACGTCGACCGCCCGGCCGTGCTCCGGCGGCGCGAACGTCGGTGTCACCCCCACCTCGCGCAGCAGCGTCCCGACGATGAACGCGATGAACATGCGCAGCATCCGGACCGCGTCGACCCCGTCGAACCCGGCGCCGCGCAGCGTGGCCAGCGCGCGTTCGACGGGCAGCAGCCCGGCGGTGGAGTGCAGTTGACGGCTGATCACCAGCATGGTGGAGCGCGGGTGGTCGTGCGCGATCTGGCGGAAGGCACGCGCCTGCGCGCGCACCCGGTCGGTCCAGTGCGCGGCGGGGTCGTCGGTGAACTCGATCTCGCTGAGCACGGCCTCGGCCACCCCGTCGAGCAGGGCGTCCTTGTTCGGCACGTGGTTGTAGAGGGACATCACGCCGACGCCCAGGTCTGCGGCGATGCGCCGCATCGAGACGGCGTCGGCGCCCTCGCGCTCGATGAGTTCGATGGCCGCCGCGACGATGCGGTGCCGGGACAGCGGCTCGGTGGGCATAGCACATTCTATTGACGGACGTACGGCGTACGTGCAAGCCTCGAAAACGTGGACGTACGGTGTACGTACGTGCCGGCCCCCACGGAGGTCCTATGTCGACGCACGATCTCTACACGATCCCCGCAGAACTCTCCACGTGGAATGTCGAAATGGCCGGCCAGAGCCGGTTCACCTGGGAATACGACGACGGCAGAGACCGCATGCTGGCCCTGTACCAAAAGGGCAAGGACAAGCAGTGGGACTCCACCAAGCGCATCGACTGGGACCTCGAGGTCGACCCGTACAACGTGCTGGGCATCCCGGACGAGACGATCGCCATCTTCGGCACCCCGCTGTGGGAGCGGATGGACCACAAGCAGCGCCAGGACGTCAAGCTGCACGGCGCGGCCTGGCAGTTCTCCCAGTTCCTGCACGGCGAGCAGGGCGCGATGATCTGCTCGGCGAAGATCGTCGAGTCGGTCCCCGACCTGGACTCCAAGTTCTACGCCGCCACCCAGACCATGGACGAGGCCAGGCACGCCGAGACGTACGCCAGGTTCCTGCAGGAGAAGATCGGCCTGGCCTACCCGATCAACACGCATCTGAAGGCGTTACTCGACAGCACGCTGACCGACTCCCGCTGGGACATGCCGTACCTGGGCATGCAGGTGCTCATCGAAGGGCTGGCGCTGGCCGCGTTCGGGGTGATGCGCGACATGACCACCAAGCCGCTGCCCAAGCAGATCCTCGCCTACGTGATGCAGGACGAGGCCAGGCACGTCGCGTTCGGCCGCATGGCGCTGCGCGACTACTACAGGAACCTCTCCGAGAGCGAGCTGCGCGAGCGCGAGGACTTCGTGATCGAGGGCTGCTACCTGATGCGCGACCGGCTGCGCGGCGAGGAGACCTGGCACACCCTGGGCCTGTCGAAGTCCGAGGTCGGCGAGGCCATGGAAGCGGTCGACCGGTCGGCCTACCTCAAGCTGTTCCGCTCGCTGCTGTTCAGCCGGATCGTGCCGTGCGTGAAGGACATCGGGCTGTGGAGCCCGCGGCTGCAGCAGGCGTACGCGGACATGGGCGTGCTGGACATGGCGGGCCAGTCGCTCGAGGCGCTGATGAAGCAGGACGAGGAGATCGCCGACAAGCTCGACGAGGCCCGCTTCGCGCAGGAGGAGACCGAGCGGCACGAGGAGGTCGCCGACACGATCGCGCTGGGCGCCGCCGACTCCTGACAACTCCCGGCGATCGGGCTGCGCGCCGCCGATTCGTGACAGTTCCTGTCGATCGCGCCCAAGGTTCGGCAGACTGACGGGAAACGCCTACGAGGAGCCCCGTTGCGCAGGATGTTGAGCTATCGGGACGCGGTCGTCCTGCTCGGTGGCGAGAGCGCGCTCACCACGGCACTGGACAAGCTGTCGTCGCTGGCGCTGTTCGCGCTCGGCGCGGTGGACCTGTTCGACGCGCGCGCGGAGGCGGTACGGCTCGGCGACGGCCTGATCCGCCGCCTCCACGACCACGCCAAGGGCCTGACCAGGTACGACAGGACCGAACGGCTGACGGCGGCACACGCGGTCGTGGTGGTCACGGCGTACTTCGAGGCGCTCGACGAGCGGGCC
Organism: Nonomuraea antri; assembly: GCF_013283785.1. Classification (GTDB taxonomy): domain Bacteria; phylum Actinomycetota; class Actinomycetes; order Streptosporangiales; family Streptosporangiaceae; genus Nonomuraea; species Nonomuraea antri. The sequence goes on from NZ_JABCPZ010000284.1 coordinate 9,813, forward strand.
GCGCTGCCCGGGCTGACCCGCGACGACCAGGACCGGCTGATCAGGGCGGGCCGGTCGAGCGACTGGGCGGGCCGCCTCATCGACGCCGAGCTGCCCTGCCCCGCCCCGCAACGTCCGCACGAGCAGTTGCTCGCCGAGCTGGCCGACCGCTACCGGCGGTTCTCCACCGACCTGCTCACCCTGATCTCCGGGCTGAAGTGCTGGGACGACTGGCACGAAACCCACCGGGACCGCTTCCGCGAGGTGATGTCCGTCGAGGTGCCGGCGCTGGCCTGCCGCCGCTACGAGGAGCTGTTCCGCCGTCTGGCCGCCGACTTCCCCGAGGTCGCGCACTGGTCGAACCTCATCGAGCACCAGGCGACCAGGCACGGGCTGCTCGGCCTGCAGGAGCGGCTGGCCGCCGTCAGTTCCGGCCGGTCGCCGTCCGATCGGCTGGCGGCGCTGGTCAGGGCGAACAGGTCCGCGCTCGGCCGGCCGATCTCGCTGTCGTCGGACGCGCCCCTGGGCATGCGCGTCCCGACCCTGGCCGAGGGGTACGTCGATCCCGGCTTCCGGCTGCTCCCGCCCGGCCACGACCGCAGCCCGGCCGACGAGCGGACCTGGGCCGACCGGCCCAGGCGCGACGACCTGATCGGGCTGCTGGTCGCCCACCTCACGCTCACCCAGTCGGCGCGGGCCCCGCTGGTGATCCTGGGCCAGCCGGGCGCGGGCAAGTCGGCGCTGACCAGGATCCTGGCGGCGCGGCTGCCCGCCGCGGACTTCCTGCCGCTGCGGGTCGAGCTGCGCGCGGTGCCCGCCGACAGCGACGTGCTCGGCCAGATCGAGCACGCGATCAAGGACGCCCTGGACGAGAGCATGCCCTGGCCGGAGCTGGTGCACGCGGCCGACGGCGCGCTGCCCGTCGTCATGCTGGACGGTTTCGACGAGCTGCTGCAGGCCACCGGCGTGAACCAGACGGACTACCTGGACCGGGTCGCCGCCTTCCAGCTCCGCCAGGCCGAGCGCGGCCGCCCCCTGGCCGTGATCGTGACCTCGCGCACGACGGTCGCCGACCGGGCCAGGCTGCCCGCGGAGTCGGTGGTGCTGCGGCTGGAGCCGTTCGACGAGGACCAGGTACGCCGCTGGGTGACGACCTGGAACCAGCACAACACGCCGTACCTGGCCGGGCGCGGGCTGCGTCCGCTCTCGGTGGAGCACGTGCTCGCCCTGCCGCAGCTGTCCGGGCAGCCGCTGCTGCTGCTCATGCTCGCCCTGTACGACGCCGACGCCAACGCGCTGCACCGGCTCGGCGCCCACCTCGACGAGGCCGAGCTGTACGAGCGGCTGCTGCGCGACTTCGCCGCCCGCGAGGTACGCAAGTCCGCCTCGGACCGGACGGACGCGGACCTGGCCAGGGCGGTGGAGCACGAGTTGCTGCGGCTGTCGGTCACCGCGTTCGCCATGCACAACCGGGGCCGCCAGTGGGTCACCGGCGACCAGCTCAACGCCGACCTGGAGGCCCTGCTGCCCGGCGGCCGGGTCGCGGCCGAGCCCACCGGGTTCCGCCGCGACCTGTCGCCGGCCGAGAACGTCATCGGCGGGTTCTTCTTCGTCCACCGGACGCAGGCGCTGCGCGAGGACCAGCGGCTGCGCACCTACGAGTTCCTGCACGCCACGTTCGGCGAGTACCTGGTCGCCCGGCTGGTCGTGCGCGAGCTGGCGGACCTGGCCGACGAGCTCGACCGCGCGGCGGCACGCAACCGCCCGGCGCTGCCCGGGGACGCGTTCCTGCACGCGCTGCTGTCGTTCGCGGTGCTCTCCGTGCGCTCGTCCACCATGGGTTTCCTGCGGCACGGCCTGGCCCACCGCGTCCCGGCGGGGCACCGCGAGCTGCTGCGCGACCACCTGTGCCGGCTGTTCGCCGAGTCGCAGCGGCCGCGCCCGGTCGCCGACCTCGACCGGTACCAGCCGGTGGAGGCGGACGTGCCGGCCAGGCACGCCGCCTACGCCGCGAACCTGTTGTTGCTGGCCGTGCTCTCGGCCGACCGGCCGCTCTCCGGCGCCGAGCTGTTCGCCGTCGCCGAGCCGGAGCCGGCCAACGAGCGGTGGCGGCGCATCACGCGCCTGTGGCAGTCACAACTCACCAGGGACGAGTGGGCGTCGCTGACGACGTTCCTGCGGGTGCGGCACTTCGTCCGGGAGGGGGTGCGGCATCTCGCGGTCGCGCCCGACACCGGGGAGGACTTCCGAGTCACCGACCTGCCCTTCTTCTCCTGGCCGGCGCTGCCGGAGGGCTGGTGGGACCCGCACCCCCACCAGGTGTTCACGCACGGCCATCCGATGACCCCGTGGATACGCGAGGCCGCCTTCCGCGACGACAGCCCGGTCTCGCATCTCCTGCTCGGCCTGATGCCGTACGTCGCGTGGACGGGCGAAGGCTTCGCCGAGCTGCCGAACACTCCCCTCGCCGACCTGCTCGCGCTGCTGCTCGAACCGGTGGAGGAGGCCGACCCGAAGGTCCGGATCCAGCTCTACGACCGGGCCATCCGCGCGGACGTCGCCGGGCCGCGCTACCTCGACCTGGTGCTCAGGCAGCTCGAAGCGGACGAGCCCCGGCTTCCCGCCGACGGCGTGCTGCGCGTGCTGCAGACCTGGCGCCGGTGTCACAAGACCGAGCGGACCAGGATCAACCGCCTCTTCCGCGGGCTCAGGGGCCGGCCGGACATGGACCACGAGCTCTACTCGCGGGCCCGTGCCCTCTGGTAGAAGCGCCGGTGCAGCTCCCGCACCTCGTCCGCCAGCTCGGGCACCGGACCCTCCACGGTCACCTCCGGCGCCACCTCGTTGACCGGCAGCCCCCGCACCTGTCTCTTATACACATCTCA
>NZ_JABCPZ010000285.1 GCF_013283785.1 Nonomuraea antri
GGAGTGGGGGGTCGGAGGGGGTTGGCACTATCCGACGGTGATCTACTACGGCCAGTCGCCACTCCAGAAACCGTCTGACCATGACCGTGCCACGGTTCTTTCATGCCCGCCCCTTGGAATTCGCGGGCATTCCCGCACCCCCTTTCGGAGGTGGCACAAATCCGGACATTTCGGCGTATTTCCTTGCATAAATGTCTAATGGATCTAACGACTACCCAAGCATGGGGCAAAAGGAGTGCTTCGTCGTTTATGCCACTCAACGCCGGAAAGTAAGACAAGCAGATGCACCTCTGCGTGACATCGATGGCACTCACCGTCATCGGCGGTAAATGCCGAAAGTGCAAGGAACCGTTCAGGGGGAAGCACAATGTCCAACCTCAAGAAACTGATGGCCTCCGCCACGATCACCACGGCCCTCACTGGGGGAATCGTGGGGCTCGGCGAAGCGGCCACCACGACTGCCGCCAGCGCGGCCACCGGTGTCAGCGCGGCCACCAACGTCTCCTCCAGCCCGAGTGTGCTGACAGGGCACCACCGGCACTGCCGCTGGCACAGGGGCCACGGCTGGGGCCACCGCTGGGGTGGCTGGGGCGGCTGGCACCGCTGGGGCCGCTGGGGACACGGCCACCGTCGGCACGGTCACTTCGTCAACCGCGTCAAGATCCGCCTCAACCTGGCCGAGAACCGGGTCCGCTGGACGCACCGCAGGGGCTGCCTCCACGAGCGCCGCGGCGGTAGCTGGGGCGGCTGGGGTGGCTGGTAAACCACTGACCCTGGCCAGGTAAACGGCTAGGCTGCTGCGAGGGCCCCGGTTTATCCGGAGCCCTCGCTCCCCCATGTAAGGGCATTTTCCGATGCCGGACCTCGCCATCCTCCGGAGCGGCGCGGCCCGGCATGTGGCGCGAAATGCAAATAAGGGAGTAGTTCATCCACAAGGAGCTACTCTCATGCCGTTCAACCGCGCATCGCACATCAACCGCGCATCGCATAAATTCGCCGCCATTCTGCTGGCGACCTCCGTTTCCGGCGGCGCCTTCGCGGGCATTCCCGCCTTCGCCGACCCCAGGCCCTCCGACGGCGCGGGCGACCGACCCTGGCGCGGGCAGGGCCCCCGGGGCGGCTGGCAGGATCTCGGCGACGTCGCCTCCGGCCGTCCGGCCAAGAAGGCGCCGCGTACCGCCAACAGCACGTGCGCCTACCGGGCGACCACCGAGTCCGACGTACGCGCCGAGGCCAGGAAGGGCGCCGACACCCTCGGCCGGATCTCCGAACGCGGCCGCACGCTCGGCGCCTGCCTGCCCGAGCAGGACAAGCGGTGGACCAAGGTGCTCGCGCCGGACGTCGGCAAGATCGGCTACACCCTGACGAAGAACCTGAAGAACCTGGGTTCGTCCAAGTTCATGACCCTGCCCCGCGAGATCGCGGAGAGCGGCGCGCGCGACCCGCGCACCGCGCAGCGCCCGCAGCCCGGCCAGCGCCCCAGGACCGACAGGACCGTCAGGACCGCCAGGGACGCCGGCCGCAGCGACCGTGACCACGGCTCGGTCCGGGGCGACCGCCGGTTCCGGGGCGATCGGGCCGTCAGGAACGACCGCGCCGTTCGGGGCAACCGTGCGCTTCGGGGCGACCGTCCCTTCCGCGATGACCGTCCCTTCCGTGACGACCGCGCGCTGAGGGACGACGCCCGCGCACTTCCCGAGGACCGGGCCATGAGAGGCGACCGGTTCATGCGAGGAGACCGGCCCATGAGGGACGACCGGCCCATGAGGGACGACCGGTTCATGAGGGACGACCGGTTCATGAGGGACGACCGGTTCATGCGAAACGACCGGCCAGTCCGAGGCGACCGGTTCATGCGAGGCGACCGGCCCATGCGGCCCGACCGCGATCCCCGCTTCTGACCGCTGGGACCACACCACCGACCCCGGCCGTGGAGCGCGTCACGAGCTCCACGGCCCAGGGGCGCCGGCTGCTACGCCGACTTCCTGGTCTTGCGCTTCGGCTGGGCCTTCTCCTCTTCCTTCTCCTTGGAGTCCTTGGCCCCGCCCTTGGCGGTCTTGCGCGGCTTGGCCGGCTCGCCCGTGCGCTCCCGCTTGGCGGCCTCGACGCTGGCCCGCAGCGCGGCCATGAGGTCCACCGCGGGTCCCGCCTCCTCCTCGGCCTCCGGCGGCGCGATGACCTCCTTGCCCGCCACCTTCGCCTCGATCACCTGCTGCAGCGCCTCGCGGTAGGTGTCGTGGTACTCGCTCGGGTCGAAGTCGGACTCCATCGTGGTGATGAGCGACTCGGCCATCTTCAGTTCCTGCGCCCGTACGTCGATGTCCTCTTCGAGGAAGGCGAAGTCGGGGGTGCGGATCTCGTCCGGCCACAACATGGTCTCCAGCACGAACACCCCGTCGCGGACGCGCAGCGTGGCCAGCGACTCGCGCTGGCGCAGCGCGACCTTGACCACCGCGACCTGTCCTGAGCTCTCCAGGGCGTTGCGTAGCAGCACGTACGGCTTGGCGCCCTGCGCGTCGGGCTCGAGGAAGTACGACTTGGCGAAGTAGATGGGGTCGATCTGTTCCGCCGGGGTGAACTGCAGCACGTCGATCCGTCGTGACGTGCTCAGCGGCAGGTCCTCGAAGTCCTCGTCGGTGAGCACGACCATCTCGCCGGTGGCCAGCTCGTAGCCCTTGGCGATGTCGGAGTAGGGGACCTCTTCGCCGTCCAGGGTGCACACGCGCTTGTAGCGGATCCTGCCGCCGTCTTCGCGGTGGACCTGGTGGAAGCTGACGTCCTTCTGCTCGGTCGCCGAATACAGCTTCACCGGGATCGTGACAAGCCCGAAGGAGATCGCACCCTTCCAGATGCTGCGCATGGGCACTCCTCAAGCCGTAGTGGGGCTCACCAATGGGCACATACCCGTCATGGGGCAACCAATGCCATACCCAATCGAACCAATGCTGGCCGTACCTGGGGAACTACCCTCCGATCGCGAGCGCTACGGCCTGGAGGTCAAGTGGGACGGCATCCGCGCCATCGTCCATCTGGACGGCGGACTGAGGGTGACAGGACGCCACGGAGCGGAGTACACCCGCCGATACCCCGAAATTTCGGGTTTCGGGATTAAGAACGCGATCATCGACGGCGAGGTCGTCGCCCTCGACCCCCACGGCCGCCCCAGCTTCAAGCGCCTGCAGCACCGCATGCACCTCACCGATCCCGAACCGGTGATGCTGGAGCTCTACCCCGTCACCTACCTGCCCTTCGACCTGCTCTACCTGGACGGCATCCCGCTGTTCGACCTGCCGTACCAGGACCGGCGCAGCCTGCTGGACGAACTGGACATCGGCGCGCCCCCGTACTTCCCCGGCGAGTCCGACCTGCTGTCCGCCACCTACGAGCAGGGGCTCGAAGGCGTGGTCGCCAAGCGGCTGGACGCCCCCTACCGCCCGGGCACCCGCTCCCCCTGGTGGATCAAGGTCAAGAACCTGAATGTGCGAGAAGTGGTGATCGGCGGCTGGAAACCCGGCAAGGGCCGGCGTGCGGGCGGGGTGGGCTCGCTGCTCATGGGCGTGTTCACGGCGGACGGCCTGACCTACGTCGGCCACGTCGGAACCGGTTTCACCGAGGCCGTGCTGGACGACCTGTACGCGCTGCTGAGCCCGCTGGAGATCCGGCACAGCCCGTTCAGCAACGAGGTCCCGTGGCGAAATCACTGGGTTAGGCCCGATCTGGTCGGGGAGGTGGCCTACACGATGTGGACCGACGATCAGAGACTGCGACACCCGGTGTGGCGCGGCCTGCGCCCGGACAAGCTTCCCGCGGAAGTGACCCGGTAGCCCCGACGTGACCACGAGATCTGTGCAGGAGGTGGCGCCCGTGAAGAAGGTTCCGGTGAAGGTCGACGGCCGGGAGCTGACGCTGAGCAACCTGGACAAGGTGCTCTACCCCGAGATCGGCTTCACCAAGGCCGAGGTCATCGACTACTACAGCCGAATCGCCCCCGTCCTGCTGCCCCACCTGAACGGCCGGCCGCTGACGGTCAAGCGCTACCCGAACGGCGTGGACGAGCAGTTCTTCTTCGAGAAGAACGCCCCCGACCACACCCCTGGCTGGGTCAGGACGGTCAACCTGCCCGCACCCGGCAGCACCAAGGGCCGCGAGAGCATCGACTTCGCGGTGATCGAGGACCTGCCGTCGCTGGTCTACTACGCCAACCTGGCCGCGCTGGAGCTGCACGTGCCGCAGTGGCGGGTGAACAAGAAGGGCGACGCGCAGCCGCCAGACACGCTCGTGTTCGACCTCGACCCCGGCGCCCCCGCCACCATCGTGGAGTGCTGCGAGGTGGCGCTGATGCTGCGCGACGTGCTCAAGTCCGACGGGCTGACCGCCTTCCCCAAGACCAGCGGCAGCAAGGGCATGCAGCTGTACGCCGACTGGGACCGCCGCGAGGAGCCGTCTGCGTACGCCAAGCGCCTGGCCCAGCTCCTGGAGAAGGAGCATCCGCGCCAGGTCGTCAGCGTGATGACCAAGAAGGCCAGGCCGGGCAAGGTCTTCATCGACTGGAGCCAGAACAACCCGGCCAAGACCACCGTGGCCCCCTACTCGCTGCGTGCCAGGCCGCGCCCGACGGTTTCCACGCCGCTGCTGTGGGAGGAGGTCGAGGGCTGCGAACATCCGGACGAGATGGTGTTCACCGCACCGGACGTACTCGCCAGAGTGGAGGAGCACGGCGACCTTTTCAGCCGGGCGTAGGCTGGGTTCGTCCGTACCAGGAGGGGGACCGACATGTCGGAGATGGACATCCGCGGGGACGACGGCTCCTACATCGAGGAAGACGCCGAGCTGCCGGTGGAGGCGCCCGAGGCCGATGCCGCCGAGCAGCACCGCGAGATCAGGGACACCGAGAACGGGCGGCGTCGCGAGGTGCCGTTCGACGTCGATCCGGCCGACGCCGCCGAGCAGGACCGGGTGGTGGATCTCGACGATGACGACTATCGCTGAGGTGTCGCCTACTCGCACGTAGGATGTCCGAACAGCCCGTTTGAGAGAGCAATGGAGACCCGCGTGACCGCAACCCCGGACACCAAGCCCCGGGGCACCCGGCTGCCCCGACTCGCCCGCCGCCGGCAGCTTCTGAGCGCCGCGCAGGAAGTGTTCGTGGAGAACGGCTACCACGCGGCCGCCATGGACGAGATCGCCGATCGGGCCGGAGTCAGCAAGCCCGTGCTCTATCAGCACTTCCCCAGCAAGCTGGAGCTCTATCTCGCGCTGCTCGACCTGCACGTCGACGACATGGTCAGCAGGTGCCGCGAGGCGCTGGCGTCCACGCACGAGAACAAGCTGCGGGTGCAGGCCACCTTCAGCGCGTTCTTCGACTTCGTCTCCAGCCAGGGCGAGGCGTTCCGGCTGGTCTTCGAGTCCGACCTGCGCAACGTCGCGGCGGTGCGCCAGCGCGTGGAGCGCATGCAGCGCGAGTGCGCGGAGATGGTCAGCGCGGTGATCCAGGAGGACACCGGCTGCACCAGCGACGAGGCGCACCTGCTGGGGGTGGGCCTGGTCGGCATGGCCGAGGTCAGCGCGCGCTACTGGGTCACCGCGCACGGCTCGATCCCCAAGGACGCGGCCGAGCAGCTCATGGCCCGTCTCGCCTGGCGGGGCATCAGCGGTTTTCCGCGTACGGCTTAACCCCGTTCGCTGGGCGCGATCATTCCCCACTTCCCGGTGCCGAGCGGCCACGATGGAGTGTGCCAGCCCCGTCTACCAGGGAGCCCAGGATGGAAGTCAAGATCGGCGTGCGTTCGGTGCACCGCGAAATCATTGTCGAGACCGACCTGACGGCCGATCAGGTCGAAGAGGAGGTCAGGCAGGCGCTGGCCTCTGATCGGGGCGGGGTGTTCGCCCTGACCGACGTGAAGGGCAGGCGCGTCGTCGTGCCCGTGGCCTCGCTCGGTTTCCTCGAGATCGGCGAGGACGAGGCCAGGCCCGTCGGCTTCGGCGGCACACTCTAGGCCGCCCGGGGTACGGCCCAACCGCCGTACCCCTTCAGGAGCCGCCACCGCCGCCTCACCTTGGCATCGGCTCAGGAGGCACTGGCCGCGCGGCGGGGCCGTGCGGTACGGCGGGGCTGAGGCGTGCTCAGCCGCGTGGTCGCCCGATGCGGCAGCCTCTCGGCCGCCGTCGCCGTGGGACCGGCTCCCTGCCCAGCTCGGTGGCCGGACAATCCGCGCTCTCCCTTCGCAGCACGGCGCGCGAAATCCAGCGATTCGGCCCACATCTCATCAAGGAACTGCCGTAGCGGCGCGAGGCCCTCATGTCTGGCACGCTACAACCGTTCCGTGCCCGCGCGCCCCCCGATCGGCAGACCCGGCCCATCCCGGCCGTCCCGACCCGCTCCGGCCCACAGCCGTTCACCACACGCTCACGGCGTGCTCACGGCCTGTTCACGACACGCTCACAGCCGGTTGACGGCGTGCGGCACGGCCTGCTCACGGCCTACCCGACCCCCGCGGCTTGCGGGTCAGAGGCCGAGGGCCGCCATGCGCTTGCCGTGTTCCTCCGTCAGCTTGGCGAACAGCCGCGAGATCTCCGCCTGGTCGTCGGCGCCCGGGTCGACCAGCAGCAACGCCAGCTCCGGCCGGGCCGCCGCCACCCGCTGGCCCTGGCTCAGCGCCTCGCCGACGAGCCTGCGCGCCCACAGCGCCAGCCGGGGCCCGGCCGTCGGCTCCGCCTCGATCCCGGCCCTGACCTGCTCCACCGCGAACGCCGAGCGGCCTTCGTCCACCAGCACCTCGTCGACCAGGCTGCCGATCGAGGGGTCGAGCCGCTTGGCCGCCTCGCGGTAGAAGTCGAGCGCGATGCCGTCGCCCACGTACGTCTTGACCAGCGCCTGCAGCCAGTCGGCCGGCTTGGTCAGCGCGTGCCAGGAGTCGAGCGCCTCGACGAACGGCGCCATCGCCGCCTCGGGGTCGGCGCCGAGCTCGGCGAGCCTGTCGCGGAGCAGGCGGAAGTGGGCGTATTCGGCCACGGCCAGCTCGCTCAGCGCCGCCCGGTCGGCCAGTGTGGGCGCCAGCGACGTGGCGTCCTCGGTCATCCGCGCGAACGCGCTGAGCTCCGCGTAGGCGAGCACTCCGAGCAAATCGACGACCCCTGGGGACTCCTTCATGGAAGGCAGCGTACTTCCGCGACGGGGGGCGTCGAATCTGCGGGAACATATGTAAGCTCGGCCAGCGTTGTGGTATCGAGTACACTGCTCTGTGAAAGTGCGACCGCACTGTGTTAATTCGGGGATTTAACCCGATAACCCCCACTCCCGGGCCTGCGGTCGCTGATGACGCGAGAGGGCTGGCTCTACCGCGAGGACCCAGACACGGGGAACGAACTTCCGCCCGTCGGTCCCGGCAGGCCCGCCTTCATTTGAGACTGAGGCAGGCCACGCTGACGACTTTCCGAGACCTCGGAGTCACACCAGAGATCGCCGATGCCCTCGAGACCGAGGGTATCGTCACTCCGTTCCCCATCCAGGAGATGGCGCTCCCGCTCGCCCTGAGCGGCCAGGACCTCATCGGTCAGGCTCGCACGGGCACGGGTAAGACCTACGCGTTCGGCATCGCCATGCTGCAGAGCATCGGCAAGCCGCGCAAGAACCGCAAGAAGCCCCGCGGGCTGGTCATCGTGCCGACCCGCGAGCTGGCCGTGCAGGTCAGCGAAGACCTCGTCACCGCCGCGGGCAAGCTCGGGTCCCGAGTTCTGACCGTGTACGGCGGCCGGGCTTACGAGCCGCAGATCGAGGCGCTCAAGGCCGGGGTCGACGTGATCGTCGGCACCCCGGGCCGTCTGCTCGACCTGGTCAAGCAGAAGCACCTCGACCTGAGCCAGATCACCTCGCTCGTGCTCGACGAGGCCGATCGCATGCTCGACCTGGGCTTCCTGCCCGACATCGAGCGAATTTTCAAGCTCATCCCCGAAGAGCGGCAGACGATGCTCTTCTCGGCCACCATGCCGGGCGAGATCGTCGCGCTGTCGCGCAAGTACCTGAACCGTCCGACGCACGTCCGTGCCGAGCACGACAGCGGCGAGGGCGAGGCCACGCCGCAGGTGCGCCAGCTCGTGTGGCGCGCGCACCGGATGGACAAGATCGAGATCGTCGCGCGGCTGCTGCAGGCCGATGGGCGCGGGCTCACCATGGTCTTCTGTGAGACCAAGCGGGCCTGCGACATGGTCGCCGAGCAGCTCGACACGCGTGGCTTCGCGGTCGCGGCCGTCCACGGCGACCTCGGGCAGGGCCAGCGCGAGCAGGCGCTGCGCGCCTTCCGCAACGGCAAGATCGACGTGCTGGTCGCCACCGACGTGGCCGCCCGCGGCATCGACATCGACGACGTCACCCACGTGGTCAACTACGACGCCCCCACCGACGACAAGACCTACGTGCACCGCATCGGCCGTACCGGCCGGGCCGGTCGCACGGGCATCGCGGTCACGTTCGTGGAGTGGGAGGAGCTGACCCGCTGGAAGATGATCAACCAGATGCTCGGGCTCGACTTCGCCGAGCCGGAGGAGACCTACTCCACCTCGCCGCACGTCTACAGCGAGCTGAACATCCCCGAGGGCACCAAGGGCGTGCTGCCGCACGCGGCCCGCTCCAGGGCCGGCCTGTCGGCCGAGCGTCTCGAGGACCTCGGCGAGACCGGCCGCACCCGCACCCGTGGCCGCCGTCGCGACGAGCGTGAGGAACGCGAGGAGCGTCCGGCACGCGCCCCGCGCCAGCGCCGCCGCACCCGCGGTGGCAAGCCCGCTGTCGAAACGCCCACTGTCGAAACGCAGGAGGCCGAGCTCGTGGACGCCAAGACGGAGGAGACGCCCGCGATCATCACCACCGAGGAGATCCAGGCCGCGGCCGAGCCCAAGCGGGCCCGTACCCGCCGCGGCGCGGCCAGTTCCGCCATCGAGCAGGCGCTGTCCGACACGCCCGAGGCGGCCGAGCCGACCGTGAAGCGCGTACGCGGCCGCCGCGTCGAGCCCACCGAGACCGAGGTCGCCCAGGTCGAGCCGGCCCGCGCCAGGCGCACCCGCGCCGAGGCGGCGCCGGTCGAGTCCGAGCCGGCCGAGGTCACGGAGTCCGAGCAGCCGGCGCGCACCACGCGGGCCAGGCGCGCGCGGGTCGAGGCCGAGCCGGTGTCCGAGTCCCTGCAGGCCCCGCAGGCCGCGCAGGCCCCGCAGGTGGTTCAGCAGCCGGTGGCCGAGCCGGAGCCCAGCTTCCTGGCCACGCCGCCGCCCCCGGTGCGCCAGGAGCCGGAGCGGATCATTCCGCCGAGCCCGTTCGCGGTGATCTTCCAGTCACCCGACCTGGCCACGGACGACGACGACATCGCGCCGTCCGCGGCCAGTGAGCGCAAGCAGCAGCGCCGCCAGCAGCAGCGCCGCCCCCGCCGCGCGGGCTGACGCGATCGGCCGCCAGGCCGACGATGTGCAGAGGCGCGCATCCCCGTCACGGGGGTGCGCGCCTCTTCACGTACCAGGCCCCACGTGCGCGGGGACGGGCGGGGGCGGGCCGCACACACCCTCCCAGGGCGCGCCATCACGCACCAGCCGCCGGAAACACCGCCCAGGTGGCCAGGAACCCCGGGAACGGGCCCGAGCCCGTCACGAGGCCGTGCAGGCCCGTACGACGGCCGTCGGGAGCCGTGTCGCGGAACCCGGGCGCCCGCATACGTCACAACTCCCCAGAACTCGCACCGGCGTAGTGCCTTAGCCAGTGTCGATGCGCTGACCTCTGGGTATTGTTGCCCCACGTGAGTACGCCGCGATTCCTCGACCTGCCTCCTGGCGTTGCACCACACAAGATCGAAACCTCGCAGGGCACCTTCGCCGCTCTGGAGGCGCTTCCGGTCAGTGGTGTCGTTGAGCGCTGGCCCGCGCTCCTGGTCCCCGGGCTGACCGGCAGCAAGGAAGACTTCATCGCGGTACTGATGACGCTGGCCCAGTCGGGCCGCCGGGTGCTGGCGGTCGATCTGCGCGGCCAGTACGAGACCCCGGGCTCCGACGACCCGGCCGCCTACACCTGCGCCGCGCTCGGCGCCGACATCGACCTGCTGGCCCAGGTGGTCGGCGACGGCGAACCGGTGCACCTGGTCGGGCATTCGTTCGGCGGCCTGGTCGCGCGCGAGGCGGCCATCGACGGACGCACCAAGTTCGCCTCGTTCACCCTGATGAGCTCCGGCCCGGCCGGGATCATCGGCAAGCGCGCCACCAACGGCAGGAAGATCATGGAAGAGGTGCCCGAGCTGGGGCTCGAGGAGGTCTGGCATCGCAGGTTCGAGCCCGAGGCCCTGTCGGCCGGCGTCTCCGACGAGATCGTGGCGTTCCTGCGCAAGCGGCTGCTGACCAATCACCCGACCGGGCTGTCCTGCATGGCGGAGCAGGTGCTCAGCATGCACGACCGCACCGAGGAGCTGCGCCAGGTCGAGGTGCCCACGCTGGTGCTGTTCGGCGAGCACGACGACGGCTGGCCGACCGACGTGCAGTCGGAGATGGCCGCCACACTGGGGGCCGAGTGCGTGGTCGTGCCCGGCGCGGTGCACTCGCCGGCCGTGGAGGCGCCGGAGACGACGGCGGCGGCCTTGATCAGGTTCTGGAACGCGGCAGAAAAGCACTTCTTGGACACAAGGTCCAATGCCATGTAATCATCTGCTTACTATGGCGAGCATCGAAGAGATCGTCGTCCAGCCGCCGCAGAGCGCGACCTGGCAGGTGCACCTCGACCGGGCCATGTGGGTGGGCGGGGTCCGCGGCCTCATGCTGCAGGCGCTGCACCCGCTGGCCATGCGCGGCGTCTGGCAGAACTCCAACTTCCAGGAGGACCCGTTCGGCCGGCTGCGCCGCACCGCGGACTTCGTCGGCCGGGTCACCTTCGGCACCCCCGCCGAGGCCGACGAGATCGGCCGCCGGGTGCGCGGGATACACCGCCGGCTGCGCATCGACGATCCCGACACCGGCCGCACGCATCGGGTCGACGACCCCGAGCTGCTGCTGTGGGTGCACTGCGCGGAGGTCTCCTCGTACCTGGAGGTGGCCAGGCGCGGCGGGCTCGGGCTCACCGAGCGCCAGGCCGACCGCTACCTGTACGAGCAGCGCAAGAGCGCCACCTACGTCGGCCTGCACCTGGAGGACGTGCCGGGCTCCTGCGCCGAGATGGACGCCTACTTCAAGCAGGCCAGGTCCGCGCTGCGGGTGACCCCGGAGTCGGCGGCGACCGTGCGGTTCCTGCTGTGGCCGCGCCTGCCCCAGGAGCTGCGGCTGCTGTCGCCGGGCAAGCCCGCCTACTTCCCGTTCGGCGCGCTTTGCTACTACACGCTCCCCGACTGGGCCAGGCGCATGTACGGGGTGCTGCCCGAGGTGCCGCGTGCCACGGTGACGGCGGGGCTGAGGGCGTTCAGGCTGGCCATGAACTCGCTGCCGGAGCACGTGCACGACCGGGCGTTCATGCCCGCCACCAGGGACATGCTGAGCGCGGCCAGGGAGCGGCTGGGGGCGGCGGGCTACGACGTCTCCCGAGGGCTCAAGGGCCTCACCGACCCGCGCCGCTGGCCCCGGGCCCAGGCCGCCGCCTGACGCCACCCCCTCGCGGGGTCCCCGGTGAGAATCGGCCTTGCGTCGTTACAATGCCGATTCCGTTGAAGGGATGGGGGCTCCGCGTGGCGTTGGAGATCGGATTCCTCGGCCCGTGGCAGGTCCTGGCCGGTGAGGCGCCCGTCCGGCTCGCCGGGCAACGACGAATCGGCGTGCTGGCCAGACTCGCGCTGAACGCCGGGCAGGTCGTCCCCGCCGAGCGGATCCTCACCGACATCTGGGCCGACGGCTCCGCGGCGACGGCGGCCAAGCAGCTCCACATCGTGATCTCCAAACTCCGCGAAACCCTCGCACCGCACACCACCGAAGAGATCATCAAGACCGTGCCCGGCGGCTACCGGCTCGCGCTCGAACCGGACCACGTCGACGCCCACCTGTTCGCCCGCCTGGTCGAACGCGCCCGCACCGCCCAGGCGCAAGGAGGCGGCGCCGCCGCCGACAACCTGTTCCGCACCGCCCTGCGGCTGTGGCGGGGCGAGCCGCTGGCCGAACTGGCCGCCCCGTGGGCCCGGATCGAAGCCGCCCGCCTGGCGGAAGAGCACTTGACCGTCCTGGAGGACCACGCCGAGCTCCGCCTCGCCGCCGGCGACCACCACGCGGTGGCCGCCGACCTGGCCGCGCACGTGCGGGCACATCCCCTGCGCGAACGCCCCGCCGCCCAGCTCATGCTCGCCCTGCACCGCGCCGGCCGCCCGTCTGAGGCGCTCGCCGTCTACCAGGACACCCGCCGGATCTTGGTCACCGAGCTCGGCGTCGAACCCGGCGCCGAGCTGTGCCGCCTGCACCAGGCCGTCCTGGCCAAGGACCCGGCCCTCGACCTGACCACCCCGGTCCAGCGGGTCGCGGTCGGCCGGCCCCCCGTCCCGGCCGAGCTGCCCGCCGGCACCCACGCCTTCACCGCCCGCACCACCGAGATCGACCGCCTGCGTGCCGCACTCGGCCCCGACGCCGGCCCGGCCCACGGGCCCGCCGTCATCGTGATCGACGGGCCCGGCGGCATCGGCAAGTCCGCCCTGGCCGTCCACGTCGCCCACGCCGTGGCCGCCCGGTTCACCGACGGCGTCATCTATCTCAACCTGCACGGATCCACCCCCGGACTCGAC
>NZ_JABCPZ010000286.1 GCF_013283785.1 Nonomuraea antri
TCGATGACGTGCGGGGCGGTGGGTCCGCAGCCGGGCGCGGTGGCGGGCCCGCGGTCGAGCGGGTGCGGGCTGGGGAGCGGGTACGGGTCAAGGCGCTGCAGGCGCTGGGTGAGCCGGTCACCGAGATCACCGGCACCGCCCGTGTCGCGGTCAATCTGCGTGGGGTCGAGCGGGGGCGGGTGTCGAGGGGGATGACGCTGCTCACGCCTGGGGCGTGGGTGGAGACCGAGGTCGTGGACGTGCGGGTGTCCGGGGGGCCGGTGCCGCGTGAGGCGGTGCTGCATTTGGGGTCGGCGTCGGTCCCGATCCACGCCCGGCCCCTGGCCGCGCCGGTCCCTCCGGCCGCGTCTCATGCCGGGGCTTCCGTCGCGCCTCCCGCTGGGGTTTACGCAGCGCCTGCCGCTGTGCCTTCCGTGCCGGCGGGTGATGGGGCGGTTTGGACCGGGTTGGCTCGGCTGACGCTGGCGCGGGGGTTGCCGTTGCGGATCGGTGATCGGGCGTTGCTGCGGTGCTCTGGGCGGCCGATCGCGAGCGTGGTCGTGCTCGACGTCCGGCCGCCGTCGCTGCGCCGGCGAGGGGCGGCGGCGCGGCGGGCACAGGAGCTCGCACCGTTCGGCCTGACGGACAGCGCCTCCGCATCCGTCGGCCCTGCGTCCGGGGGCGCGGGGAAGCAGGTGGGACGGGTGCCTGACGCGGCCACCGTGCTCCGCTGGCGGGGCATCGTACGGCGCAGCGAACTGGCCGCCATGGGATGCGACCCGGAGCAGCTCGACGACGTGCCCGGAGCCGGGGACTGGGTGGTCGATCCCGATCGGTGGACCGAACTCGTGGAACGGCTGAAGGCCCTCGTGGGTGAGCAGCCGGGCATCCCGGCGGACGCCGCGCGCACCGCGCTCGCCCTGCCCGCAAGGGAACTGGTCGATGCGCTGGTCAAGACGTGTGCGCCGCTGAGCCTGGCCGACGGGCGCATCGACGGTACCGGGGTGCCCGCCGACGTGGCGGCCGCTGTCGATCGGCTGCGGGCCGAGCTGGCCGGGGCGCCGTACCAGGTGCCCGAGGGGGCGCGGCTGGCGGCGCTCGGGCTGAACGCGCGGACCGTGGCGTGGGCGGCGCGGGCCGGGCTGGTGCTGCGGCTGTCCGACGGGGTGGTGCTGCTGCCCGGTGCGGACGTCGCGGCGGCGCGGGTTCTGGGCGGGCTGCCGCAGCCGTTCACGGCCGGGGAGGCGCGCATCGCGCTCGGCACTTCCCGGCGGGTGGCGATCCCGCTGCTCGAACACCTGGACAGGCTCGGGCTCACCCGCCGCATCGACGACCGGCTGCGGGTGGTCATCACGGACAAGGACCTCGACGTGGACGGGAGCCACCACCATGACCCCGCCGACTGACCGCGACGCGCAGGCGGGCTGGGAAGGCGGTATGCCGGTGGCCGCGGTGCCGGTGGTCCCGGAGGTTCCGGTGCCTGCGGGCGAGGTGCCGGGACCTGACGTGACGAAGGGCGACGTGCCGGGGGTCGCGGTCGGGGTGGTGATGGCGGGACCCCCTCAGGGCGAACTGGGTGAGTGGCTGGCCGACGCGGTGGCCTTCGAGGCCGCCGGGGCCGACGCGCTCTGGCTGGATCACAGAGCAGTGCCACCACAGGACCCGCCGGACCCGGCCGACCCCAAGCAGCCGGCCGACCCGCCCAACCCGCCGGACCCGGCTGATCCGCTGGTTCTGGTGGCGGCGCTGGCCGCGTTGACGTACCGGTCGCTGCTGGTCGTGGCGGTGCCGCCGCCTGCCCCGGCCGCGCTCGCCACGCTCGTCCGGCTGAGCCGCGACCGCCTCGTCCTCGTCACGGACGGGAACCCGCCGCACGACCCGTGCCCGTACGTGCGGCGGCTGCCCGACGGGGGATACCAGGCGGAAACAGGCAGATGGACGGCGGTGGAGGTGCCGCAGGGGCGCGGCGCGTGGCGGGAAGCACTAAGGGCGGCGGCCGGGCGTGGCGATCGGGGCGTGCTGGTCCCGGCCGATCCGCGCGTACTCGACCTGCTGCGCAACCCCGGCGACCCCGCAGGACGCCACGACCTCCACCTCGCCCAGGGGTAGACGCCTCAGCGGCCGAACCATACGGTGGAAATACGGTTGAAAACCCACTCACCCGGTCGCGAGCCACAGCCGGAGCCCACGGCCGCACCAGAGGGGAGGGTCCGCGCATGGACGTCAGCCGGCGGCAATTCCTGAGCCTCGGCCCGGCGGGGGCGCTCGGCGGCTCGGCCCTGGGGTTCGACCTGGCCGCCGCCACCCGGGTCAAACAGCGCTTACGCATCGAAGGCGCCACGCTCGGCCACTCCCTGTGCCCGTATTGCGCGGTGGGCTGCTCGCTCGTCACGTACACGAGGAAGAACGCGGACGGCAGGACCGAGCTGCTGCAGATCGAGGGCGACCCGGACAGCCCGGTCAACGAGGGCACCTTGTGCCCGAAGGGGGCGACGTCCCTGCAGCTGGCCGTCTCGCGCAGGCGGGTGGCGCAGCCGCTCTACCGGGCGCCGGGCGCGGCAGGCTGGCAGCGGGTGTCGTGGGAGTTCGCGCTCGACCGGCTGGCCAGGAACATCAAGTCCGCGCGTGACGCCACGTTCGTCACCCAGGACGCCGACGGCAACGTGGTCAACCGCTGCGAGGGCATCGCCTTCGCCGGCGGCGCCGCGTTCAGCTCCGAAGAGGGATATCTCGCCACGAAGCTGATGAGGGGGTTGGGCCTGGTTCACCTCGAACAACAGGCCCGTGTTTGACACGGTCCCACGGTGGTCAGTTTGGCCGCCACGTTCGGCCGCGGGGCCATGACGAACCATTGGCGTGACATCAGGCACGCCGATCTGATCCTGGTCAACGGCGCCAACCCGGCCGAGGCCCACCCGGTGGGCTTCCGCTGGCTCATGCGGGCCAAGCTGGACCGGGGCGCGAAGATCGTCCACGCGGATCCGCGGTTCACCAGGACGTCCGCGGTGTCCGACCTGTACGTGCGGATCCGCACCGGCACGGACGTCGCCTACTTCGGCGGGCTCATCAACCACGTCCTGAGCAACGATCTCCACCACGACGAGTACGTGCGCTGGGCGACGAACGCCGGGTTCGTGGTGAAGGAGGGCTACTCCTTCGAGGACGGCATGTTCAACGGCTTCGACCCGGAGCAGGGCGTCTACGACACCAAGTTGTGGGCGTACGAGACGGACGAGCGCGGCCACGCCAGGATCGACCTCGACCACCCGCGATCCGTGCTCAACCTGCTGCGCGCCCACTACCGGCGCTACGACCCCGACACGGTGGCGCGCATCACCGGCATCCCGCGCGAGCAGTTCCTGCGGGTGTGCGGGCTGGTCGGCGAGATGGGCCGGCCGGACAAGGTCATGACCATCGTGTACGCGGTCGGCCTCACCCACCACACCACCGGCGTGCAGCTCATCCGCTCGGGCGCGATCCTGCAACTGCTGCTCGGCAACATGGGACGCCCCGGCGGCGGCATGAACGCCGAACGCGGCCACGCCAACATCCAGGGCAACACCGACCACGCCATCTCCTGGGACATCCTGCCCGGCTACCTGCGCATCCCGGCCCCCGGGCAGAAGGACGTCGAGGCGTACCTGGACGAGAGCGCGAGCGTCAAGCACCATCCCCGGGCGGTGAACTTCTTCGGCGAGAACTACCGCCGCTACCTGGTCAGCCTGCTCAAGGCCTGGTACGGCGACGCCGCCACCGAGGACAACGAGTTCGCCTTCCACCACCTGCCCAAACCCGCCGCCAACGCGTCCTGGATCTCCATCTTCGACCAGGCGCTCCGCGGCAGGATGGAGGGCGTCATGCTGTCCGGGATGACCGCGACCAGCATCGGCCCCGACTCCAACCAGGTGCTCCAGGCGCTGTCGAACCTCAAGTGGCTGTGCGTGATGGACCCGTTCGCCACGACCAGCTCCGAGTTCTGGCGCGCGCCCGGCATGGACCCGGCGGCGGTCAGGACCGAGGTGTTCATGCTCCCCGCCACGCACTGGATCGAGAAGGACGGCTCGTTCACCAACAGCGGCCGCTGGGTGCAGTGGAAGGAGCAGATCCTGCCGCCGGAGGGCGAGGCCAGGCACGACCACTGGATACTGGCCGAGCTGTTCCTCCGGGTCAGAGACCTGTACGAGGCCCAGGGCGGCAAGTTCCCCGACCCGGTGGTGAAGATGGCGCTGCCGTACCGCAACCCCAGGAAACCCGAGCTGGACGAGATCGCCCAGGAGATCAACGGCCGGGACCTGACGACCGGCAGGCGGCTGTCCACGTTCGCCGAGCTCAAGGACGACGGCACCACCAGCGCGGGCGACTGGATCTACACCGGCCACTACCCGGAGGAGGGCAACCTGGCCAAGCGGCGCGACGGCGTCCAGGACCCGGCCGGGAACGACCCCGGCGGCATGGGCCTGTACCCGAACTGGGCGTGGAGCTGGCCGGCCAACCGCCGCATCCTCTACAACCGGGCCTCCGCCGACGAGAACGGCAGGCCCTGGGACCCGTCGCGTCCCGGCATCGCCTGGCAGGACGGGCGGTGGGTCGGCGACGTGCCCGACTACCCGCCGACGACCGGCCCAGGCCCGGACGCGCCACTGCCGTTCATCATGACCGGCGAGGGCGTCGGACGGCTGTTCAGCAACGCCGTGGCCGACGGGCCGTTCCCCGAGCACTACGAGCCGATCGAGTCGCCGGTCGCCAACCCGCTGCATCCGCAGGTCTCGGCCACGCCCGCGGCCTACCTGTACGACGAGCGGGCCGGCCGGGAGAACCGGTTCGGCACCGTGGCCGAGTTCCCGTACGTGGCCACCTCGTACCGGCTGACCGAGCACGAGCACTACGTCACGCAGAACGTCGAGCACCTGGTGCAACTGCAGCCGGAGGCGTTCGTCGAGGTGCCCGCCGGGCTCGCGCGCGAGAAGGGCATCGAGACCGGCGACCGGGTACGGGTGTCGTCCAGGCGCGGCAAGCTGGAGGTGCGGGCCGTGGTGACCAGGCGGCTGGGCGCGCTGGAGATCGACGGCAGGAAGGTCTACCAGATCGGCATCCCGATCCACTGGGGGTTCGTCGGGATCAACACCGGTCAGCACTGGCTGGCCAACGCGCTGACGCCGTTCGTCGGTGACGCCAGCTCACGGACGCCCGAGTACAAGGCGTTCCTGGTGAACCTCGAGAAGATCTGATGTACGCGCGGGAGCGGGCCAGAGCGGGGGAACTGCGCGAGCGGTATCCGTACGCGGGGGAGGTGCTCGGGCTCTACCTGGCGCTGGTGGACGTCTGGGAGCCCGCGCACGCCCGGCTCCGCCGCGCCGCGCCCGCCGATCCGGTGGGGTGGGCGCGGGCGGAGGTGCTGCCCCAGGTCGTCGCGGCGACGACGGCCGCCGGGCCGCCCCCGCTGGCCGGCGTGGTCGCCGCCGCCGCGGCCCGGGTGGAGCGCGACGGCCTGCTGGACGCCTGGGCGGCCGGCGCGGAACACCTCACGCCCGTCGAGCGCTACCTCGCCCGCGCCGCACTCCGTGTCGTGCCCGTCACCTCGAAGGACGCGGCGGCGCCGCCAGGACGCTGTCCCGCGTGCGGTGGACCGCCCCAGCTCAGCTACCGCGTCCCGAGCGAGGACCCGCTGGTCAGCGGGCGCAGGATGCTGGCGTGCGCGAGATGCGCGCACGAGTGGAGCTTCTCCGCCACCGCCTGCCCGCACTGCGGCGAGAACGGCCGCCGCACCGTGTACGCGGCGGCCCGCGACGACGGGCCGCACGTGGGACGCGGCACCGGCGCCTCGTCCTCGCAGGTGGGACGCGCGTCGTCCCCACGGGCGGGACGCACGCCGCCCGCGCTCGTGGGGCGTAGTGCCGGCGATGCCGCGTCGTTCCCGCACCTGCGCGCAGAGGCCTGCCCGGCGTGCCGCCGCTACCTGATCGACATCGACCTCGGCCGCGACCCCCGGGCCGTGCCGCAGGTGGACGAACTGACCGCCATCCCGTTCGACCTGCACCTGGCCGAACAGGACTACACCAAGATCACGCCCAACCTGATGGGGTTCTAGAGATGCCGCACATCACCCCCGGCCAGGCGTACGGTTTCTTCACCGACACCAGCGTCTGCATCGGCTGCAAGGCCTGCGAGGTGGCCTGCAAGCAGTGGAACCGGCTGCCGGGCGACGCCCCCTCGTTCCTGGACGGCTTCGACAACACCGGCCGGCTCGACGCCCAGACCTGGCGGCACGTCCAGTTCCACGACGACGTCCCGGACGAGGGCGTCACCGCCGGCGACGGCAAGGTCTGGCTGATGATGTCGGACGTCTGCAAGCACTGCAGGCAGGCCAGCTGCCTGGAGGTGTGCCCGACGGGGGCGATCATCCGCACCGAGTTCGACTCGGTCTTCATCCAGCCCGACGTCTGCAACGGCTGCCGCGACTGCATCGCCGCCTGCCCGTACGACGTGATCGGCGCGGACGAGGTGACCGGCGTCGCGCAGAAGTGCACCCTCTGCTACGACCGCCTGCAGAACGACCTGACCCCCGCCTGCGCCAAGGCCTGCCCCACCGAGTCGATCAGGTTCGGCCCGGTCGCGGAGCTGCGCGAGACGGCCGCGAAACGCCTGGACACCCTGCACCGGCAGGGCGTGACCCAGGCCCGGCTGTACGGCCACGACGAGCAGGTGTACGGCGGGCTGAACGCGTTCTTCCTGCTCATGGACGAGCCGCCGAAGTACCGGCTGCCGGATGAGAGGAACGCCGTCCTGCCCGGGCGCAACAACGCGGGCGCCTACCTGACGGCCGCGGTCACGGCCGTGCTCGGCGTGCTCGCCGGCCTGATCGCGCTGGGCCGCAGAAAGGACCGCGTAACGGCAGCCGAAGCCGCGAACCCGCCGGATGGGACGGGCGCTCGTGAGACGGGCGCTGGAGGAACGGGTGCCTCTGAGACAGGCGCTCGTGAGACGGGCGACGGTGAGACGGGTGCCGGTGATGGGTGACGTGCAGCATTTCGCGGGGCCGCCCGACTGGCTGTGGTACATCCTGGCCTACTTCTTCCTGGCCGGCCTGTCCGGCGGCTCGTACGTCCTGGCGACGCTGCTCAGGTTCCGCGCCGGCCCGGGCGACGAGGCGATGGCCAGGATCGGCTACTACGTCGCGTTCCCGCCGATGCTCCTCGCGCCGCTGCTGCTCGCGCTCGACCTCGGCAAGCCGCTGCTGTTCTGGCACATGGTGTGGAACACCACGCCGGGCGGCCAGGGGTTCAACTTCAAGCACTGGTCGCCGATGTCGGTCGGCTCGTGGGCGCTGATCGTCTTCGGCGCGATCACCACGGTGTCGTTCGCCGCCGCGCTCGTCCGCGACGGCAAGCTCAGGCTGCCGCTGGTCCGCGTGCTGGACAACCGGGCGTTCAACGTCGTCGGCTCGCTGTTCGGCCTGTTCGTCGCCGGGTACACGGGGGTGCTGCTGTCGGTGTCGAACCAGCCGGTGTGGAGCGACACCTGGGCGCTGGGCGGGCTGTTCCTGGCCTCGGGGCTGGCCGGGTCGGCCGCGCTGATGTCGTTCCTGGCCCGCTTCCGCCCGCAGGCCGGTCCGAGCGCCGGCCTGCTCAAGGTCTCCGAGCGCCTGTACGCGCTGCTGGAACTGGCCCTGATCGTGGTGTTCGCGGTGACGCTGGTCGCGGCGGGCACGCTCGGCCAGGTCTTCGGGCCGCCGTGGGCGCTGCTGTGGGTAGTGGTGGCGGCCGGGCTGATCCCCGGCCTGTACGGGCTCGCCACCGAGCGACTGTCGGGCATCTGGCCCGGCCTCCAGCCCGGCCTCCAGCCCGGCCTCCAGCCCGGCCTCCAGCCCGGCCTGCAGCTCGGCGTCCCACCCGGCCTCCCGACCTGCACCACCTGCCTGTCAGGCGGTCACCGCCTGCCTTTCCGACCGTCATCATCTGCCTGTTAGACCGTCACCACCTGCCTGTCAGGCGGTGATCTCCTGGTGCAGGCGGCGGGCCTCCTGGATGAAACGGCTGCTGCCCCGGCGGGCGGCGACCTCGGCCAAGCCGGGGATGTCGGCACGCGCGCCGCAGCTCGCCGCGGTCTTCACGGCCAGCGCGAGCAGGTCGGCCAACCCCGTCCGCGGCCGGTCGCCGGGACCGGGGAGCAGGTCGGCGAGCATGGCCTCGATCGCCGTCCACACCTGCCGGTGCGCGCCGGCGTGCGCGGCGTCTGCCAGGCCGGAGATCACGCGGGTGAGCACCAGCACGTCCGACGTGACGAGCCCGGCCACCGCGCGGCCCAACTCGGCGGCGGGCAGGAGGTCGCGCACGGCCAGGCCGAGCAGCGCGTCCGCGGCCCGCATGCGGTCCTCCTGCCGCTTGAAGCCCAGCCCGCAGGCCAGCGCGTGGGCGACGGCGGAACCGCACCGGCCGTCCGTGCCGGCCAGCCCGGTCAGGACGGTGGTGTAGCCGAAGCTCTCGTCGGGGCTCACGTAGAGTGAGGCGAGCAGGTAGGCGGCCAGCACGTCGGGGTGGGTGGGCAGCGTCCACGCCCACCACTCGGGCATGTCATTGGGAGCGAAGGAGCGGCCGTCGCTCGCCTGGCTGTCGCTCGTCTGGCCGTCGGTGCCGGGTGGTCGCTCGGCCACGCAGTCGAGGAGCGCGGCGAACCTTTCGTCGGCCCGTGGCCGTTTCACCTCATGGGTGCGGAGACGGCCGGCGAAGACGTAGGCATAGCCGGGGACCGGCACGGTGACGTCCACCAGCTCGCAGCGGACCTCCGGCTGTGGCAGCCCGCCCGCGTCCAGCCACCGCGCCAGCCGCCGCCCCGCCTGCGAGGTCAGCGCCCTGGCCCGCGCGGCAACACCCGCGTCGACCCCGGACGGCAGCGCGGGAAGCCGCAGCAACGCCTGCTCGAAGTCGGCGGCGAGCGGTTCGACGCCCGCCGATTCCAGCCGTTCCATCCTGCTCACCAGCACGTCCGGGTCCACCTGACCGGTGGAGACGGTGGGGGTGGCCAGCAGCACCGGTATCGTCCTGCCGGACAGGAACAGCCGACGGATCTCGGTCAGCCGCCGCAGGACCATACGACCAGGCGAGGTGGCGTGGACGTCCCCGATGAAGCCGCGGAAGCGGGACAGCCGCCATTTCGTGGTCGCCAGCGAGGCCGTCGCCGCCAGGAGCTGTTCCAGCGGATCCCCGGAGGAGGCCCAGTCGTGCGTCTCGGGCAGGGTCGCGCCGCGCCAGGCGAGCGCGGCCTCGGCCACGGCGTTTCGGTCGCGGTACGACTGCTCGACCAGCGCGGCCAGGACGCGTTCCAGCCGTTCGGGATCGCGCCACCAGTGCAGCGCGGGCAGTTCGGCGAACAGCTCGGTCACCGTGGTGATCGGCTGGATCGCATGCGGCAGGAACTCGCGCGGCAGGATCTCGTGCGGCAGGCTCTCGCGTGGCGTCCGGGTTCGGGTCTGGGTCTGGGTTTGGGTCGGGAGATCGTCCCCGAGGACCTCGCCGTACGCCTGGGCGAGCTGCGCGCGCAGGTCGGCGGGCAGTTCCGCGGCCGACTCCCGCAGCGCGTCGCCAGCCTCGGGGGAGGCCGCGGGCGCGAGCCGGACCGCCAGCTTCACCGCCCGCGCCCGCAACGCCTGATCCTCGTGCCCGAGCACGGTCGCGAGCGCCACCTGACACCCCGCCACCCGCCCACCACGATCGGCCCCGGACCTCGCCGCGCGCTCCGCGTCCGCGGCCTTGGCGATCCACACCAGGGCCTGCTTGACCAGCGTCTTTTCGGCGCGGAACGCCAGCGCGCCGACCACCTCGCCGAACAGCTCGTCGCTCAGCAGCCCCGCCCGCTCGGCGCGCCCCAGCTCCTCCAGCGCCAGCCGGGTGGCCGCGCCGGGCAGCACCGGCAGCAGCCGGGTGAAGTCGCGGACCGGCACCTCCTCGACCGTCGTGTCGAGCTCCTGGTAGACCTGCACCGCCGGGCGGAGTCGCCGTTCGTCGCCGCCGATGGCGAAGCGGGAGACGCAGGCGTCCAGGAGGATCTTGCGTTCCACCCGGCCCCGGTCGACGAGGCCGCGCAGCAGGCGCGGCCAGGAGATCCGCTCGTTCCAGCGCAGCGCCACCTCCACGCCGGGCGTGCCGAGCAGCCGGGGGATCATGTAGGGCAGCAGCGGGTCGTCGGCCAGCGCCGTTTGCGGTGCTTCGTTCCGGTTCCAGCGGCCCTGCCACGCCCACACCCAGCCCAGCACGAACGCGTCGTTGTCCGGCGGAACCACCCCCGTCTCCGCGACCAGCCCGGCGGCCAGCTGCCAGCCAGGCTCACCGTGGGTCTTGGTGATGCCGGAATCGCGGGTGGAGCGCAGCCGGCCGACCAGGCGTAAGGCCAGGTCGGAGCGCCAGGCGGGCGCGCGGAAGCGCAGCACGGCGAGCAGCCGCTCGGCGTCGTCCGCGTGCCTGTCCCAGAGCTGCAGATCGCGCCGGTTCAGCCAGGACGCGACCTCCGCCGCGCCGCCGAAGCAGGCCGCCCCGGCCACGCGTAACGGCTCGACGTCGCGGGCGTCCCAGCGCCGTGCACCCCGCTCGCGCAGATGCCCGGCCAGGTGGGAGGCGATCTCCTTGCGGCCGGCGTCGTCCAGGACGCACACGAAGGCGGCCAGCGCGGCGGCGTTGCCCGCGACGATCAGCCGGCGCGCCCGCTCCCACGCGCTCATCGCGCCGCCTCCGCACGGGCGGCGGCCCGGTCGAGCCTGGACGATCGTGCGTCGGAGCACGGCACCACTGCGTCAGCCATGGGCACGGACCCTAGCGGCGGCGGGCGACAATCTCGCTCGCGCCGCCGGACCGGGTTCCGGTGAACGCGTCCCGCCTGGGTAGCGGCGGGGGTATGCGAATCGGGAATTGGGAGGTCAGGGCGCTCGGCGGGTGGGCCGGGTGCCTGGCGATGATCGTGGTGTCCGTGCTGCTGTCGATCCTGCTGACCGTGGTGGTCAACCTGCTCCGCTGAGCTCGTCCAGACCGATCACGGACGTCAGCAGCGCGCGGAGCAGGCCGCGCAGTTCCGCCACGCTCTCGGGCGTGCCGGGCGGCGGCGGTGGCGGGACGGCCATGCCGAGCACCCGGCGCAGGATCAGTCCGTCCACGTACGACCCGAAATCGCGCGCCCGGCGGTCCGGATCGGGCACGCCGGCCCTGGCGATGAGCGCGCTGAGCGCGGCCTGCGACGCGGCGTGGTGCGGGGAGAGCAGATCGCGCAGTTCGGGCAGGTGCACGGCCTCGAGCGAGCAGGCGTAGCGGGCGAGCGACCGGTTGCGTGCCGGGCCGAGCCAGTGGTCGATGATGACGGCCATGGTCCCGGCCACCCGGTCGAGGTCGGCGCCGGTGAGCCCGTCCGAGGCCGCGCTCACGTCGGTCGCGGGGGTGGTCTTCGGCGGCAGGGGACGGGCCGGGAAACGTGTGACCCTGGTGACAGGCGTGACCCGGGTGACCCGGACGATCCTCGGGCGGCCGCCCGGCGGCTCCGAGGGGACGCCGTGCCGCTTCAGGTCGGCCTCGTCCAGGTCGGCCATCCGCCGTACCAGGCCGGTGAGCAGCGCCTTCCGGGTCCGGAAATATGCGGACGTGGTGCCGATCGGCATCCCGGCGGCGGCGTCGACGGCCCGGTGCGTGAGAGCACGGATGCCCTGCGTGGCCACCAGCTCGATCGCCACGTCGGCGAGCACCGCGCGCCGGTCCTGACCTGCCATCCCGCGACCACCCCCAGACGCCTTCTACACCCGTAGTATGCTCCCCCGCCCGCAGACGCGGCGGATCGGATGGCCCTTCACCGGCCAGGGTAGATCATTGCCCGTTTCATGACGTTTCGTTTGCGTTTGTCCGATTCATGGCATAGTCTTGTACGTGTTGGCCGGTGAGAGACCCGGACTTTGCCGAGGTACCCCCGCCGACAATCCCCGCCATCCAGTGCGGATCCGGAACCCCGAGGGTTCCCCATGGGCTTTTCAGCGCCCTACGTGGTCGTGGCCATCGTGCCCGGCAGCGTTCGCTCCCACGAGGGCGCGACCTTCCTTGTTCCCTAACAAAGGATTTTGCTTACCTATGTCCGCTCGCCTGCGTTCTTTTGCCCTGCTGTCCGCCGCCGCTCTCGGCGCCCTGACCATCGGCACCAGCACCGCGGCGCACGCCGACTCGAACGTCGACGACAAGACCCTCCTGCAGGGTTCGACCACCGCGTCCTACTTCTGGGACGACGCCTCGGGCCGCGCCGGTGACACCGGTCTGCCGGCCGCGGGCAAGCCGATGCAGCAGGGTCTGGTCGCCTCGCCGTCGTGGCCCCTGATGACCGAGGGCTACGTGGTGTACAAGGGCAAGAAGATGCCGTTCTTCGTGGGTGACCGTGGTCCCGGTGATCCCTCCAGCCGTGGTGTGATGCTGGACCTGGACGCCAAGACCTTCGCCGCGCTGACCGGCGGCAAGTTCAACACCGACACCCTGGGTGTCGATGGCGTGGGTGGCGAGGGCCACATCAAGGTCGACTACGTCATCACCAAGTGGGGCGACGGCAAGGGCCTGAAGAACAAGCCGGTCGCCTTCTCCA
>NZ_JABCPZ010000287.1 GCF_013283785.1 Nonomuraea antri
GGGCGGGCTGGTGCCGAGCCCGTCGGCGCTGATCGTCCTGCTCGGCGCGATCGCCCTGGGCCGCACCTGGTTCGGGGTCGCGCTGGTCACCGCGTACGGCATCGGCATGGCCGCCACGCTGACCGTCACCGGCCTGCTCCTGGTCAAGCTGGTGGACCGGATGGAACGCCGCGCCTCGGCCGGCCGCCGGGTGGCCGCCAAGCTGTCCAGCCTGGCTCCCTGGGGCACCGCGGCCATGGTCGTCGTGCTGGGCGCGGGCCTGGCGCTCCGGTCCGTCGCCGCGCTGTAGCCGGTACGGGTTCCTACCCCGGCCCCAGGGGTAGCGGAGCCGGTATCCACGCAGGTAGGAGCCCATCCGGCCGGTGGCCGTGGGCCTCCTGAGAGGAAACCGCGCATGCAGCACGACCAGTTCATCGGACAAGTCCAGGCCCGGGCCCACCTGGGCCGGCGCGACCAGGCCGAACGCGCGAGCCGCGCCACACTGGAAACGCTGGGCGAACGCATTCCCGACGGTCTCGCCGACAACCTGGCCGCCCAGCTCCCGCACGAGATCGGCGAGAACCTCCGGCGCGTGGAGGCGTTCGACCAGGCGGGCACCGGCGAGCACTTCGGCCGACAGGAGTTCATCCACCGCGTCGCCGACCGGGCCGGGGTGGCCGAGCCGCAGGCCGCCTACCTCGCCCGCGTCGTGCTCGAAGTGACCGACGAGGCCACGCAGGGCGACATCATGGGCCGCGTCTACGACAGCCTGCCCAAGGACCTGCGTTCGCTCGTCGCCTCGGGCAGTTCGGGCCCGATGAGATGAGCTGACGGATCAGTCGAGGGCGGGCAGATCGGGGTCGTCGTGGTCGGCGTCCCCGTCGTCCGCCCGCCGCCACTTGACGTCCTCGACCCACGCGTACGCGAACCGCCTGATCTCCCTGATCCGCTCCGCGCCGATCCCGTCGGCGGAGAAGTCCTCGTCGTCCATGAGCTCGACGAACTCCAGCCGCATGACCAGCTCGGGCAGGGAGAACGCGTCGTTGTGCAGCCGGGCCAGGTGCTCCAGCTGGCGGAAGGAGTAGAGGTGTGCCGCGGCGGCGACGTCGATGACGTCCCTGGCGAGGCTCCGCTCGTGCAGGTCGCGCAGCTTGAGGCCGATCGCGTCCTCCAGGTCGAGCACCGGCAACCCCTCGTGAGAGACCGGCGGCCGTTGCAGGGCCTCGCGCAGGAGGTGGAGCGCGCAGCCGTGCCCCGTGGCCGGGTCCTCGACGAGAAGGCGGCCCGTGCGCGGTGTGGCCTCGGCGACGGAGGCGGTGAGCCCGGCCCCGCGCAGGGCCCGCGCGATGCCCTCGATCGCCGCGGACAACGGCGGTTCCGTGGCGGTCGCGAAGTCGAGATCCGGGCTCAGGCGGTCGGCGAGCCCGTGCGCGTTCATCGCGTGGCCGCCGGCCAGGACGAGGCCGTAGCGCTCGCATACCGGCAGCACGGCCGCGAGCAGCCGCTCCTGGAAGTCAGGAAAGCGCATCGCACCGCGCTGGAAGCCGCATGATCCCAGTATGCCCGCAGCCCCACCCGCCGTTGCGGCCCGCGTCGTTACAGCCTGCGCCGTTACGGTCTGCGTCGTTTCAGCGTGGACGGCAGGTCGTGGCGGCCCGACAGGAACTCCTGGAAGGCGATCTTGGCCCGGATGACCGGGCGGCGCCAGCGTTCCTCGCGGTGGATGGCCCTGGCCATCTTGCGCGGTGAGCGTCCGGCGAAGAACCAGTGCGCCCACGGGGAGCCGGGGCGGGCCAGGCGCACCGCGCCCACCACCAGCAGCACGGGCAGGAACAGCCCGGCCATGCCGGTCCAGATCTTGCCCTTGAGCAGGGTCACCACGGCCAGGGCGAGGTTGGCCACGATGAGCGCGGCCGGGTTCACCGGGAACCCGTAGTCCCAGGTCAGCGGACGCAGTCCGATGAGGAGGAGACCGGTGACGGCCACGGCGATGAAGACCGCGTCGACCGAGGTGCGGCCCTCCTCCTCCCAGTAGACGTCGTGCAGGTGCAGGATCAGCGCGAACTCGTCGAGCACGAGTGCCGAGCCGATGCCGAAGACGCAGGCGGCGACCGCGTAGCCGATCTGCGAGCCGGTCGAGACGATCAGGCCGGTGACGCCGCCCACGAGCATGAGGACGACGCCGAAGACGACGTGGTGGATGTGCATCTCGCCCACGTTGACGTTGCGGAACCAGCCCACCTTGGCCCTGATCAGCCGGACGTTGATGCGGGTGGCGATGAAGGCGACGATGAGCGCCACGAAGAAACAGAACAGCGGCAGCCGTCCTGTTGCGATGATGGTGTTCTGAAACCAGTTCCCCATGGCCCTGGAATCGATGGTACGAGCCATCTGGACCACTTCGGCGGGTTCGAGCGGTTATGGATTGTGATCGTGATCAAGCAAGGGCCGCGCGCCGGTCCAGCTCGCGCTCGTACTCGGTTCTGATCAGCGACCGTCGGACGTTCTCCCGCGCCTGCTCGAAGCCGGGTCCGCCGGCGGTGGCCAGTTCGGCGTAGTGGGCGCGCAGCCGGGATTCTGGCAGGTCCAGGGTGTCGCCGAAGCGCTTGGCCAGTTCGGAGTCCAGTTCGGCGGCGCGTACCTGGGCGTAGGTGTAGGCGTCGTAGCTCGGGACGCCGGGCAGCGGGCGGCCGGCGGCGCGGGCCTCGGCGCGGCGCTGGTTCTCCGCGCGCAGGTCGCGCTGGAAGGCCGCCTCGCCGACGTCGGCGAGCAGGCCCGCCTCGCGGGCCCACACCCGGCGCGCCTTGTCGCGGACGGCGGCGGCGACCGCCAGCTCCCGCAGCCGCCGCCCCGGGGTCACACCCTGGTGCGGACGGTCCCAGAACCCGGGCCCGAGCGCGACGCCCTGCCGGGAGAACTGCGAGATCACCTCGGCCCGGACGACGTCGGCCGCCCTGAGCACCTCCGCCCCCACCACCGGCTCGCCCCGATGGCGGGTGACGACGGTGTCCGGCCCGAGTTTCAGCACCTGGGCCGGGGTGGCGGAGGCGGACAGGCCCGGCGGCGGCGCGCTCGCGCCCCCGCCGGTCCCGGCGATGAGCACCACGACCCCGGCGACCACCAGAGCAGCGGTCACCACCCAGCCGATCCGCCGCCACCGCGTCGGGCCGCCGCCGCGCGTGCGGCTGACGGTGCCGGCCGGGCGTGCTGTCGAGGTCGTGGTGCGCTTCATGACGTCAGCTCGCGATCTTCAGGTCGAAGACGTGGAAGCCCTCGTTCGCCAGCGGGCTGCCCTGCGGGAAGGTCACCGTGGCGACCGTCTTGGCCGGGTCGAGCGGCGCCGCGTAGCCGAAGACCGAGACGCCGGATTCGCGGGTCTGGCCGGTGGCCGGGTTCTTGTAGCTGGTCTGCGTCCTGTTGTGGTAGGCCGCGCGGGCCACCAGGACGGCGCCGGCGGGTGCGGCGGCGTCCCACTGGTCGCCGAACTTGACCGTCTTGTCCTCGACCGTCCCGTCGGTGTAGGTGACCTTGAAGACGGCCTCGCGCACCTTGAACGCGCCCGCGCCCAGGAACACCAGCTTCGAGCCCTGCCCGGCCAGCTTGATCGTCTGCCCGGCGGCCTTGACGTTGTCCACCGAGCCGTACGGGCGCGGGTGCCAGACGAAGTCGGCGCCCAGCACGTCGACCGTCTCGCCCGGCACCAGGCCCGCGGCCGCCAGGCCCTGGCCGGAGTAGCTGCGGCCGCTGGTGGAGAAGCCGCCGGTGTTCGGGTTGTGGTCGGAGCTGACCGCGACGTTGTTGTACGCCTCGGCCACCGACTCGTACACGACCGGGTCCACGGCCGGCCCGTTGTACGCGCCGCGCGAGACGGTCCCGGCCACCGGGTTGCCGAAGTAGTCGGTGCCGCCCAGGCCGTCCACGACCGCGCCGGTCGCGAACGCGGGCGAGCCCTTGACCAGCTTGTAGCCGTCCGCGTCGGCGAAACCGGTGGCGGTGCCCGGCGCGGCCAGGCCGGGGTCGGCGGTCACGGCGGTGGCGTCGGACGGGTGCGCCGCGATGCCGCCGTAGTAGACGTTGGAGTCGTAGCGGATGCCCGGCGCGGTCGGCAGCGTGCCGGCGTGGGCGTAGAAGATGTTGTTGGCGATCTTCGAGTCACCGGTCGGCACCGCGATGTTCAGCTTCTCGCTGGCGCAGAAGAACGTGTTGTTGTACAGCCACAGCGGGCTCTTGTTGTCGCCGGAGGCGTTGCCGGCGATGCGGCAGTCGTCCTGGGCGATGTTGAACCGCAGGATCGCGGTGGCCTTGTAGTTGGGGAACTCGGTGCAGCTCTGGCAGCCCAGGTAGAACCCGCCCGCGTTGTCGTGGGAGTAGTTGTACTGGTAGACGCAGGTGCCCTTGATGCCGCCGTCGCAGTCCCAGGCGGTGGAGTCGAAGATGGTGGGCCGCTGCCTGGTCACCTCGTTGTACTGGAAGACCGGGTCGACGGAGTTGATCGGCCACATGCCGGCGAAGTTGCCGTCGACGTACGGGTACTTGCCCGCGCCGCCCTCGTCGAAGAGGTTGTGCTCGATGAGCGGCTTGTCCGAGGCGTGCACCACGATGCCGTCGCCGCCGACCGCGCGGATGGTGTTGCGGGCGATGTAGACGTTCTTGTGGTAGTCGGTGCCCTTGCGGCTGATCTTGATGCCGCCGCCGCCCGTGTCGTGGACGTAGTTGTCGGTGATCGTGACGCCGTCGATGTAGCCGACCTTGCCCTCGGGCAGCGCCTGGATGCTGATGCCCGCCGAGTAGGAGAACCAGGAGCCGTTCGCCCCGGTCTTGTTGCCCCAGCCGGCGACGTCCGAGATCTCCAGCTCGCGCAGCACCAGCCCGGCCTTGGGCGCCAGGGTGGTCGAGTTGTACTGGATGCCGGTCCGCTTGGCCGTGGTCGCGGCCGGGTTGGTGATGTGCAGCTTCTCCATGGTCAGGTGGCTGTTGTCGACCAGGTGCACGGCCCACTCGCCGCCGTCGCCCTGGATGATCGGCTTGGGCCCCTCGCCGTAGGAGGTGAAGACGACCGGGTGCTCGGCCGAGCCGGAGCCGACCGGCTCCAGACGTCCGGCGCAGACCGTGCCGGCCCGGAACTTGATCTTGTCCTTGGGGCGGAGCGCGATGGCGTTGACGGCGGCCAGGCTGTTCAGCGGTTCGGCCGCGGTGCGTCCTGAACCGCCGTCGGCGGCCTGGCAGTCGACGAAGAAGTTCCTGGCCGGAGCGGCTTCAGCGGGGAAGGCGACGAGACCGGTCGTCGCCACGGCCGTGGCCGCGAGCGCGGCCAGGCGTCGGTAAAGGCGCATGTTTCCTCTCTCGGGGGTTCAGTACACCTGCAGGTAGGGGCCGTTCGCGGGGTTCTCCCGGTCGTGGAACTGGACGGCGAGCGTCTTCGTGCCGTTGAACAGCGCGAAGGACGTCCCGCCGCCGGCCCGCAGGTGCGCGGTGAGATCGACGGAGTACCAGGCGGGGGTCTTGCCGGTGACCGTCACGGTGCCGATGACCTGGCCGAGCGGCGGCTTGGTGTTCCAGGTGAGCGTGGACTCGTCCCAGGTCTGGTCGGGCACCTCGTAGAGGGTGAGCGTGGTGGTGTCGCCGTCGGCGTCGGCGATGGCGCCGTTGAGCCAGAGCCTGGCCAGCGCGACGGGTCCGGCCGGCCGGTCGAAGCGCAGGAAGCTCTGCCTGGTGTAGCTCGCGTCGGCCGGGACCTGCTTGACCACCAGGCCCTGGCCGTCGAACGAGCGGGTGGCGTACGTGCCGCCGCGCACGTAGGCGTCGGCGGTGGCCTGGTGCTTGGCGCCCGCGCAGTCCTGGCCGGTCAGCGTCGGGCGGGCGGTCGGCTTGACCTTCACCTTGAGCGTGACGCCCGCGCCGAGCGCGCCGGCGGAGTCGACGGTGAACCTGATCGTCGGCGCGGTGGACAGCACGGTGACGCGCGGGTCCGCGGCCAGCACCTCGCGGCCCTCGCGGGCCACCTCGAACAACATCCGGCCCTGACGCCAGGTCGGGTCGGAGACGGCCAGGTCGAGCGTCGTGCCCTCCTGCTTCATCGTCACCGCGGCCGGGCCGTAGGCGCGGACCGTGCCCTGGGTGGTGGCGCAGGACCAGAACGTGGCCGCCAGCCGCGTGTTGACGCCGTTCTCCGCGATCACGGACTGGACCTGCGCGGTGTTGTCGCCGACGCGCACGCCGGGCCGCGCCGCCGCGGCGGCGGTCTGCTCGGCGCTCTTGCCCGGCAGCAGGTAGTAGGCGTAGCCGGCCTGCGCGGGGTTCTGCCCGTGGTCGAACCAGACGGTGGCGTAGTCGCGGGTGAGCTCCGCCGGGTTGGACGGGCTGATGTCCGTCCATTTCCCGGTACGGCTCTCGCGCGCGGCCCGCAACGCCCCGCCCTGCGGGAACAGGTAGCCGCCGACGCCCTCGACGTGCATCCACCGGGCGCCGGACAGGTCGGCCCACCGGCCGCCGTCCACGGTGACGCGGCCCGGGTTCATCCGGTTCTCGACCGTGGTCTGGGCGGCCACGTTCGAGGCGGTGATGTCGGCGCCCAGGGCCACGATCGTGTCGCCGACGGTGAACCAGGACTTGCGCGCGGTCAGGTCGATGGGCCGCTTGCTGTGGTAGTCGGTCTCGGCCTGCAGCCGCATCCCGAACGCGGCGAGATCACCCAGCGCCACGCCGCCGGTGTGCGGGTCGCTCTGGCGGTAGCCGTACCAGTTGGTGTCCCTGGCGGTGCGCGGGTAGCTCTGCTCGGTGGCGTTCGTGACGCCCGGCAGCCGGTACGGGTCGACGGTCGGCCAGTATCCGTCGCCGTAGTCGCCGTAGATCATGGTCATGCCGTCGCCGGTGTACCAGCCCTTGAGGTTCTCCCCGTTGCCCGCCTCGTACGCGCCGACCCGGTTACTGCGCGCCGCCACGGTGAACGCGTAGCCGGGACGGTGGTGCACGAACCGGTCCATGCCGGCGAACACCTTGGTGAGCGTCAGGTCGCCGCGCGGCGTGACGCCGGTGGTGAGCCGCTTGACCAGGGCGAGCTGGGTCACGGTGGCGTGCTGGGCGAAGTGCGCGGTGCGGGTGTGCTCGGCGACCAGGGCGGCGATGCGCTGCCGGTCCGCCGGTGCGGCCGCCTCGGCCAGGATCGTCATCGAGGTGAGGACGGCGCGCGAGACCGAGCGGTCGGTGTCGTCGTGCACGGCGATGCGCCGGCCGCGCACGTTGGCGAACATCTGGCCACGGAACATCACCGGCTCGAACCCGTCGAAGATCCAGCGGACCGCGGCCGGGTCGCTGATCCGCCAGGGCGTGTCGGCCAGCAGCGCGAAGACCAGGGCCACGCCGCCGAGCAGGGCGTTTCCGTAGCCGCCTGTGTAGGCGAAGTAGAAGTGCTGGATCAGCGAGCCGTCGGGGTACCAGCCGTCGCCGCTGACCGTGGTGGCGAAGACCGGGGTGAGCTTGTCGCGGCCCAGGGCGATCACGGCGGCGTCCCTGGCGAGGAGGCCGCGCCGTACCGTGATGGAGACCTTGTCCACCAGGTTGGCGCCGACCTCGGGGACGCCCGAGACCTTGCGCCTGGCCGGGTCGGGCACGAAGTGCGCGACCGCGCCGAGCAGATCGGCTCTGAGCTGGGCGGGCGCGGCGTCGCCGAGCAGCATGAGCGTGTCGAGCAGGTTGCTCGGGCCGCCGATCTCCCAGCCGTACCAGTTGCCCAGCTCGGGCTTGCCCGGACGGTAGCGGTTGTCGTACGTCCAGCGCAGCCCCTCGACGACGGCCGCGGCGGTGGCGGCGTCGCCGTGCCGCCTGGACCCGGCGGTGGCGTAGGCGAGCGCGATCGACCTCAGCCGGACGCCGATGGCCGACATGGTGTTGCCGTCGGCGCCGTTCAGGTCGGGCCAGCGGCCCTGGGCCAGGGTCGCCAGGTTCGCGTCCGCGGTGGCGTCCAGCCTGGCCAGGGCGTCGGCGAAGGCCGGGTCAGCGGTGCCGGCGCCGCCGGTGGCCAGCTCGCGCCAGAGTTGCAGCGGGACGGCGAAGGCGTCGGCCGCCTCCGCCGCAGGAGTTGGGGGCGGTTCCGCCACGGCGGGCGGCGCGACCAGCGTGATCGCGCACGCCGTCACCAGGGATAAGAGCAGGGATCGGCGGGCCAAGGCTGCCTCCTGATCGGGGGATGTCAGGCAGAGCGGGACAGCGTGGTGGGTTCGATTCCGTGCGCGAACGGCAGCCCGCGCGCGTACCTGGACAGCTCGTCGAGGGCGAGATCGGCCATGCGGGCCAGCTCGCCGCCCAGTGAGCCGGCGATGTGCGGGGTGACGAGCACGTTGGGCAGCTCGTACAGGGGTGAGTGGGTGGGCAGGAACTCCGGCTCGGTGTGGTCGAGCACCGCGAACAGCCGGCCGGTGAGCAGTTCCGCGGTCAGCGCGTCCTGGTCGATCAGCGCCGCGCGGGCGGTGTTGATCAGGGTGGCGCCGTCGCGCATGGCCGCCAGCCGCCTGGCGTCGATCATGTGCCTGGTCTCGGGCAGGTCGGGCGCGTGCAGGCTGACCACGTCGGACGCGGCCACCAGCTCGTCCAGGTCGACCTTGCGCGCGCCCAGGTCCTCGTGCAGGTACGGGTCGCTGACCAGCACCTCGAAGTCGAACGGGCGCAGCAGCTCGATCACCCGCCGCCCGATCCTGGACGCGCCGACAACGCCGATCGTGCGGCGGTAGTTGCCGAAGCCGGGGTAGCGGGCGTCCCAGTCGGCGTTGGCGCGCAGGTCGCGGTAGGCGCGGGCGATGTCGAACACCCGCTTGTTGGCGAACAGGATCGCGGCCAGCGTGAACTCGGCCACCGGCTCGGCGTTGGCCGAGGCCGCCGACGACACCGCGATGCCGCGCTGCCAGACGGCGTCGGTGACGTGGTGCTTGACCGATCCCGCCGCGTGCACGATGGCACGCAGCCTGGGCGCCCTGGCCAGCACCTCGGCGGTGACCGGCGGGCAGCCCCACGAGGTGAACAGCACCTCGGTCTGCGAAAGGTCGGCGTGCGCGAAGTCGTCGACGATCTGGTGGACGTCGGCGACGCGGGCCAGGCGGGCGCGCACCGGCCCCTGGACGATGCGCTCGGCGACGTCCGCGCTCATGGCGACGACGGTCGCTGGCCTTCTCATGTTCTCCCCCGAGTTGTCGATCACTTGACGCTGCCCGCCGTCAGGCCGGCCTTCCAGAAGCGCTGCAGGAACAGGAACACCAGCAGCAACGGCACGACCGAAAGCAGCGACCCGGTGATCACCAGGCTGTGGAACTCGGGGAAGGCGTTGCCCTGCTTCTCCCAGCTGAACAGGCCGAGGCTGAGCGGGTAGAGCCTCTGGTCGTTGAGCATCACCAGCGGCAGGAAGAAGTTGTTCCAGATGGCGGTGAACTGGAACAGGAAGATCGTCACGTACGCGGGC
This sequence comes from Nonomuraea antri, assembly GCF_013283785.1. GTDB lineage: Bacteria > Actinomycetota > Actinomycetes > Streptosporangiales > Streptosporangiaceae > Nonomuraea > Nonomuraea antri. The sequence continues at coordinate 9,428 of NZ_JABCPZ010000287.1, forward strand.
AGCAGCATGGGCATCGCCACCGACACGAACGTGCGGATCTCGCCCGCCCCGTCGGACCTGGCCGCCTCCAGCACCTCGCCGGGCACGTACCCGGACGACAACACGCGGGCCAGGTAGACGCCGAACGGGTGCACCAGGACCGGGATGAACACCGACCAGAACGTGTTCACCAGCCCGATCTTGGAGGCCAGCAGGTAGAGCGGCACGGCGGTGGCCGTGGTGGGCACGAGCACGCCGAGCAGCACGACGCCGAACAGCTTCTCCTTGCCCAGCCACTGGTACTTGTCGAAGGCGTAGCCGCAGGCCACCGTGATGAGCGAGCTCACCGCCGCGCCGACGCCCGCGTACAGGACGCTGTTGAGGTACCAGCGGAAGAAGACGCCGTCGTTCTCCTGGGCGACCGCCTCGATGTTGGCGAACAGGTTGAACTCGCCGAACGCGAACCCGGAGGTCGAGTACAGGTCGGACAGCGACTTGGTCGAGGCGAACAGCAGCCAGGTCAGCGGCAGCAGCGTGTAGAGGGCCGAGATGATCAACAGGGTGTTGACGGTGGCCCGGGACATCCACTTCATCGCCGGTTCCCCCACTTCGTGACGACGTAGGACAACACGGCGGCGAGCAGCGCGAGGATGATCGACGCGGCGCCGGCCTGGCCGATGTCGTTGTTGCCGAACGCCTGGTTGTAGGCGTACATGTTCGGGGTCCAGGTGCTGACGATGCCGTCGCTGACGTTGTCCAGCACGGTCGGCTCGGTGAACAGCTGCAGCGAGCCGATGATCGTGAACAGCACCGTGGTGACGACCGCGGCGCGGATCATCGGGAGCTTGACGCTCCAGGCGATCCTGACCGGGCCCGCGCCGTCCATCCTGGCGGCCTCCACGACCTCGGCCGGGATGGCCTGCAGCGCCGCGAAGTAGATGATCATGTTGTAGCCGACCCACTCCCACAGCGCGATGTTGACCACCGCGCCGAGCACGTTGTCGCCGCCCAGGAAGTTGACGTCGCCGAGCAGGTCCACGATCGGGCTGATGCCGGGCAGGTAGAGGTAGAGCCAGATGAGGCCGGCGATGACGCCCGGCACGATGTGCGGCATGAACAGCGCCGCCTGGAAGAACTTGCCGAACCTGGCCAGCCCCGAGTCCAGCAGCAGCGCCAGCGCGAGCGCGCCGCCGATCATCAGCGGGATGTAGAACACGCAGTACCCGAGGATCACCAGGAAGCCGTCGGTGAACGCCTGGTCCTTCAGGGTGTCGAGGTAGTTGCCGAGGCCGACGAACACCGTCTCGGCGCCGCCGAAGCCGAGGCCCGACGACTTCTCGCTGAACAGGCTGAGATAGACGGCGTATGCCAGCGGCGCCACGATGACCGCCGCGAACAACGCGAAGAACGGGCCGACGAACAGCAGGATCGCACCCCGCCTGCGCCACGTCTCACCGCTGTCCCGCGCCCGCCTTTCCGGACTGATGGCCATCTCCGCCTTTCGATCTGGGGTGTTGCGTGTGCGTACGTGCCGGGGTGCGGCGCTTCGGCGTGGCCGCTTGCTGCGGCTTGCTGCCGCTTGCTGCCGTTTGAGGGAGGTTGCCGCGCCCCGGGCACCCGGGATTACTGCTGGGCGACGTTCAGGCCGCGGCCCTTGATCTCGTCGACCGTGGCCGTCTGAACGGTGTCGAGCACCGCCGGGATCGTGGTCTCACCGGTGCTGACCTTGCCGAGCGCGTCCTTGAAGGACGTCAGCGTCTGCACCATGCTCGGGCCCCACGTCCAGCCGGGCTGGATCGTCTGGTACGACTCGCTGAACAGGGCGTAGATGTCCTGGCCGCCGTAGAAGGAGGCGTCGAAGCTCTTGGCCGCGACCGGGACGAGGTCGGCGATGGCCGGGAAGCCGCTGGAGGTGCCGGACGACAGACGCGCGGTCCACGCCTCCTCCGAGCCGGTCAGCCACTTGATGACCTCGACGGCCGCCTTGGTGTTCTTGGCGTTCTTGCTCACGCCGAACGTGGTGCCGCCGAGCATGCCGCTGGCCGGGGTGCCCCAGTTCGGGATCGGCGCGATGGCCCACTTGCCGGACTGGCCGGCGTGGTTGCCCTTCATGACGCCCGCGCCCCAGTTGGCGCCGACGTAGCCCCAGAGGGTGTCGTCCTCGAAGGCGGCGTTCCACTCCTGGCTGAAGGACGGCTGGACCTTCACCAGGTCGTCCTTGACCAGGCCCTGCCAGTAGTCGGCGACCTTCTTGGTGGGCTCGTCGTTGATCGCCACCTTCCAGGCGTCGCCCTCGGTGCCGAACCACTTGCCGCCGGCCTGCCAGGACAGCGCGGCGATGACGCTCGGGTCGTCGGGGAAGAACGTGGCGATCCGGGCCTTGTCGTCGGCCTTCTTCACCTTCTCGGCGGCGGCCTTGAAGTCGTCCCAGGTCTTCGGGACCTCGATCTTGTTCTTCTCGAACAGGTCCTTGCGGTAGAAGAACACCTGCGGCGCGGCGTCCATCGGCACGGCCCACGCCTTGCCGCCCAGCTCGACCAGGCTGAACACGCTGGCCGGGTACTTGGCCTTGACGTCGGCCACCTCGGCCGAGATGTCCTGCAGCGCGCCCTGGTTCACGAAGTCGGGCAGCTGCGGGTACTCCACGGACATCACGTCGGGCGCGTTGCCGGCCTTGACGGCGTTGGAGAACTTCGCGTAGCCGCCCGCGTTGCCCGAGGGGATCTCCTCGTACTTGATCTGGACGTCCTTGTGCGACTTGTTGAAGGCGTCCACGACCTGCTGCGTGCCCTTGGCCCAGCCCCAGAACGTCACCTGGGTGGGCTGGCCCGCCTCACCGGCAGGCTGCGCCGAGTCACCGCCGCTGCCGCACGCGGCGAGCAGGCTCATACCGGCCAGCAGTCCGGCAATGCCGGCGCTCTTGCGTCCCATCTGTTGCTCCTCATCCCGGTCCGATCGATTACCGATCGAGACAGCATCATTCGCTCACATCCGATCGTTTGTCTAGAGTGAGAACGAGAATCGATCAGTAACGAAATGGATGCGTAACAAACCACCC
>NZ_JABCPZ010000288.1 GCF_013283785.1 Nonomuraea antri
GCACCTGCCGGCCCTCCCCCTGCCACGCCCGCCGCGACAACCCGACCTGCCCGCACGGAACCCCGCTGGCCTGCTGGCAGCGCCACACCCCCAGCGATCAGCAGCTCGGCCGGCCCCTATGCCCCGACTGCTACGACCACGACCACCACGTCGTGTGGAACCACCACGCCGGAGAACTCTGGCGCCGCACCAAGCAACACGCCGAACGACATCTCAACCAGCTCGCCCGCCAACGCGGCCTGCCCCGAGTCCGGCTCTCCCACGGCAAAGCCGCCGAATACCAAGCACGCGGCGCCGTCCACTTCCACATCCTGCTCCGCCTTGACGGCATCGACCCCGCCCAGCCCGACGCCATCACCCCACCCCCAGCCGGCATCACCACCGACGACATCACCGCCGCCGTCACCCTCGCCGCCACCACCATCGCCTGCACCACCCCATCCCATCCCGACCAGCCCGGCGGCTGGCACATCACCTGGGGCAGCCAGCACGAGATCCGGCCCATCACCCTCTCAGCCTCCGGCGACGCCCTCGACGACCAAGCCGTCGCCGCCTACCTCGCCAAGTACTCCACCAAAGGCACCGAAGCCACCGGCCACACCTCCCGGCGGCTCACCGCCGACACCATCGGCCTGTACGCCAACCCCACCGGCACCCACCCCGAACGGCTCATCGCAGCCGCCTGGAAACTCGGGCAGACTCCTGACTGGGCCGGACTGCGCAGGTGGGCCCACATGCTCGGCTTCGGCGGACACTTCCTCACCAAAGCCCGCCGCTACTCGATCACCTTCGGCTCCATCCGCGAAGAACGAGCCGCCTACAAGCGCGCACACGCCCTCAACACCGACCCCCCAAGGGCAGAGGGACACCCCAGCGCGACGCCATTTCAGCGTCAACACGACCTTGACACCAAAACCGGGGAAACCACCCTCGTCATCGGCTTCCTCACCTACGCAGGCACCGGCTGGCACACCACCGGTGACCAACTCCTCGCCAACACGGCAGCGGCCCAAGCCCGCGAACGCACCCGAGCAGGACGCGAAGAACTCGCCCACCAACAGGCATGCAGTTCGTCCACACCGCTCGCCGCCTGATCAACCTCAGACTGCGAACGGAGCACCACCGCAATGAACCCTGCCATCCAGCGAACCTGGAGCGCCGAAGACGTCTCGACTTTCCTCGGCGTGCCCGTTGCCACCCTGTACCAGTGGCGGCATCGAGGAATCGGCCCGAAGGCGGCCCGCGTCGGTCGTCACCTCCGCTATCTGGAGGAGGACGTCCTCGGCTGGTTCCGTCAGCAGCGAGATGCGGCCTGATGGCTCGCGTCCGTGATCTCTGGTTTCGGACTGTCACGGGATCGGATGATCAAAAGCACCGGCAGAAGACGAAGCGGCATCCCGACAACGGCGGCAGCAAAGAGGCCAAGCGCTGGCTCGCCATCTGGATCGGGCCAGACGGCAAGGAGGAGACGAAAGCCTTTACGACCAAAGCCCAGGCACAAAATCACGGGACGACCAAGGAGGCTGACCGACTCCGTGGCGTCTACGTCGACGAACGTAGGGGCAAGCTCCTGTTTCGTGAGTACGCCCAGAACAAGTGGCTGCCATCACAGGTGCACTTGAGGGCTAATAGCCTCGACACCTACACCGTCCACCTGAATGCGCATCTGATCCCGGCCTTGGGCGAAAGGCGAATCGGCAGCCTCACCAGGGCCGACATGAAAGCCGTCGTCGCGCGACTCAACAAGACCTTGGCCCCGACGACGGTGCACACCGTGTTCGCGGTCCTGCGTCTCGTCTTGCAAGCCGCTGTCGATGACGGCGACATCCCCAGCAACCCGTGCTCGCGCGTCCCCCTGCCGCGCATTGCGGCCCGCGTGGTTGAGCCCTTGCCGGTAGAGGCTGTCCTGGCCCTCGCCAACGTCATGACCCCTCGCTACAAACTGGCCGTGTGGCTCGGCTTTGGGCTCGGTCTCCGGCTGGGCGAGGCCCTCGGACTGACGGTCTCGAAGGTCCAGCCGGAAGCCAAGCGCGTCCAGGTTCATCGTCAAGCACAGAAAGGCGAATTGGTCGAGCTCAAGACCAAGGCGTCGCGTCGCACGTTGCCCATCGATGACCTCGTCCTCGCCCAGATCCAGGAGCACCAGACGCACTACTCACCTGGTCCGGAGGGGGTGCTCATTACCAACAGGTGCCGTCGTGTCGCTCAGCGAAAGTCGTTCAACGAATGCTGGCGTGAGGCCGTGGCAAAGGCCGGCCTCCCCAAGGGCACCCGGTTCCACGATCTGCGGCACTTCTACGCCTCCGGACTGATCAAGGCGAACCTCAACCCGAAGGTGATCCAGACTCGTCTGGGCCACGCCACCATCGCCGAGACGATGGACACCTACGGCCACCTCTTCCCGGACCAAGACGATCTCGGACGCGGGGCCATTGACGCGCTTCTGCTTCCGAAGCTTCCGGAACAGAGACGGAACAGGCAATCTTGACCACTGCTCCGCCCCTGGTCACAGGGGCGGAGAGAGACGAGTCGGCCTGTAGGCCGGGTTCTGTCCTTCGCGGGCGAAGGGGCGACCATCCATCTAGGGCCGCCGTTGCCGGCGGCCTCAAGCGGTCTACCCGCGCGGCTCGGGCGGGCAGCCCTCGAACGTCGCGCGCGGAACGCCCCGGAGGGCGTTCCTTCTTGACCTTGCTCCGGGTGGGGTTTACCTAGCCGCCCACGTCGCCGTGGGCGCTGGTGGTCTCTTACACCACCGTTTCACCCTTACCTCCCGGCACGCCGGGAGGCGGTTTGTTTTCTGTGGCACTGTCCCGCGGGTCACCCCGGGTCGGCGTTACCGACCACCCTGCCCTGTGGAGCCCGGACCTTCCTCGGCGGGCCCGGAGGCCCGACGCGGTCGCCCGGCCGACTCGTCTTGCGCAAGATTATCAAACCTCAAGCCATTCCCAACTCGACGACAAGATCCATCGGCTGAAATGGATCTCGTCACCACCTGAGGGGGGTGGTGGCATGCGCGGTCGTGCCGGGTGTTCTGGCGGCATCCGGCACGACCGCAGGCCACCGTTCGGGGGGTCAGCGCAGGTGTGAGGTGTCGTTGAACGACTTCACCACGGCCGGGCCGTCCGCGTAGTGCTCGATGAGCGACAGGCAGGCCAGGTCCAGGTGCATCCGGTAGAGCGACTCCGGCGGCGCCAGCAGCGCGAATCTGAGCAGCAGCTTGATGGGCGTCACGTGCGAGACGGCCAGGACGGTCTTGCCCTCGTACCGCTCCACCAGGCGTTCCCCCGCGGCCTTGACGCGGTGCGCCGCCGTGGTGAAGCTCTCGCCGCCGGGCGGTGCGGCGTCGGGGCCGGCCAGCCAGGCGGTCAGTTCGTCCGGCCACTGGCGCTGGACCTCGGTGAACGTGTGGCCCTCCCAGGCACCGAAGTCGGCTTCCCTGAGGTCGTCGTCCACCTCGACGGAGAGGCCGGCGCGCTGGGCGACGATCTCGGCGGTCCGCAGGGCGCGCCTGAGCGGCGAGCTGACGATCACGTCGGGACGGTACGGCTCGCGCGACAGCCGCTCGGCCGCCGCCGACGCCTGGGCCAGGCCGTTGGCGGTCAGTTCGGGGTCGCCCGTGCCGGAGAACCTGCGTTCCACCGACAGCGGGGTCTCGCCGTGCCTGAGCAGCAGCAGGGACGTGGCCACCCGGGTGGGCGCGGCCCAGCCGGTGCCCGCGCCCGTGCCGCGCTGCTGGGCGGCGGCCACCGCGGCGGCCGGGGCGGAGACGTCCCCGGTCCCGGTGGTGACGCCGGCGATGTCCAGGAGGTCGGTCTGTTCGGGTGAGGCGAGTGACGTCGAGGCCGTGGGGACCCGCGCGGAGACGCCAGGTGCGCCCGGTTCCGCGGCCGAGCCGCCGGCCTTCCAGGTCAGGCCCTTGGCGGCGGCGTCCATGGCCTCGTTGGCCAGCCGGTCGGCGTGTTTGTTGCGCTCGCGCGGGATCCACGTCCACTCCGTCACGCGCAGCCGCCTGGCCAGGGCCTGGGCTTCGAGCGCGAGCGGGCGCAGCCCCTCGTTCTTGATCTTCCAGCGGCCGGCCATCTGCTCGATGACCAGCTTGGAGTCCATCCTGACCGCGACGGGGACGCCCTCGCCGGCCAGTTCCAGCACGGACTTCAGTCCGGCGATCAGGCCGCGGTACTCGGCCACGTTGTTGGTGGTGACACCGATGGCCTCGGCCACCTCGGCGAGCACCTGGCCGTCGGCGGCGTCCATGACCACCGTGCCGTAGCCGGCCGGGCCCGGGTTGCCGCGCGAGCCGCCGTCGGCCTCGATGACGTACGAGGTCACAGGCCCGACTCTGCGGTGCGGACGAGGATGCGGCGGCACTCGTCGCAGCGCAGGACCTCGTCGTGCGGCGCGGCCTTGATGCGGTTCATCTCGGCGATGGACAGGGCCACCTTGCAGCCCTGGCACCGGCCGCCGTGCAGCATGGCGGCGCCCACGGTGTACTGGTCCTTGAGCTTCTCGTACAGGGCGAGCAGGTCGGCGGGGATCTCGCCGGCGACGGCGGTGCGCCGGCCACGCACCTCGCCCGCCTCCTTGTCGATCTCGGCGAAGGCGGCGTCGCGCCGGTCCTGGGCGGTGTCGCGGGCGGTGCCCACCTCGTCGCGCTGGGCCCTGAGGTCGCTGACCTTGGTGTCGGCGGCCTCGCGGCGCTCCATGATCTCCAGGACCACCTCTTCCAGGTCGCCCTGCCGCTTGTGCAGCGAGGTGATCTCGGACTGCAGGCCGGCCAGGTCGCGGGGCGAGGTCACCGCGCCGGAGTCGAGGCGCTTCTGGTCACGCTCGGCGCGGGTGCGCACGGTGTCGACGTCGTTCTCCGCCTTGGTCTGCTCGCGGGCCAGGTCGCCGGCCTCGGTCTCGGCCTCGATCACCTGCGTGGCGAGCCTGGCGTACTGCCTGGCGTGCTCCTCGATCTGGGCCAGCTCGGGCAGGGTGCGGCGGCGGTGGGCCAGCCGGTCGACCACGGAGTCGAGCTCTGCCAGGTCGAGCAGTCGCTTCTGGGCCTCAGGGGCTGCTTTCATGATCAATATCCTCTTGTCCAAGCATCGGTGACCGTGGCGGAGACGCGCGTCTCAACGTTAACGCCACTGGCGGCCAGGATGGACGCCGCGCTGTCGAGCCAGGGCCACTCGGTGGCCCAGTGGGCGGCGTCGATCAGCGCGGGCCCGCCCGTCTCGACGAACTCGCTGGCCGGGTGGTGGCGCAGGTCGGCGGTGAGGAACACGTCGACGTCGGCCGCGCGGGCCGCGCCGAGCAGGGAGTCGCCCGCTCCCCCGCTCACCGCCACCCGCCGGACCGGGCGCGCCAGGTCGCCGGCGACGCGGATGCCCCACGAGGTGCGCGGCAGGCGCTGGGCGGCCAGCGCGGCGAACTCGCCCAGCGTGGACGGCTCCGGCAGCTCGCCGACGCGGCCGAGCCCGCGCCAGGGGTCGTCGGGGAACGGCCGCAGCGGCACCAGGTCGCCGGCCAGGCCGACGGTACGGGCCAGGGCGTCGGACACGCCGGGGTTGGCGACGTCGGCGTTGGTGTGCGCGGTGTAGAGCGCGACGTCGTTCTTGATCAGCCGGTGGATCAGCCTGCCCTTGGGCGTGGTCGCGGCGACCGTGGTGGTGCCGCGCAGGTAGAGCGGGTGATGGGTGACGATCAGGTCGGCGCCCCACTCCAGCGCCTCGTCCGCCACCGCCGCCACCGGATCGACGGCGAACAGCACTCGCCGCACCGGCTGGGCGGGATCTCCGCAGACCAGGCCCACCGCGTCCCAGGATTCCGCCCGGGCGGGCGGGTAGGCCGCCTCGAGCTTCTCGATCACGTCCACTAGCGTCACTGCAGCCACGTGCGCAGACTATCGGCCTTCCGGCCGGTCCCGGTGGGCGCGGCGAGGGGTGTCGATGGAACGGGGTTCGGCGTACTGTAAGTGAATCCTGACACGGCGGAGGACGGCATGGCTCTCAGGGTCGCGATCATCGGCGCGGGGTTCGGCGGACTGTGCATGGCGATCCAGCTCGAACGGGCGGGGATCAGGTCGTACACGGTCTTCGAGAAGGCGGACGACCTCGGCGGCACCTGGCGCGACAACAGCTATCCCGGCGCGGGCTGCGACATTCCCTCCCATCTGTATTCGTACTCGTTCGAGAAGTACTCCAGCTGGACTCGCCGCTACCCGGAACAGCCTGAAATTCTCGGATACTTGACGCACTGCGCCGACAAATACGACGTCAGGCGAAAAATCCGGTTCGGCAGCGAAGTCCGCCGAGCCGCCTTCGACGGCACCACCTGGCACCTCACCACCGCGGGCCGCGACACCCCGGAGACGTTCGACGTCGTCGTCATGAGCGTGGGCCAGCTCAACCAGCCCCGCCTGCCCGACATCCCGGGAATGACGGAGTTCGCCGGCGTCTCCTTCCACTCCGCCCGCTGGAACCACGAGCACGACCTGACCGGCCGCCGCGTGGCCGTGATCGGCAACGGCTCGTCGGCCGCCCAGTTCATCCCGCGCGTCGCCGAGCGCGCCGCCCACCTGGACGTCTTCCAGCGCACCCCCAACTGGGTCATCCCCAAGCCGGACGCCACCTTCGGCCCGCTGGCCAGGCTCGCCTTCCACTTCGTCCCCGGGCTGCAGCGGGCCTACCGCGAATGGATCTACCGCTACGCCGAGGGCACCCTCTACCCGGCGCTCGCCCGGGGCTGGAGCTCGGGGCTGCTGGAGAAGCGGGCGCTGGGGCATCTGCGCGAGCAGGTCCCCGACGCGGAACTGCGCGCCAAGCTCACCCCCGACTACCCGCCGGGCTGCAAGCGGGTGGTCATCGACAGCTCCTTCTATCCGGCTCTGACCAGGCCGAACGTCGACGTGGTCACCGACAAGATCGCCCGGATCACGGCCGCGGGCGTCGAGACCACCGAGGGCCTGCGCGCGGCGGACACGATCGTCTACGCGACCGGGTTCAAGACCACCGAGTTCCTCACCCCGATCGAGGTCACCGGACTCGGCGGGCGCTCGCTCCAGGAGCAGTGGCGCGACGGGGCCGAGGCGTACCTGGGCATCTCGGTGGTGAACTTCCCGAACCTGTTCCTGCTGTACGGGCCGAACACGAACCTGGGGCACAACTCGATCGTCTTCATGATCGAGTGCCAGGTGAACCACATCATGGCGTGCCTGCCGCATCTGTCGCGCACCGGGCCGATGGAGGTGCGTCCAGAGGTGATGGCGGCCTGGCGCGGGCGGCTCGACGCCGCGATGGAGCGGATGGTCTGGGGCAACGGCTGCCAGAGCTGGTACAAGACGGCCTCCGGGCGCGTCACGAACAACTGGCCGGGCCCCACGACGTTGTACCGCAGGCTGACGTCCCGCCCGCCGCTGCCCGCTTACAGGTCCGTCACCTCCCAGTGAACGGGCCCGGTGATCAGGCGCGGCGTCTTCGTCCGCCGCGACGGAGACGCGGCCCCGGAATCGGAGCATCGGTCATGTCCTAGCGAGGCACGCTGACGGTAGCGTCCATCGCATGACGATGTCTCTGCACGAACGTGCCGTGGTGGCCGACACCCACAACGACCTGCTCATGGCCGTCTCGGCGCGGCCACCCGCCCAGTGGGCCGGGTTCTTCCGCGAGCGCTGGCTGCCCCAGTTGCGGGCCGGCGGGGTGAACCTGCAGGTGCTGCCGGTCTTCATCGACGACGGCTACCGTCCGGAAGGCGCGCTGCGTCAGACGCTGCGGATGATCGAGTGCGCGCACGTGCTCGCCGAGGGCAACCCGGACCACGTCGCGATCTGCCTGGACGCCGCCGACATCGACCGGGCCATCGACGCCGGCAAGATCGCGCTGCTGATCGCCCTGGAGAGCATGCCAGGCCTGGACGCCAGCGTGGAGCTGATCTCCACCGTGCACCGGCTGGGCGTGCGGGTGGCCTCGATCGCGCACTGGGGCCGCACCCCACTGGCCGACGGCAGCGGCGAGGACGCCACGGGCAGCGGCCTGACCTCGCACGGCGTCGAGGCGTTGGGCGAGATGGAACGGCTGGGCATCGTCTTCGACATCTCGCACCTGGGCGCGTCCGGCGTGGCCCACGTGCTGGAGCTGGCCACCAAGCCGGTGATGGCCACCCACTCCTCGGCCCGCGCGCTGCGCGACCACCACCGCAACCTCACCGACGACCAGCTCCGCGCGGTGGCCGCGAACGGCGGCGTGGTCTGCGTGAACTTCTTCGCCCCCTTCCTCACCGACCGCCAGGAGGACGTGCACCTCGATCGCCTGCTCGACCACATCGAGCACGTCGCGGACGTGGCCGGCATCGACCACGTCGGGCTCGGCCCCGACTTCATCCGCGAGGTCATGGACGACCTGACCCCGCCCTGCTGCGAAGGCGTCAACACCAGGGGCGTCGACCCGAAGTCGGCGATCCCCGGCCTGGAGGGCCCGTCCGGGCTGCCCATGGTCACCGAGGGCCTGCTCGCGCGCGGCCTGCAGGAGAAGGACGTAATCAAGATCATCGGTGGCAACGTGCACCGCTTCCTCGGGGAGCGGCTGGCGTGATCGACGACCTCGAAGAGCTGGTCCTGTGCGAATCGTTCTCCAGCGACCTGGAGGCGGTGGCGCGCAGCGCCAAGGTGGTGGCCGCGATGGGCGCCAGGCACCTGGGCGTCCAGCCGGAGTTCCTGGTGATCGACGGCGTCACCCACCTGCGCTGGACGTTCGGCACGCCCCGGGTGCTGCTGCTCGGCCACCACGACACGGTCTGGCCGATCGGCACGCTGCGCACGCATCCCTGGTCGGTGGTGGAGGGGATCGCGCGCGGCCCCGGCGTGTTCGACATGAAGGCCGGCCTGGTCCAGACGTTCCACGCGCTGGCCGGGCTCGACTCGCTCGACGGCGTCACGCTGCTGATCACCGGTGACGAGGAGGTGGGCTCGATCACCTCGTCCGCGCTGATCCAGGACACCGCGCGGGGGCTGGCGGCCACGTTCGTCATGGAGGCCAGCGCGGACGGCGGCGCGCTCAAGACCGCGCGCAAGGGCACCAGCCAGTACACGCTGACCGTGCACGGCAAGGCCGCGCACGCGGGGCTGGAGCCGGAGAAGGGCGCCAACGCCGGCGTCGAGCTGGCGCACCAGATCCTCGCCATCACCGGGATCGCGGCCGGCCGGACCACGGTCACGCCGACCGTGTTGTCCGGCGGCACCACGCTCAACACCGTCCCCGCGCAGGCCACGGTCGGGGTGGACGTGCGCGTGCCCAGCGTGGCCGAGCAGGCCAGGGTGGACGACGCCATGCGCGCGCTGGCCCCGGTGGTCCCCGGCACCCGGCTCGAACTGCTCGGCGGGCCGAACCGGCCGCCGCTGGAGACCGAGATGTCGGCCGAGCTGTTCGTGCTGGCCCAGGAGCTGGCCGGGGGGCTGGGGCTGGAGCCACTGGCGTCCGCGTCGGTGGGTGGCGCGTCCGACGGCAACTTCAGCGCCGGGGCGGGCTGCCGCACGCTGGACGGGCTCGGCGCGGTGGGCGGCGGCGCCCACGCCGACCACGAGCACGTCGTCGTGGCCGAGATGCCCCGGCGCACCGCGCTGCTGCGCGCGCTGATCGAGGCGGTCCGATGAGCGCCCACGACCGGGCCACCGCGCGCGACGAGGCCGGGGCGGCCGCGGCCAAGAGCGGGGTCGAGGTGCGCGAGCTGCACACGTTCGACGAGTTCGAGCAGGTCTTCCGGCTCTTCGACGACATCTGGCACCCCGGGCCGAACAACCCGCCCGTCACGGTGGAGCTGATGGTGGCCTTCTCGCACGCGGGCGGTTACGTGGCGGGCGCGTTCGAGTCGGGCACGCTGGTGGGCGCCTCGGTCGGGTTCCTGGCCGCGGGCGACACGCTGCACTCGCACGTGACCGGCGCGTCGATCGGCCGCGGCATCGGCTACGCGCTGAAGCTGCACCAGCGAGCCTGGTGCCTGGAACGCGGCATCAGCAAGGTGACCTGGACCTTCGACCCCCTGGTACGCCGGAACGCCCGGTTCAACCTGGCCAAGCTGGGCGCGGCGCCCGCGGAGTACCTGGAGGACTTCTACGGCGTCATGACCGACGCGATCAACGAGGGCGACGCCTCCGACCGGCTGCTCGCGCTCTGGCGCCTGGCCGAGCCCCGCCCGGCCCCGCCGCCCGGCGGCGAGGTCGCGGTGGGCGCGCGTGACGGGCGTCCGGTCGTGACCGGGGCGTCCGGTCCCGTCCTGCTGGTGGCGACGCCGCCGGACATCGAGACGCTGCGGCGGCGCGATCCTGCGGCCGCGCGCGAGTGGCGGCTGGCGGTACGAGACGTGCTCGGCGGCCTGATGGGCGCCGGCGGCCGGGTCGCCGGATTCACCTCGGAGGGCGATTACGTGGTGGTTAACTCGCGATTCGGATCTCTGTAATGTGACGGGTAGGCGAGCGAGCAAGGAGATCCGCATGGCGGAGTTCACCCCCACCGTTCCTGCGCGAGTCCTACCGTCCGTGACCGTACGCGATCTGCCCGAAGCGCCCACGTCGACCTGGCGCGTCATCGGCCCCGGCCTGGTCGGGGCCGGGGTGGGGCTCGCGTCCGGCGAGTTCATCCTCTGGCCGTACATCGCCTCCCAGGTCGGGCTGATCTTCATCTGGGGCGCGCTGATCGGCATCGTCACGCAGTGGTTCATCAACATGGAGATCGAGCGGTACACCCTGGCCACGGGTGAGACCGCGCTGACCGGGTTCAGCCGGATGTGGAAGCACTGGGGACTCGTCTTCGTGCTGATGACGCTGTGCTCGAACCTCTGGCCGGGCTGGGTGACCACGTCGGCCACCATGGTCACGTACCTGACCGGCACCGGCGCGGGCAGCGTCAGGTGGATCGCGATCGGCATGCTCGTGGTGATCGCGCTCGGGCTGACGCTGGCCCCGGTGATCTACACGGCCCTGGAACGGGTGATCTTCGTGAAGATCGCCCTGGTGGTCACGCTGATCGTGGTCGCGATCCTGTTCGCGATCACCGCCGAGAGCTGGGCCGAGCTGGGCAAGGGCCTGACCGTCGACGCCGGCTTCCCGGCCGACGAGCTCGGCTTCGCGGTGCTGATGGGTGCCATCGCGTACGCGGGCGCGGGCGGCGGCCAGAACCTGTGCCAGAGCAACTGGATCCGCGACAAGGGCTTCGGCATGGGCCTGTACGTGCCGCGCCTGGTCAGCCCGGTGACCGGGCACGAGGAAGCGGCCGCGTCGACCGGGTTCCAGTTCGCGCCGACCAAGGAGAACCTGGCCCGCTGGCGCCGGTGGTGGCGCTTCGCGAACGTGGAGCAGTTCTCCACGTTCGCCGTGGTGTCGTTCCTGACCATCGCGCTGATGTCGATGCTGGCCTACTCGACCGTGTTCGGGAAGCCGGGGCTGGCCAACAGCATCGCGTTCCTCCAGGTGGAGGGCCAGGCGCTGCAGACGGCGGTCGGGCCGTGGTTCGGGATCCTGTTCTGGGTGATCGGGGCGCTGGCGCTGTTCGCCTCGGCGATGGGCATCGTCGACTACACCTCGCGGCTCGCCTCCGACACGATCAAGACGGTCTACCTGCGGAACAAGAACATCTCGGTGAACCAGGTCTACTTCCTCACCGTCTGGGCGATGACGCTGGTCGGGATCGGGATCCTGCTGCTGGGCTTCGACCAGCCGCTGATCCTGCTGGTGTTCTCGGCGAGCTTCGCGGCCGTGATGATGTTCGTGTACTCGATCCTGCTGATCGTGCTCAACCGGCGGGCGCTGCCTGACGCGATCAAGGTCAGGTCGTACCGGCTGGGGGCGCTCGTCTGGTCGGTGGCGTTCTTCGGCACGCTGACCGTGCTGACCGTCGTCCAGCAGGCGCAGAAGCTGTTCGGCCAATCGTGAACGAGTGATCAACGGCGCGCGAGCCGACCGCCCACGACCTCTCCGCTTGACCTCAAGTCCAGTTGAGTTTGCACTCTGTCCGCATGAACGTTGTGGAAGTGACGCGGTTCGGGGGACCCGAGGTCCTCACGGTCAGGCGGGTCGCCGACCCGGTCGCCGGGCCCGGCCAGGTGGTCATCGGGGTGTCGGTGGCGGACGTGATGTCGGTCGACGCGCAGCTGCGTGCCGGGTGGGGGCGCGAGTGGTCCCCGCTGCGGCCGCCGTTCGTGCCGGGCACCGGGGTGGCCGGGCGGGTGCTGGCGGCCGGTGACGGGGTGGACCCGTCGTGGGTGGGACGCCGGGTGGCCGCGCTGCTGCCGTCCGGCGGCGGGTACGCCGAGCGGGCGGTGGCCGGCGTGGAGACGCTGGTCGAGGTGCCGGGCGAGGTGAGCATGTGGCAGGCCGCGGCGCTGATCCAGGTCGGGCCGGCGGCGCTCAGCCTGGTGGAGGCCGCCGGGCTGCGTCCGGGCACGCGGGTGCTGGTGACGGGGGCGGGCGG
>NZ_JABCPZ010000289.1 GCF_013283785.1 Nonomuraea antri
CCACCCGTCCCACCACCAGGAAGCCGGTCGCCGCCGCCAGGCTGAGCATCCTGGAGATCGAGATGTCCGGCGGCCCAGGCCAGTCCGACGCCGACGGCTGCTACATGCCGCCGGTGCACTTCCAGACGTACGTGGAGTCCAGCAGGCCCGGCGTCTGGGTCTCCTACGCCTGGCTGATCGACGGTCAGGTGAAGGAACGCAGCCGGAGCTGGGTCCCCGAGGGCGAGTACAAGGCGTTCGTGACCGCCGGCCAGTACATGCTCAAGGCCGGCCGGCACACGATCACCCTGCGCGTCACCTCGCCGGCCGCGGTGAGCAAGAGCATCGGCATCGACGTCTGCGCGCTGCCCACATGGTGACGCCGGACTTCATCGGCCCCTACCGCCTGATCAGGCCGCTGGGGGAGGGCGGCCAGGGCGTGGTCCACCTGGCCGAGGCGCCGGACGGCACACGGGTCGCGATCAAGGTCCTGCACGAGGGCATGACCGGCGACGGGCGCTTCGCCAAGGAGATCGCCGCGCTGCGCCGGGTGGAGCCGTTCTGCGTCGCACAGGTGCTGGACGCGTCGCTGGGCGCCCGGCCGTACATCGTGACCGAGTACGTCGAGGGGCCGCCGCTCAGCGAGGCCGGCCGTCACGCGGGGGCCGACCTGCAGCGGCTGGCGGTCGCCACGGCCACCGCGCTGGCCGCCGTCCACCGGGCCGGGGTGGTGCACCGCGACTTCAAGCCCGCCAACGTGCTGCTCGGCCGCGACGGGCCGCGCGTCATCGACTTCGGCATCGCCCGCGCCGTGGACTCCGCGCTCACCCACACCAGCAGCGTCTTCGGCACGCCGACGTACATGGCGCCGGAGCAGTTCGCCGGCGCGCCGGTCGGCCCGGCCACGGACGTGTTCGCGTGGGGCTCGGTGATGGTGTTCGCGGCGACCGGCCGGCCGCCGTTCGGCAACGACTCGGTGCCGGCGGTGCTGAACCGGGTGATGTACGAGCCGCCGCGCCTCGACGGGGTGCCCGAGCCGCTGCGCGCGATCGTGTCCGCCTGCCTTGCCAAGGACCCGGCGGCCCGGCCGGCGATGCAGGACGTCCTCTTCCAGCTCATCGGCGCCCAGCCACCGGGCTCAGCCCCACGGCCTGTCCCACCGCCAGTGCCCCCGCCTGTTCCGCAGCCGGTTCCACCACTTCGCCCGCAGTTGGGCCCGCAGCCTGTTCCCCCGCCCCCGCCCGGGCCTCGGCCGGGCCGGGGGACACCCGCGCTGGTCGCCGGCGGCGTCGCGCTGGCCGTGACCGGGGCCGTCGTCGCCGCCACGATCTGGTGGCCGTTCACGGACCGGCCGTCGCCCACGGGCACCGCCGCGGCCGTGCTCCCGGACTCGTCGGCGTCCACGACCGGGAGCTCCGCCGCCCCGCCGCGCCGCACCTCACGTCCCAGACCCAGCGGGACGAGGACCGGCACCCGGCCGAAGACCACGACGGCCACGAAGACCCCGGCACCGGCGCCGACCACGTCCAGGCCGGTCACGTCCGAACCCGCCACACCCAAGCCCACGGCGACCAGAACCGGCGGCGGCGGCGCGGTGAGGTCGTTCGCCTTCACCTACGAGGGCGACCAGATGAGAGGCGGCTGCTGGCACTACACGCTGAACATCTACGCCAGTGTCTCGGCCACCGGCCCCTACACCTACCGCTGGATCGTCAACGGCCAGAACCAGGGCAGGGAGTCCGGCAGCGCGGCCACCAGGCCGCTGCTGCCGACGATCGTGTGGAAGCGCGACGGCGCGCACAGCGTGGTGTTCGAGATCCTCACCCCGCAACGCGTCCGCAAGAGCTTCACGGTGAACATCTGCGGCTTCGACGAGTTCGGCTACTGACCCTCGGTCTCTGGGGCGGGACCGACGCGCAGGGGCAGTGTCCGCGGCCCGCGCACCTGACCGGTCGACCAGGTCACCGCCCCCGGATCGGCCAGCCCGAACGACGGGAACCGCGCCAGCCACACCTCCAGCGCCACCCGCAGCTCCATCCGCGCCAGATGCGAGCCGACGCACCGATGGATGCCCAGGCCGAACGCCGCGTGCCGGTTGACCTCCCGGTCGATGACCACCTCACCCGCCCGCTCGAACTGCGCCGGGTCGCGGTTGGCCGCCGGGAACGACAGCAGGATCCAGTCGTCGGCCTTCATCTCCACGCCGCGCCAGTGCATGTCCTCCTTCACCAGCCGCGCCATCGTGACCGGCGCGTACGCCCGCAGCAGCTCCTCCATCGCGGTCGGCAGCAGGCCGGGCTCGGCGACCAGCCGCTCCCGGTCGTCCGGCGTCCTGGCCAGGTGCCACAGCGACGCGCCGATCGCGCTCCACGTCGTGTCGATCCCGGCGATGAGCAGCAGCCCGATCGTGCCGGCCACGTGCGCGGCATCCAGCTTGCGGCCGTACAGCTCGGCGTCGATCAGGTACGTCGTGAGGTCGTCGCGCGGGTGGCCGACGTGGTCGCGGATCTGCTCGTGCAGGTAGTCGAACAGCTCCGACACCCGTTCCGTGCGCTGCTCGGGCGGCAGGTTGACGCCTTCGAGCACGTTCTCGATGAACACCCGGAACCGCGGCCCGTCCTCCGGCGGGAAACCGAGCATGTCGGCGATGACCCGCATCGGGATGTGCTGGGCGTAGTCGCGGGCGGCGTCCACGACGTCGCGGCCGGCCATCGCGTCGATGAGCTCGTGGCACAGCGCCCTGGTCGCCGCCTCCCGCTTGGCGACCGCGGTCTTGGTGAACGCCGCCAGCAGCAGCCGGCGCGCGTCGTGATGGAACGGCGGATCGGACGAGATGGGCGGCGACGCCCCGATCGGCGCCAGCTCGCCCGGCGGCCGGAAGTTGCTCATGATGACCGATCGCGAGGAGAAACGCTCGGTGTCGTAGGCGATGCCCGCCACGTCCTCGTACCGGGTCGGCAGCCAGCCGCCGCCGAACCTCTCGGTCCGCGCGATCGGGCAGCGCTGCCGCAGCTCGTCCTGGATCGGGTACGGGTCGGCCGCCCACTCGGGCTCCAGATGGGAGAAGTCGCTGGCCCAGTCGCCGACCGGGCCGGTGACGATCTCGTTGCGCTTGCCGAGCGGCTGGTCGGACCTGGCGTCGCGGAAATCCTGGGAGAAGCGGTCGTCGACGGTCATCTCACGCCTCTCCGAGCACGATGATCGCGTTTTCCGGGCAGTTGGAGATCGCCAGCCGGGCCGCACGCTCCTGGCCCTCCGGCACGACGCCGCCGCCTGGCACCGTCCCGTAGCCTTCCTCGTCCTCGCCGAACAGGTCGGGAGCCAGGGTGTAGCAACGGCCGTGTCCTTGGCAGCGTTCGGGATCGATCTGGACTTTCACTGACATGCTTCCCTCTGTACGGCGATAACGGACGGCACAGCATCGGCGCGTGGTACGGCATCGGCGGGCGGGACGGGTTCGGGAGGCGGGACGGGTTCGCGAGACGGCCCGCCGCCCCGCGCCCGGCCGGGGCCGGGAGCCTGACCGGGGGACAGGGCGGTGACTAGGCGGGTGAGCAGGGCAGCCCACTCCTCCTCATCGACCGCATGCAGATCAGGCGTGACGAGGGCGCTCCCCATCGCCAGCAACAGGCAGAAATGGGCCAGCGCGTCCGGCGACAACGCCTGATCGAGCTCGCCGTCACGCTGCCCGGCCCGGACGAGCTCGGCGATCCAGCCGGCCCGCTCACCCATGTCGTCGCGCATCGGCCCGGCCACGTCCTCGTCCCTGCGGGCCGCGACCAGCGCCTCGACGATGAGGTAACCCCGGGCGTCGCGCCGCCGCGGCAGCCGCCGTCCGATCTCGATGAGCAACCCCGCGATCGACCGCTCAGGATCGGCCGCCAGCAGCCCGGCCAGCAACGGCCGCCCATACGCCCGCAACGCCGCCACCAGCAGCTCGGCCTTGGAACCGAAGTGCGCGTAGAGCGCCCCGTTGCTCACCCCGGCAGCGGCCGCGATGTCGGCCACCCGCGTGCCGTCGTACCCGCGCCGCGCGAAGACGTCGGCGGCGGCACGCAACAACCGCTCCCGCGTCTCCGCGGCGGTGACGCCCGCGATCCGGCCCATGAACGAATTAAAAATTCGTTCATTTGTATCCGTCAAGACTCCCGGCGGAACCGTCGGCCGATGCCCGTGTCATGAAGCCCGGAAGCACGGCCTCCAGGCACCCATCGCTTGTGCACCCCGGCTTCGGTTGCGTGCCGACCATGTCCGCGGCCGGCTTCACCCCGCTCCGCGTCACCCGCCGGTCGCCCGCGCTCGGCCGCACCCGGATCCGGGACCGGGCGAGAGCCAACGGCTACCGGGTCGGCGCGCGCGGCCGGGTGGCTCCGGAGATCGCCGAGGCCTTCTTCGCCGCCCATCCCGAGATCCTCGCGCAGGCGCGCACGTTCGAGACGGTCCGCGCCACCGCGAGAACCCCCGGCGCTTCGCCGGAGGATTACGCATGGCTGCTGGTCGCCGGCGGTGGGGAGCAGTCCGGGAGGTGATGTCCTGCCAACGGTCGTCCCGGTGTCCGGGGTTGTTCCCACGGGGGCAGTTCTCCCGCGCCCGCTGCGCGCGCAGCATCGGTTGAGCACATCCCGCGACACCACGACGATCGCAAGGGAGCGCGCCATGGGTACCACCGCAAGAAGATCGATGCTGGCCGGCCTGGCGGCCGTGCTGCTCTGGGCGGGCCTGCCGTCCGGCGCGGGCGCGCAGAGCGGCGCGGCGTTCGGCTGGACGCCGGTCGGCACCGTGGACCCGCAGCACGTCAGCTCGGCCGACACCCAGCTCGTGCTCTACGGGGTGCACGCCTTCACCCCGAACAACGTCGCCTTCAACCCGAGCGTGATTCCGGCTTCAGTGGCCCAGCTCGTGGTGCCGTACGTCGCGGTGCCCGACGGCAACCCGCACACCTACCGGCTGCGCTTCCACCTCGACACCACCGCCCCCGCCGGCACGCAGTACCAGCTCATCACGCCGTTCGGCGGTGGCACCGAGACCGTGAACGTCTCCGGCGGCGCTGTCACGCTCGACTTCACCGTCAGCGTCGACCTGGCCGGAGCGGGGTGGAGGTACTGGTCGTTGAAGAACAGCGGCGGCCACTCATGGGTTTTCACCAAGTGTGAGATCGACGAGCAGACACCGTGAGGACACTCGGCCGGTGATCCCGGCCTTGACGGGCAGGTGACCGTCGACTCGCGCCCCGGCGACTCCGCGTCCCACGCGGGGAGAGACCGGGGCGCACCCGCATCGGGGGCGGCTCCGCTCAGGGTCGAGGTTCATCACCGTTGCGCGGCGGCCACACCCGGCTTGACCGCCCCGCGCGATCTCGGCACCATGCCCGGCATGAGTGTCGGCCTGATCATCGCGATGACTCTCCGCCAGTGGGGCCACATCGACGCCTGCCTGGACGACGACGCCAACGTCGAGACGGTCGACGGCGACCCGCGGCGGGCGGAGCTCGCGCGTGACATCCGCGGCGCCGGCGCGGACCAGCTCACCCGCGAGACACCGGGCGTCCCCGGCGCACGTTCGTGGCCGCCGCCGGACACGATCGTGAGACCCAAGCTGACGATCGCGCAATGGCTGCTCACGATCGACGTCCTGGAGAGCTGGGCCGCGACCTGTGACCGAATGGGACATCACGACACGGCCGCTCGGCGCCGCGAGGTCCGCGAGCTGATCCTGGCCCGACTGCGCGCGCACGGCGTCCGGCCGCCCGGGGACGGGGCGAACCAATGATCGTGCGGTGACGTCCAACAGGGTCACGGCAGCAGGAAGGACTCACGTGATCACCTGGTGGAAAGGCCGCTTCGGCCGTCCGGCGTCCCCGAGCGCGTCCCGGGCATGGTGAGGCGCAGGCGCGGCGCACGTCCCGCGCATCGGATCGACGTGGGCCGGCTGCCCGAGGACGTCGTGGCGCTCATCGACGCACTCCAGCCCGGCGAGCACCTGGTCGTCACCCGCGACGGCGCGTCGATCGCGACGATCGCCGGCACCGTCGACGTGGTCCACGGGACCGTCGTCGAACGCGCCGCACCGGAGGAGGAGGAGCGTGATCGGCCACCGACGGACCATTCGGGCGTGACCGTCGTGGCCACCGCGATGGAGTTGTCGGCGGCGGCCCGGCTGGCGCTGTCCGACCGGCTCGGCGCTGACTACGTGGTGCTCGACCTGCACGCGGCCCCCGTGACGGCCGACGTGCTGCTGGTGCCGCCGGGCAGCCCGCAGCTCATCGGGGCGCTGCGGGCGGCGTTCCCGCAGGCGCGCGTCGTCGTCACCGAGATCGAGGACGACGAACTCGGGGTCCGATACCACGGCCCGGTCCGACGGCTGCTCGACGCCGGCGCCGACGCGTACCTGCCGCCGGTGAGCGTCCCCCAGCTGGCCAGGCAGCTCGAACACACGCTGAACCAGGGCCGCGAGCTCGCCGCCGGCGCGCCGCCCCTGCAGATCGCGCCGCCGTGACCGCGCTCGTCCGGACCCGGCGCTAGACGATCTCGAGGTTGGCCATCATGCCCATGTCCTCGTGTTCGGCGTTGTGGCAGTGGAAGAGGTAGCGGCCGCGGTAGCCGTCGAAACGGGTGATGATCTCCACCGATTCGCCCGGCCGCAGCGAGACGGTGTCCTTGAGTCCCGCGTCGTGGGGGAGCGGCGGCGAGCCGCCGCGCGAGAGCACCCGGAACCCGACCAGGTGCAGGTGGACGGGATGGTGCAGGTCGGCCACCAGCCGCCACACCTCGACGTCGCCCAGCCGGGTGGTGACGTCGGCGCGGGCCGGGTCGAACGGGAGCCCGTCGATCAGCCAGCCGCGGCCGCTGTGCGTCCGCCCGGCGCGGAAGGCGAGGTCGCGCACCCGGACGGCGTCCTCCCGCCGCCAGAACGGCAGGTCGGTGCTGAGCGTGCGCGGGACGCGGCTGTCGTCGGCGGCCCCGCGCGCGACCAGGAAGGCCATCACGTCACGGGTACGCCCGGAGCCCAGCCGGTTGACGATCCTGACCCGGCCGCCGATCGGCACGCCAGCGAAGTCGATGATCAGGTCGTGGCGTTCGGCCGGCGCGATCGGCAGCACCCGGTGCGTGACCGGGGCCTCGAGCAGCCCCTGGTCGGCGCCGATCTGGACGAGGTCGAGCGAGCGCCCGTCGTCGGTGACCGCCTCCAGCTCGTAGTGCCGGGCGTTGGAGGCGTTCAGCACGCGCAGCCGGTGGCGGGCCGCGTCGACCTCGTGCACCGGCCACGGGGCGCCGTTGACCAGGATGACGTCGCCGAGCACCCCGGCGAAGTACTCCTCGCGCACGCCCGGACGCGCGCGCAGCGTCGGGTCGAGCGAGGGGTAGGCGAGGCCGCCGTCGGCGGCGAACGCCCGGTCGGCGATCATCAGCGGCAGCTCGCGCGGGCCGGCGGGCAGGCCGAGCGCGTCCTCGGCGTCGTCGCGGACGACGTGCAGCCCGGCCAGCCCGCGCCAGATCGCCGGGGCGGTGAAGTCCATCCGGTGGTCGTGGTACCAGAGCAGCGCCGGACGCTGGTCGAGCGGGAAGGTGTAGTCGCGCGTCAGCTCGGACACCACGGCGCGCGGATCACGCATGCCGTGCCCGTGCCGGTGGCTCTCCTTCGGCCAGCCACCGGGGAGGACGAGGTCGGTCGGGTAGCCGTCGGAGGCCGCCGGGGTCCGGCCGCCGTGCAGGTGCACGACCGTCGGCACGGGCAGCTCGTTGCGGTGCCGTACGGTGACCGGACGGCCGCGGCGCGACTCGATCGTCGGCCCGGGGAAGGAGCCCTCGTACGTCCACAGCGGCGTCCTGATCCCGGGCAGGATCTCCGCGCTCACCTCGCGCTGGGTGATCTCGTAACGGTCGACGCCACCCGACGTGGCGACCGGCTTCAGCACGGCGGGCAGCGGCAACGGCACCTGGAACGGCGGCGGCAGTGGCACCTCGCTGCGCAGTTCGGCGCCGGTGATCGCGGGGCGGCGGGCCAGCGCGGCCGACGTCGTCAGGCCGGTGGCCGCCAGCAGCCCGAGCGCCCCGCCGATGCCCAGCACGTGCCGCCTGGTCACACCCGCGCCGCCACCGGTGTAGCCCCCCGCGCCGTGCTCGCCGTGCTCACGCATCGAGGACCTCCAGCCGCACGTGACCGTTCCGGCGGGCGGGGACGGGGGTAAGGGGACGGCGCCAGACGGAGATGAACTGCACGACGACCGCCGCCACGCTCATCACCCCCAGCGGTACGTGCAGCCACAACGCCCCGTCCAGACCGGCGAAGTACTGCACGTTCTCCGCCGCCACCACCCCCGCCGTGGCCAGGAACGGCCAGGCCCGGCGCAGCCGCACCCACAGCACGATCGCCACGATCAGCTGCAGGTAGCCGATGGAGGTGGTCACGTCGGCGCCGATCGCGTGCCGGCGCAGGCTGTCGAAGTCGCCGGTCAGATACACCCCGGCGAACACCGGCTGCGCGGCGATCGCCACCGTGTGCGCGCTGACGACGGCACGGAACACCCACCCGGCCGGCCCGGTCCGATGCGCGACGCCGGAGCCGTCGCCGCTGGTGACCATGAAGGTCCCTCCCACTGTGATCCGCTGAGTGAACACCTCCGACGCTATGGCTCGGGGGTTATCCTGTCTAAGATCAATATTGCTAAGGTGTTATGTATCGGGAGGCATGATGGAGCTGAACTCGCTCAGGCAGTTCCTGGTCGTGGCCCGGCTCGAACACCTCAGCCGGGCGGCCGACGAACTGCGCGTCGCCCAGCCGTCGCTGAGCCGCACCATCGCCCGGCTGGAGAGCGAGCTCGGCGCGCCGCTGTTCGACCGCAGCGGTCGGCTCCGGCTGAACGACGCGGGCCGGCTCTTCCGCGACTACGTCGAGCGTTCGCTGGGCGAGCTCGAGGCCGGGCGGCGTGCCGTCGCCGAGGCCACCAGCGAGGGTCTGGGCGCGGTGCGACTGGCCTCGGAGACGTTCCTCACCCTCACCGGGCCGCTGGCGGCCTACAAGCAGGCGCACCCCGCCGTCGAGATCGCCCTGCACTGGACGCCGGCCGACGAGATGTCCCGCCGCCTGCGCGCCCAGGACGTCGATCTGTGCGTGGCCTCGCAGCCGATCCAGGCCGAGGGGCTGGCGTCCGCGCGGCTGTTCGACGAACCCGTGGGGCTGGGCGTGCCGCTCGATCATCCGCTGGCCGGACGCGCGTCCGTGAGCGTCGACGAGCTCGCCGACCAGCCGTTCATCACCGCCCGCCCGGGGCACTGGATCCGGCGGCTGCTCGACCGGCTCCTCGCCGCGCGCGGCCGCACCCCGAGGATCGTCTGCGAGAGCGACGAGCCGGCGTCCATCGCGGAACTGATCGGCGCGGGGCTCGGCGTCGGGCTCGTGCCCGCCTTCGCCCGCCGCGGCGCGACGCGCGTCCCGGGCGTGTGGATCGCCGTCGACAGCCCCGACTGCCGCCGCACGGTCACCCTGTACTGGGGCGCCGACAGCCCGCTGCCGGCCGCCGCCCGCCTGATGCGCACCACGATCGTCGGCTGGGACTGGGCGGCCGGCGCCCCCGGGAAGGACGCCCCCGCCCTGCCGGACCCGGCGTGACCGTGCGGGCCTGATTGGGCGGTGGCGTGCGTGCCGGCCGGTGTCCCAGCCGGTTGGCGCGATCATCCACTCCCGGCCGGTGCGGGCGGCGCCGTCCCCGGCCAGTGCTGCTCGGCAGCGCCTGGGACGAGAGCCGCAGGGGGTCACTCCTCGGCCAGCGCGGCTTCCCCGACCAATGGGCGTAGCGTGTCGTTGGCCTGTTCCAGCGCGTTCAGCACGATCTCACGCTGTTCCTTGCTCACCCCGCCCATGGTCTGCTCGGCCAGCTCCGTCCAAGCCCGCTCGATGTCCGGCACCAGCTTGTGACCGGCGTCGGTGACCACGACACGTACTTGACGGCGATCGGTGGCGACCGGTTCGCGCCGGAACCAGCCGCCGGTCTCCAGGCGGGCGAGGCTGCGGGTGGCGGTCGGCTGCTCGACGCCGAGCCGGGCGGCCAACTGGGAGACCGTCATGCCGTCGCGTTCCTGCGCCAGCACCCACAGCAGCACGTCCTGGCCGGGATGCAGCCCGAGCGCGGCGAGCTTGCGCGCCTTGGCGGCCCGGTAGAGCTTGCTCATCTTGTTCAGCGCCCGATTGACGCGCATCGCCTCACTTGCGTCCACGACCCTCAGTCTACTATATGTATAGTCGGCTATTGGATAGTCGGCTATAGATTGGAGAAGCGATGGACCTCGGACTGAGTGGACGAGTCGCGCTGGTCACAGGGGCGTCAGGGGACATCGGCGGCGCGATCGCCACCGCGTTGGCGCACGAGGGAGCACTGATCGCCGCCGCCTGGCACAGCGGCCAAGGACGAGCCCGCGGCCTCGTCGACTCCATCACCCGAACGGGCGGACGAGCGATCGCGGTCCGGATCGACCAGCGTGACCGGGAATCGATCCAGGCGGCCATCGGCCAGGTGACGCGCGAACTCGGCGAGATCGCGGTCCTGGTCGCCAACGCCGTGTCCTGGCCGGCCCGAACGCCCGAGACCTGGGAGACCCTGACCGACAGCTTCACCGCGAACGTGACCGGGACACTGTCCGTGATCGACGCCGCGCTGCCCGGCATGAGGGCGGCAGGATGGGGGCGCATCATCGTGATCTCATCGGACGTGGTCGGCCAGCCGATACCGGCGGCAGCGGCCTACCCCGCCGCCAAGGGGGCGTTGGAGACGGCCGCATCGGTTCTCGCCGTCCGCGAGGCCCCGTACGGCATCCTCACCAACGTGGTCAGGCCGGGCTTCACGCTGACCGAACGGGCCCTGACCCATCCGGGATTCGGGCAGGACGTCGTCGACGCCGAAGCGGCCAAGACGCCGACCCGGCGCATCTGCACCCCGCAGGACGTCGCCTCCGCCGTCGCGTATCTCGGCTCGGCGGCGAACGGGCACGTCAACGGGGAGGTCATCTCGGTCGCGGGTGGACGCCACCTCACCAGATAACGCCAGGTGATCTCCCCGTACCGACGACTACATGACGACTGATCTTCGGGGCTTCCGAGACGTGATGGCTGCCCGCAAGAGTGATGGCAAACGAAGATCAGCTAGAGGGTTGGAACAGCTTCTTACGTGGTGGTCGCGGGTATAGGCCTATCCCGCGGTCATGCGCGGGCTTACCCGGGACGTTGTGTGTCGGCCCACCCGGTGGTCGTGTGCGCGGGCGTCAGCGCGAGTACGCCCGTGCCGCGCGTGGGCGTGTCGTCCGACAGTGCCAGCGGGCTGAGCCCGAGGGCGGCGGCGATGTCGGGCGCCAGGTCGAAGGCGAGCACGTGCCACTCCTCCGCCTCGTCGGCGCCGGCGATGTCCGGGTCCCAGTCGTCGGCGTAGCCGAGCTGTTCGCGCCAGGCGGCCCGCTCCTGGGGCAGCGGGGCGCCGATCGTGAGCAGGTGATCGTCCCCCTCGGAGGTCGCCGCGTACCTGCGGATCACCGTGCCGTGCTCGGCGACGAGCCAGGTCGACCCGTCCCCCTGGGCGCCGAAGTAGTAGGCCTGCGCCCGGCCGAACCGCGCGCTGAGACGTACGCAGGCGTCGAGCACGTCATCGCGGCGCGACGTGCCGTAGGGGTCGCACCAGGCGCCGAAGATCAGTGTCCAGCCGTCCACCTCGGGCGTGACGAAGACCCGGGACATGGGCTGAGCGTCCGCGGAGTCGTCGTGCTCGTCGGCGTCGATCATCTCCTGGGCCTCGGCGAAGGTGAGCGACAGCGAGCGTGAGAGCCCGAGCATCCGCATGATCTCCGCCTGGTCCCCGCCGGGGACGGCGATCCAGTGGTTCCAGCACGTCCAGATCGGCATCGGCCGGTCATCCGCTTCGGCACACATGCCAGGCATTATGGCCGCGTCCGCCCCAGTGGTTCAGGAGAACAGCCGGTACGGGTGCATTCCGTCGACCAGGCCGACGTCCGGCGGGTGCACGCTGTATCCCAGCATCCGGCGGGTCCGGGTGCTGAGCTGGCGGGCGACCTCCCGTCCGGGCGAGAGCGTGAACGCCTCGCGGGTACGCAGCCAGGGCTCGCAGTAACGCGGCGTGACCGTCAGGCAGGGCGCGGACGGCTGGGGTGGACGGGCGTGCCAGAGCGTACCGAGCAGGAGCACGCACGAACCGGGGGCGGGAGTGAGCGTCGTCCCTGGTCCGGTGGGACGGCAGTCGGCCCAGCGGTGGCTGCCGGGCCACACGGTGATGACGGTGTCTGCGTCGAGGGCCCACATCGCGGCGACCGACAGCGGCGGCCGCGGCCGCTCCAGCGGATAACACTGGTCGTCATAACCGGGGGAGTGGTAGCCGGCGAGGTTGTACCCGGCGAGGTTGTACCCGGCAGGGCCGTGGTCAGCGTGGGCGTGGCGGGCGGGGGCGTAGGT
>NZ_JABCPZ010000028.1 GCF_013283785.1 Nonomuraea antri
GGTGGGCGGGCAGGCGGAGCTCGTCCAGCGGATGGCCGACGCCGCGTTCGCCGAGATCGAGCTGCCGGAGCCGCCGCCTGGCTGGCGTTCGCACCTGCGCCAGGCAGCGGTGCTGCAGTGGCGGGCCTATCACCGCCATCCCTGGCTGGCCCGGCTGGTCTCGGTCACCCGTCCGGTCGTGTCGCCCGGCATGGTCAGGTACGCCGTGTGGACGATGCGCGCGCTCGACGGCCTGCCCATCGACGCCGACACCCGCATCCACGTGTACGCCGCGGTGGTCAACCACGTCCGGGGCACGGCGATGAACATCGAGGGGGAGATCGCCGCCGAGCAGGACACCGGCAAGACCAGCGGGCAGTGGCTGAGGTCGCGCCTGCCGGTGGACGGGCCGCTGGTGACGCGGGTGACGGATCCGGCCGTGCGCCTCGATCTGGAGTCGTTGTTCGCCTTCGGGCTCGAACGCCTCCTGGACGGCCTGACCCCGCTCCTGTCGCCCCGCCGCCAGGCCGGGGCCGCGAACCCCGAGCCGACGGCCTGACTCACATGTGGGTGCGGGCCGACCACAGCTCGGGGAAGACCACCCGCTGCATGCTGCGTTCCAGCCAGGCCAGGCCGTTGGAGCCGCCGCTGCCCGGCTTGGCGCCCATCGCCCGGCGTACCGCCGCGACGTGCTGCTGACGCCAGTCGCCGAACAGCTCGCTCACCTCGGTCAGCGCCTCGCCGAGCAGCCGCAGCAGGTTGCCCGGGCCGCTGTCGCGGTACGCCTCGACCCAGGCCCGCTCCACCGCCGGGTGCGGCGCGTGCTCGACGGCGACGTCGCGGTCCAGCAGCTCGCCGGGGATGTCCAGGCCGTGCCTGGCCAGCAGGGCGATGGCGTCGTCCCAGAGGCTCGGCGACTCGAAGGTGCGCAGCAGGTCGCGGTGGATCGTCCGCTGCCGTTTGAAGGGGCGCAGCAGGGCCGGGTTCTTCAGTCCGAGCAGGAACTCCACGTGCCGGTACATCGCCGACTGCAGCCCGGACGCCTCGCCGAGCGCGTCGCGGAAGCGGTTGAAGTCGGCCGGCGTCATCCAGCGCAGCCCGCGCCAGCTCGCGTTCAGCCCCTCCAGGTGCAGCGCGGTGCGGCGCAGCGGGGCCAGCGCGGCCCACACGTCGTCGGCGCGCAGCGCCTCCTGCGCGTGCCGCAGCTCGAAGGCGATGAGCTTGAAGTACAGCTCCATCACCTGGGTGATCATCAGGAACGACATCTCGCCCGCGTCGCGGCTCAGCGGCCGCTGCAGCCCGTGCAGCACGTCCGTGCGCACGTAGGCGTCGTAGGGCGTGCGGGTCTCGAAGTCCAGCGTCGGGAGGCCGCCCGTGGTCATGGCCCGCTCGGCCCGCTCCTCCGCCGTGCTCGGCCGCACTTCGCACAACTGTGTGACGTCCACGTGTCCATCCCTTCTCCTCGCCGCACCTCCATGATGGCTGCGCGGGACGCGAGGGAGGAATGCCGAACGAACGGCGAAACCGGGATATCGGCGTATTTTAGAGGCGAAATCCCGGCTAGGACTTAACGCACGAAAGGCCGCCAAGGTGGACGAGACGGACTGGGAACTGCTACGCGAACTCCAGGACAACGCCCGGCTCTCGCTCAAGGAGCTGTCACGCCGGATCCACCTGTCCCCGCCCGCCGTGGCCGAACGGGTACGCAAGCTGGAGGAGTCGGGCGTGATCACCGGCTACCACGCACAGGTCGACCCGATGCGGGCCGGCTGGCCGGTCGCCGCCTTCATCCGCATGTCCTGCTACGGCCCGCGCTGCGTGCTGCGCGACCCCGAGGTGGCCACCTGGCCCGAGATCCGCGAGATCCACCGGGTCACCGGCGAGGTGTGCAGCATTCTCAGGATCGTGGCGGTGTCCATGGTGGCCTTCGAGGACCTGATCGACCGGCTGGCCGGCTACGGGGCGCCGTCGAGCACGATGATCCTGTCGACCCCGCTGGCCGATCACCCGCTCACCGCTCCGTAGCCGGTCACGTGAAGGACGTCAGGCGCGCGACTCCAGCGCCGATTTGAGCGCGCCCAGGAACAGGGTGGCGTCCCTGCCGTTGATCAGCCGGTGGTCGTAGGCCAGCCCGATGTAGGCCCGCGTGCCGTCGTGCGGCGCGGTCACCGCGAGCGCGCACGCCGTGCCGGGGAACACCAGCGGCACGGCCAGCACCACGTCGCCCTCGGTG
Organism: Nonomuraea antri; assembly: GCF_013283785.1. Classification (GTDB taxonomy): domain Bacteria; phylum Actinomycetota; class Actinomycetes; order Streptosporangiales; family Streptosporangiaceae; genus Nonomuraea; species Nonomuraea antri. The sequence goes on from NZ_JABCPZ010000028.1 coordinate 2,213, forward strand.
TGCAGGGTGATGACGAAGTTGGCCCCGGCCAGCTCCCGCGAGGTGAACTCGCCCTCGGCCGCCGACAGCCGGTGGCGCATGAGCGTGCTCGCGATGTCCTTGAGCGTGCGGGCGCCCGCGTCGTGCAGCACCGGGACGAACAGGCCCGCGCCCAGGTCCAGGGTGACGCCGAGGTCCGGGGTGGGGGCGAGCACGGCGTGGTCGCCGTCGATGGCGGCGAAGAACAGCGGGAAGTCGCCGTGCAGGCCCGCCACCGCCTCGACGAACACCTCGGCCAGCCCCACCGGACGCCGGATCAGCGCGGTCTGCTCCTCCGCGTAACGCAGCGCGGGCCCGAGGTCCATGTGGACGACGGTGTAGGCGGCCGGGATGGTCTGGCGCGACAGCTCGACCGCCCGGGCCACGCCGCGCTGGACCTTGGACAGCGGCTGCCTGTTCGTCCCGCTGACCAGGCGTTCGACGTCGGAGCGGCGTACGACGGGCACGCCGAGCGCCTTGACCCGATCGAGGGGGATGCCCAGCTCGTCGATGAGCGCCTGCGCCGGCGCGGTGATCAGGGGGCCGGCCCCGACCCCCGAGGCGGGGCCGGCGTCCAGGTCGGGACCGGCACTCGAGTCGATGCCGGTGCCCGAGGCGGGAGCGGCACCCGATCCGGTACCGGTTCCCGTGGCGGGAGCGGGCTCCTGTGCGGCTGATCCCGGCGCGGTCACGGTGGCGATGACCTGGTCGGGTTTGCACCAGTCGCCGGCCGCGACCGCGTACCGCAGCACGCCGGTGGCGTCCGCGGGCAGTTCCTCGGTCGCCTTCGACGTCTCCACCAGCACCACGGCATCGTCCTCGTGCACCTGCGCCCCGTCCGGGACCAGCCATTCCACCAGCAGGTACTCGGCGTCGTTGTTGTTCAGCTTGGGCACGCGCAGCTCAGCCACGGAGGGTCTCCCTGATCACCCGATGAATCGTGGTCTCGTTCACCAGCACCTCACGCTCCAGGTGCCCGGCCGTGGGGATGACGGACGGCTCGGAGTGGATCAGCGTCACCGGCCGGGCCAGCCGCTCCCAGTGGTTCTGGTGCAGCCGGTGCGCGACCTCCGCGCCCCAGGTCCCGCCCGCCGTGCTCTCCTCCGCCACGAAGACGTGCGGCGGCACCTCGCCACCGGACACCCCGAGGAACGGGTCGTCGAACGGGTACAGCCGGGACGGCACCAGCAGCGTGCAGACGATCTCCTCCTCCAGCAGGAGCGAGCGCATCGCCGCCAGCACCCGGTGCGCCATCCCGCCCGGCGCGATCACCACGCAGTCGGGACGCGCGTCCAGCGACACCCGCGCCACGCCGCCGGTCACCTCCACCGTGAACGGCTCGGGCACCGCGTACATGGGCCTGGTGTACAGGACCTTGTCCTCGAACAGCACGGACGGCTCCGCGCGGGCGAAGATCTCCATCAGCACTTCGGTGTTGTCGTGGAACGGCGACACCTCGTGCACCGACAGCCCGGGCACGCCCACGAAGTGCTTCTGCAGGCTCTGGCTGTGCGTGGGCCCGTAGCCGCGCCCGCCGCCGGTGGGGCAGCGCACCAGCACCGGCATCGGCACCGGCGTGCCGTACATGGTGCCGGACTTGGCGATGAAGTTCACCAGCGGGTCGAAGGCCAGCGTGACGAAGTCGGCGAACATGATCTCCACGATCGCCCGGTCGCCGGACAGCGCCAGCCCGGCCGCGATGCCGGTGATGGCGTTCTCGCTGATCGGCGTGGACAGGACGCGGTCGGGGAAGCGGGTGGACAGCCCCCGGGTGATCTTGAACGCGCCGCCGTAGGGGTCGGTCACGTCCTCGCCCAGCAGGTACAGCCGGGGGTCCGCGGCGAACAGGGAGTGCAGGGCCGCGTTCAGGTTCTCCGCGACTCTCATGCCGGTTCCCTGGCGATCACCTCGGCGGCCACGGACTCCACCAGCGCCCTGGCCCTGACCTGCAGCCGGTCGAACCTGGCCGGGTCGGCCGCGCGGCACCGCTCGGCCCAGTCCCGCTCGCGGGCCAGGCGCAGCGCCGCCTCCGAGCGGGTGTCGTCGCCCTTGCTGTGCGGGCCGAGCCGCCTGGTCATGAACTCCACCACCAGCGGCGAGCCGCCGCGCACCCCGGCGACCGGGCCGTCGAGCAGGTCGCGGATCTCGGGCACGTCGTCGCCGTCCACGAGGACGTGCCCGATCCCGAACGCCGCCGCCCGCCCGGCGATGCTGCCCGCCAGGTGCGCGGTCGTGGGCGTGGACTGGGCGATGCCGTTGTTCTCCACGACCACGAGCAGCGGCAGCCGCCACAGCGCGGCGATGTTCAGCGCCTCGTACACCGCGCCTTCGCCGAAGGTGCCGTCACCGATGTACACGCAGGCCAGGCGGCCGGGTTCGGCGCGCTTGAGATGCAGCGCGACCCCGGCGGCGACCGGCAGGCTCTCGCCCTGGACCCCGGTGGACAGGTAGCGGTCCCTGCGGATGTGCTGGCTGCCGCCCACGCCGCCGCACACCGCGCCGCGCCTGCCCATGATCTCGGCGAGCAGCCCGTCGAGGTCGTGGAAGCGGGCCAGGTAGTGTCCGTGGCCGCGATGGTTGCTGAAGACGTGGTCGGCCGGGTCGAGCAGCCCCTCGATCGCCACCGGCACGTACTCCTGGCCCAGGCAGGTGTGCGTGGTGCCGTGCAGCAGGCCCTTGCCGTACAGGTCGAGGAGGGTGTGCTCGAAGGCGCGGATGGTGAGCATCCAGAGCAGGTCCTCTTCGCCGAGTCTGGCGCCCGGACGTTCGAGCAGCTCGGTCATCGCCTGATCACCCCGAGCACGCCGGCGATGGTGGGGTTGTCGAAGAAGTCGTCCAGGTCGATCTCCACGCCCAGGCGCTTGCGCATGCGGGCGATGATCTGGGTGATGGTCAGCGAGTGTCCGCCCAGGTCGAAGATGTCGTCGTGGGCCTCGATCGGCGCCAGTTGCAGGACCTCTTCCCAGATGGCGCGGATGTCGGCGAGCAGCGGGTCGTCGTCCGCGGCGACGTCCTGAGCCGGGGCGGCGACGTCCGCGTTCGCCGTCTCGGCCGGTGCGTCGAGCGCGCGGGTCAGCTCGCCCAGCGGCCGGTCGGGCGCGGCGGCGACGGCGGCCAGCAGGGCGGTCAGGTCCTGGGCGAAACGCGCCGGATCGGGCAGCTCGTCGCCGTGACGCAGGCTGGCCCGCAGCCCACCGGGGCCGTCGAGGAGCTGGAGCTGCAGCGCGCCGCGCACCGCGTGGTTGAACGCCAGCAGGTCGGCGTCCGGGCTCTCCTCGCCGCCGCGCCGGTAGCTGATCGACACCGGCGCGAGCGCGGCGTGCGGCCTGATCCCGGGGACGGCGCGCGCCAGCGGCACCTCGCGGTGCGCGTACAACCGCCTGAGCTCGGTACGCAGCCGCGCGGCGAACCCGCTGAACGGCTCGCCCGGGTCGGGCGTGGAGAAGACGGGCAGCTCGTTGACGAACGCCCCCACCCGCCCGTTCTCCTCGGGCGTGCGGGTCGACAGGTCGAGCGCGGTGACCGCCTCGGCGTTGCCGTAGCCGCGCAGCAGCGCGTGCACCGCGGCGATCAGCACCTCGAACGTGGTGAGCCCGGGCAGCTCGGGCGCCCGCAGCCCGAACTCGTGCACCCGGCCGGCGCCCGCCCGGCGCGAGCGCAGCGTGCCGCCGGGCACGACGGTGCCGCCGGGCTCGTGCCAGCGGGCCGCCCAGAACCGCCTGGCCTCCTCGGCCGCCAGGCTCACGCGTTCGCGCTGGGCGGCGGCGTGGTCCAGCGGCGGCAGCGGCTCCAGCGGCCGCCCGTCGAGCACCGCGGCCAGGTCGGCGAGCAGCACGTCCTTGGAGTGGCCGTCGAAGACCAGGTGGTGTGCCACGATCAGCAGGGTGCGGCCGTCGAACGCGAACCGGATCAGCGGGCCACGCTCCAGGTCGAAGGGCCGCACGGTCTCCTCGCGCACCCAGTCGCCGTCGCCCGTCACCGGTTCCAGCTCGGGGCTGCGGCCGGCGGGCACCAGGTGGAGCACGCCCTCGCGGTCCTGGAGCGCGCGGGACAGCAGCGGGTGCCGCTCGACGACGGTGGCCACCGCCTTGGCCAGGTCGTCACCGGCGGGCGCCGGGTCGAAACGGATCACGATCGGCATGTGGTACGCCGAGCCGCTGCCCAGTTGCTCGTTGATCCAAATCCCGTGTTGTGTGTAGGAGACCTCGGTCATGAGACAGCCTCTCGCAGTGCGCTTTTGTCGACCTTGCCGCCGAGATTGCGGGGCAGGGCGTCGAGGGTGACGAGCCTGACGGGAAGTTCGTAGGGCGCCAGCCGGTCCTTCAGGAACATCCGCAGTTCCTCGTGCGCGACCGGGCCCACGACCGCCACGTTGACCGCGGTGCCGAGCGTCGGGTGCGGCATGCCGAAGGCGGCGGCCTCCACCACGCCCGGGCAGGCGTAGACGGCTTCCTCCACCCGCAGCGTGGACACCTTGTGCGCACCGGACTTCAGCACGTCGCTCTCCCTGTCGACCAGGTAGAGGTAGCCCTCGTCGTCCAGGCGGCCGAGGTCGCCCATGCGCACCCAGCCGTCGCGGAAGACCTGCCGGGTGGCGTCCGGGTCGCCGTAGTAGGCGCGGGTGGCGGCCGGTGAGCGCATCCACACCTCGCCGCTCTCGCCTGGCGGCAGCGGGCGGCCGTCCGCGGTCGCGATCCTGACCGCGCCGCCCGAGGCGGGACGGCCGACGCTGGTGGGCCGGTCGGGGTCGTAGAGCATGACGGTCTGGGCCGGCGCGGCCTCGGTGGAGGTGTAGTAGTTGGCGATGGTCGCGTTCGGGAAGACATCCGACAGGTCGGCGGCGATCCTGGCGGGCAGCGGCGCGGCGGCCGAGCCGAGCAGCAGCACGCTGGACAGGTCGTGGCGTTCGTGGACCCGCGCGGCGAGCAGCTCGACGGCCATCGCGGGCACCAGGAAGACCGTGCCCGCCCGGTAGCGCTCGATGAGCGCGGCGAAGCGCGCCGGGGTGAAGCGCGGCGGCGCGACCAGCGCCGGCCTGGCGTCCAGCGCGTTGATCAGCATGACCTGCCCGGCGTTGGTGCCGATCGGGAAGGCGTGGGCCAGGTGCCGCGAGTGTGCGAACGGCCGCCGCTTGCCGCCGCAGCCGTGGGCCAGGTTGGCGTGCGTGGCCGCGACGCCCTTGGGCCGGCCGGTGGTGCCCGAGGTGTAGAGGATCTGGGCGAGTTCGGCGGGCGCGCACGCCGGATCATGGGAGGTATCGCCGTCCAGGTCGCTCAGGGCGGCCGTCGGGACCGGGACCTCGGGGGCGGTGGCGCCGTCGGCGTGGATCACCGCGACCGCGCCGCAGTGCTCCAGCTTGCCGCGCAGGTCAGCGGCGGGGAGCCCGTCGGACAGCGGGACGGCCACCGCGCCGGCGGCCAGCACGCCGCAGAACGCCGCGGCGTATCCGGGCCAGTCGCCGGTGCCGAACACCAGGCCGACCCGGTCTCCCCGGCCGATGCCCTGGTCGGCCAGCGCGTTCGCCACCCTGTTCGACTCCGAGAGCCAGCGGGAGAACGTCAGCGGCTCGCCTCCTGGCGCCTCGATCGCGACCTCGGACGGCTCGATCGCGGCCCGGGCGGCGAGGAGGTGCGGGAGGGTTGATCGCACGATCGGAGCCCCCAAATAGATCCGATGTATTTACAGAAGTCGTCAACCCTTTGTCAGGGTCTAACAGTAAAGATTGTTAACTGTTTCCGACTTGCGCAAGTCTTACATGATCACCAGGGTCTCGCAACCCCTGCCGTACCGGCACTTGCGTCCCATGACAAGGAGATGTAAGACTGTCGGCCCACCCTAATTGAAAAGATTCTTTCCAGTAAGGTTCTCGTTTCCCTTTTGGGCGAGTTAGCCGGTTGATGCCCATTTTCCGGGCGATACATCCAATGTCTTGTGTCCTGGAGGTATGCCATGACCGAGCAGGCCAGGCACCGGCTCGCCGAGCTGGTCGCCATCGCCTCCGATGGCGCGGTGACGGCCGACGAGGTATTGGGCGCGAACGTGCCGCTGTCCGCTCTGGGGGTGACCTCCATCGCCCAGATGCGACTCATCGACGCGGTGGAGATCGAGTACGACGTGCTGATCGACCTCACCGGGGATGACGCGGCCCTGCTGGACGACCTGGACAAGCTCGCCGAGTACGTCACCCGATGACTGCTGAGCACGCGGTCGCGGGCCGTACCCGCGCTCTGTCGTCCGGGCAGGAGCGGCTGTGGTTCCTGAACCAGCTCGACCCGGGCAACTCCTCGTACAACATGTTCGTCACCGAGCGCCTGCGCGGGCCGCTCGACGCCGACGCGCTCGAAAGCGCGCTCATCGCGGTCGCGGCCAGGCACGAGGTGCTGCGCACCCGCTACACCAACGAGGACGGCACGCCCGCCGCGATCGTCGACCCGCGCCCGCGCGTCACCCTCACCAGGATCGACGTGGCCGGCGCCGACCCGGAGGAACATGCCGCCCGCCTGGTGACCGAGTGGACCGGGCGGCCGTTCGACCTGGTGGAGGACCAGCCGCTGCGGGCCTGCCTGATCAAGCTCGGCCCGCGCGACCACGTGCTCGTCGTGGTGCTGCACCACATCGCCGCCGACGGCTGGTCGCTGGGCATCCTGCTGCGCGAGCTCACGCACCACTACAACGGCCGCGCCGACTCCACCCCGCTCGCCCTCCAGTACGCCGACTACGCGCGCGGGCAGCGCGAGGAGGACGTCCCGCCGCCCGCCGACCTGGTCAGCGGGCTCAGGGGCGCGCCGGCCCTGGAACTGCCCACCGACCGGCCGCGCCCGCTGGTCAGGACCACGGCCGGCGACCGCGTGGTCACCACGCTCTCCCCCGAGCTCAGCGAACGCGTCGGCCTGCTGGCCAGGCGGGAACGTTGCACGCTGTTCATGACCCTGCTGGCCGCCTTCCAGGCCCAGCTGTCGCACTACACCGGCCAGCAGGACGTCTGCGTCGGCACCCCGGTCTCCACCAGGACCACCGAGGACCTGGAACCACTGATCGGGTTCTTTCTCAACACGCTGGTCGTGCGGACCGACCTGTCGGGCGACCCCACGTTCCGCGAGCTCATGCAGCGGGTGCGGGCCACCGCGATGAAGTCGTTCATGGCCGCGGACGTGCCCTTCGACCGGCTGGTCGAGGCCCTCGACCTGCGCCGCGACCTGAGCCGCACGCCGCTGTTCCAGGCCGAGTTCGTGATGGGCACGCAGACGGCCGGCGCGCTCGCGCTCGACGGCGTGACCGCCGAGCCCTACGACCCCGGCACCGCGTGCGCCAAGTTCGACCTGGCGCTGGAGGCCGTGCCCGGCGCCGGCGGGCTGCGGCTCATCCTCGTCTACAGCAGCGACCTGTTCGACCGCGCCACCGCCGAGCGCTTCTGCGGCCACTTCGCCAACGTGCTGCGCCAGGTGGCCGGCGACCCCGACGTCCGGCTCTCCGAGCTGGAGCTCCTCGGCCCCGGAGAGCACGCCCTGCTGGAGTCGTGGAGCCGGGCCGAGCCGGTGCCGCCCCTGGCGCACACGCTGCACGAGATGGTGGCCGAGACCGCCGCCGCGCGCCCGTCGGAACCCGCCGTGGTCCAGGGCGATCGCACGCTCACCTACGCCGAGCTCGACGGCCGGGCCAACCGGCTGGCCGCGCGGCTCAAGGACGCCGGCGTGAACCGGCAGGACCGGGTGGCCATCTGCCTGGAGCAGTCTCCCGACCTGGCCGTGGCCGTGCTCGGCGTGCTCAAGGCGGGCGCAGCCTACGTGCCCGTCGATCCCGAGCAGCCCGCGGACCGGCTGGCGTACCTGCTGGCCGACTCTGGCGCGGTGGCGCTGGTGTCGGACTCGCGCATCGGCGGCTTCCAGGGCCCGCTCATCGGCGTCCCGCAGGAGAGCGCCGGGCCGATCGGCCCGCTGGCCGGGCTGAACGACCTGGCGTACGTGATCTACACCTCCGGGTCGACCGGCCGGCCCAAGGGCGTGGCCGTCCAGCACCGGCAGGTGCTCAACTACCTGTCCGACGTGCGCGAACGCTTCCGGGTCGTGGACGGCGCCAGGTTCGGGCTGCTGCAGTCGCTGTCGTTCGACTTCGGGATCACGGTCTTCTACCTGGCCCTCATGACCGGCGGCACGCTGGAGCTGTACCCGTCGCGGATCTCCGGGGCCGAGTTCGCCGACCACGGGCTGGACTATCTCAAGATGACCCCGTCCCACTTCGGCGCGCTGGCCGCCGAGGTCGGACCGGAGCGGCTGCTGCCCCGCCGTACGATGATCTTCGGCGGCGAGGGGTCGAGCTGGCAGCAGACCAGGGAACTGGCCGCGCTGGGCCGGTGCGAGGTCGTCAACCACTACGGGCCGACCGAGACCACGGTCGGCGTCACCACCTACACCGTCGGCCCGGACGACGAGATCCGCGGCCCGGTCACGCCGATCGGCCGCCCGCTCGGCCACGCCCGCGTGTACGTGCTCGACGCCGCCCTGCGCCCGGTGCCCATCGGCGTGCCCGGCGAGCTGTGCGTGGGCGGCGACCGGCTGGCCCGCGAATACCTCGGCCGGCCGGACCTGACGGCGGAGAAGTTCGTCACCGTCCGAGGCGAACGTCTCTACCGCACCGGCGACCTGGCCCGCTGGCTGCCCACCGGCGACCTGGAGTTCCTCGGCCGCCGCGACCTGCAGGTGAAGATCCGCGGTTACCGGGTGGAGCTGGGCGAGATCGACGAGGCGCTGCGCAAGCTGCCCGGCGTGGCGCACGCGGTGGCCGACGCCCGTGGCGAACCGGGCGCGCTGGAGCTGGTCGCCTACCTGGTGGCCGAGGGCGGGCCGATCCCGGTCGGCGAGCTGCGCCGCGAGCTGGGGACCGCGCTGCCCGAGTACATGGTGCCGACCCGGTACGTCTGGCTGGACCGGCTGCCGCTGAAGTCGCACGGCAAGGTCGACCGGGCCGCGCTGCCCGAGCCGGAGGCCGCGCGGCCGGAACAGGGCGTGGCCTACGAGCCGCCGTCCGGTCCGGTGGAGGAGGTGATCGCGGCGGCCGTGGCCGAGGTGCTCGGGCTGCCGCGGGTCGGCGCGCTCGACGACTTCTTCGACCTGGGCGGGCACTCACTGCTGGCCACCCGCGTCATCGCCAGGCTGCGCCGCGACCTGCCCGAGGAGTGCGCGCCGGTCAGCGTGATGGACCTGTTCCAGCACCCCACCCCGCGCGCGCTGGCCGCCGTCGCCGGTGACCCGAGGGCGGAGCGCGGGCTTTTGTACCTGCTCACGCCGCCCGGGCACGCCACGCGCACGCTCGTCTGCGTCCCGTACGGCGGCGGCAGCGCGGTGGTCTACCAGCCGCTGGCCGACGCGCTGCCGGACGGCACGGCGCTGTACTCGGTCGCCGTGCCCGGACACGACCTGGGCCTGGCCGAGGAGCCGCGGCCGCTGGCGCAGGTGGCGGCCGAATGCGCGGCCGAGATCATGGAGAAGGTGGGCGGGCCGCTCTCGCTGTACGGGCACTGCGGCGTCGGCGGCGCGCTGACCGTGGCGATCGCCCGGCTGCTCGAAGCGGCCGGCCGCGAGGTCGAGACCGTGTACCTGGGCGGGATCTTCCCGTTCGCCAAGCCGACGCGCGGCCTGCTCGGCCTGTGGGCCAGGCTCACCGGCAGCGACAGGTGGCGCAGCGACCGCGGCCAGCTCAACTGGCTCACCTCGATGGGCGCCGACCTGGGCGACCTGGACGAGGAGCAGCGGGCGTTCATCGTGCGCAACATGCGGCACGACGCGCGGCAGGCCGAGGAGTATTTCACCGGGCTGCTGGAGTCGGGGGCCGCGCCGCTGCGCGCGCCGATCGTGTCGATCGTCGGCGAGCAGGACCCGACCACGGAGTACTACGAGGAACGCTACCGCGAGTGGCACTTCATGACCGGCCGCACGGCGCTGGCCGTGATCAAGGAGGCCGGCCACTACTTCCTGAAATATCGGGCGGACGAGCTGGCCGCGATCCTGTCACGCGACCCGCTCACCCCCGGCGACAGCGGCCCCGGCTGGCACGTCGAGGCCGCCACCGACCAGGCCGCACGGCCCGCCGCGGAACCCGCGGCGGGGACCGAGCCGAGCGTGCGCAGGTTCCTGGCCGTGGCGCTCGGCCAGATGGTGACGATCACCGGCGCCACCATCACCGAGTTCGCCATCCCCATCTGGATCTACCTCAGCACCGGCAAGCTGGCCCAGATGGCGCTGATGACCGTGCTGGCCGTGATCCCGGGCGTGCTGGCCGCGCCGCTGGTCGGCGCGATCGTCGACCGGTCGAGCAAGCGCGCGGTGATGCTCGCCGCCAGCCTGGCCGGGCTGGCCATCCAGTCGACGATGGCGATCCTGCTGTTCACCGGCGGGCTCGACACGTGGACCCTGTACCCGCTGCTCACGCTGCTGTCGGTGGCGCTGGCCTTCCAGCGGGTGGCGTACTCGGCGGCGATCCCGCAACTCGTGCCCAAGCGCTACCTCGGGCACGCCAACGGCGTGGCGCAGATGACCGCGGGCGTGGCCCAGTTCGTCGCGCCGCTGGTGGCGGTCGGGCTGATGTCGATGATCGGCCTGGGCGGCATCCTGATCGCCGACATGATCGGGTACCTGGTGGCCGCGACCGTGCTGGTGCTGGTGCCCTTCCCGGCCACGCTCGCCCACCGGCGCAGGGAGACGGTCGCCGCCGAGATCAAGGCGGGCTTCCGGCTGTCGATCGGCAACCGGGACTTCCGGGCGATGGTGACGTTCTTCGCGCTGCTGGCGGTCGTGCTCTCCCCCGTCTTCATGCTCTACTCGCCGCTCGTGCTGTCCTTCGCCGGGCTGTCCGAGGTGGGCGTGGTGGCGCTGTGCGGCGGCGCGGGCGCGGCGGCCGGCGGCCTGTGGATGAGCCTGTGGGGCGGCCCGCGGCGCAAGCGCATGATCGGCATGCTGCTGCTCACCCTGGTGATCGCGGTGTCCTGCGTGATCGTCGGGCTGACCAGGTCGCTGGTGCTGATCGGCATCGGCGCGTTCGGCGTGTCGCTCGGGCTGGCCCTGGTCAACGGCGTGTACGCGACCATCGTCCAGGTGAAGGTGCCGCAGCGTTACCACGGCCGGGTGTTCGCGCTGAACCAGATGGTGGCCTGGTCCACGATCCCGCTCGGCGTGGGCGTGCTGACGCCGCTCGCGGAACGTGCGCTCGAGCCGCTCATGCTGCCCGGCGGCGCGCTGGCGGACACGGTCGGCGTGGTGCTCGGCACCGGGCCGGGCCGCGGCGTCGCGCTGATCTACGTGATCTTCGGGCTGTTCATCGCGCTGCTGGTCGCCGGGGCGCTGCGGACCAGGGTGTTGTCCCGGTTCGACGACGACGTTCCCGACGCGACCCCCGACGACCTCGTCGGGGTGGCCAGGCTCAAGGAGGGCAGTTGACCGTTTTCGCGGAGTTCCGCGCCGCCGACGCCGGTACCGGCCCGCTGACCTGGGGGCAGCGGGCCATCTGGCAGACCATCGAGCGGACCGCGCCGGACGACCACTACTTCAACTTCGGCAACGTCCTGCCGGTGCCCAAGGGCGCCGGGGCGATGCGTCCCGGCCGGGTGATGGAGCTGGTGGCCGCGCTGGTGGAGCGGCACGCGTCGCTGCGTACCCGGCTGGGCCTGGGCACGGGCGAGCCGTGGCAGCGGCTGGAGCAGAACGGCCGGCTGGCGGCCACGGTCGTGGCGGCGGCGCCTGGCCAGGGCGCGGCGGTGGCCGAGCGGCTGCGCGACGAGCTGGCGGCGACCGTCTTCGACTACGAGAAGGAGTGGCCGCTCCGGGTCGGCCTGGTCACCGGGGACGACCCTGCCTCTGGTGCGGTCACGCACGTCGTGCTGGTCTTCTGCCATCTGGCCGCCGACGGCCACGGCGCCGAGATCGCCCTGCGCGACCTGCGCATGTCGCTCCTGCGCGGCGCCCTCACCGGACCGCCCGCGCCCAGGCCGCTGGAGCTGGCCGAATGGCAGCGCGGCACCGAGGGCCGGACGGTCGCCGCGAACGCGGCCGCCTACTGGAACGCCTGCGCCAGGACGGAGATGTTCGCCGACCGCGCGAACGAGCCGGACGGGCCGCCGATCTGGCGGGCCGAGCTCGCCTCCACCGCCGTCGACCTCGCGGTCAGGACCCTGGCCGCGCGCCACGCCACCGGGACGTCGTCCGTGCTGCTGGCCGCCGTGGCCACGATGACCGGCCGGTTCACCGGGCGCGGCGAATGCGTCCTGCTGCCCATCGTGAACAACCGGTTCAGGGCCGACACGGCCAGGATCGTCAGCACGCTGTCGCAGGAAGGGCTGTTCAGGCTCGACGTGGCCGGGCCCTTCGAGCAGGTGCTGCGCGCGTCCGGGGCGGCCGCGCTGCGTTCCTACCGCTCCGCCTACCACGACCCTGCCGACCGCGTCGCCGGCGACTGGGTGCAGCCGTGGTGCTGCTACAACGACATGCGCTTCGCCGATCCCGGGCCGTCGGCGCACGAGGCGCGGCAGGTGCGCGACGCGCTCGCGGACACCCGGCTGACCTGGCCGCTCTCGCAGGACAAGCTGAACTGCCGGTTCTGCCTGCACGTGTCGGCGGCCGAGCCCGGGCTGCGGATCTCGCTGACCGCAGACACCGCCTACCTGGCGCGGCAGGACATGGAACGTTACCTGCTCGAACTGGAGGCCCTGCTCGTGGACGCGGCGTGCCAGGCATGAACGTCACCGCCTACGCCCACGCCACCTCGTGCCCGCAGGGCGACCCGCTGCGCTTCACCGTCTCCGGCGGCCCGGCCGAGGTCGAGGTGATCGACGCCACCGACGGCAGGACGGTCTTCCAGGGGACGGCCGAAGGCCCCGAGTGGGTGCTCGACGTCCCCGCCGACTGGCCGAGCTCGCTCTACCGGGCCAGGTTCGGGGCGGAACGTCCCTGGCCGCCCAAGTCGTTCCCGGGCGCCGGTCCCGGGCCGGACAACGAGGTCTACTTCGTCGTACGCGAGGTGGAGCCGCGGGCCCCGATCCTGGTCAGCGTGCCGTTCACGACCTGGCAGGCGTACAACAGGGCGGGCGAGCGCGACCAGAGCGTCTACTGGACGGAATCTCCCGACCGGGCCTCCCGTGTCACCTTCGACCGTCCAGGCGGCGGCCCGCCTCCCGAGCGCTGGGAGGAAGGGCTGACGCGCTGGCTGCGGCCGGCCGGCTACGACGTGGCCTACTGCTCCAACCTGGACCTGCACGACGGGCTCGGCCTGCTCACCCGGCACCGGCTGCTGGTGGTCAACGGCCACGACGAGTACTGGTCGGCCGGGATGCGCGACGCCGTCGAGGAGTTCGTGCGGCGCGGCGGGAACGTGGCCTTCTTCTCCGGCAACACCGCCTGGTGGCAGATCCGGCTGGAGGACGGCGGCCGCACCATGGTCTGCTACCGCGACTCCCTGTCCGACCCGGTCGCCGACCCGAACCTGACGACCGTGGAATGGGTCGCGGCGGGACGCCCGGAGAATTCCCTGACCGGCACCAGCTTCCGGGCCGGGGCGGGCGCCTGGGGCGAGCACATGCCCAAGATGTTGCGCGAGTCGTACACGGTCAGGTTCGCCGGGCACTGGGTCTTCGAGGGGACCGGGCTGACCGACGGCGACAAGTTCGGCCAGGGCTGCCTGGGCTACGAGACGGACGCGGCCGAGTTCCGTGAGGTGCTCGGCGTACCCAGGGTGACCTGCGGGGACGGCACGCCGCCCGAGTTCGTGGTGCTGGCCACCGCGGACCTGAGGCACTGGAGCGCCTACGGCCAGGGCGGCTTCGCCACCATGGGCGTCTTCCCCAGCGGCCAGGGCACGGTGTTCACCGCCGCCACCGTGAACTGGGGCGACACGCTGCACGACCCGGTCGTGGAACGTGTCACGCGCAACGTGCTTGACCGGCTGTCGGCTCCCCCGCGTCCGGTGTGGGAGGTCATCGGGCCGGTCGCGGACGTGCGGGCGCTGGCCGTGATGGGCCGCACCCTGTACGCGGTGGACTCCGGCGGGCGGCTGCTGCACCGCGAACTGTGCGGCCAGAACCTGACCTGGCAACCCGCCACTGACCCCGTGCCCAGTGGGCACGGCGGACCTGGGGGGAACGCCGGGGAGGTGTGCGGGCTTGCCGTGCCGCGTGAGGCCGCGAACGGCGTGCCCGTGGCGCTGCACGGCGTGACCTCCGACGGCCGGCTGTGCCGCTTCGACCGGGGAACCTGGCGTGAGGCGGGCGAGGCGCCCGAAGGCGCGGTCGGGCTGGCCGTGGCCGACTGCACGTTCTACGTGGCCACCGGCTCGGGCGAGCTGTGGCGGCAGGTGTTCGGCGCGTCCGGCTGGGAACGCGCCGGCGACAGCGCCGGTGCGGTGAGCCTGACCGCGATGAACGGCCGCCTGTTCGCCCTCGACGCGGCCGGCCGCGTGCACACCCGCCTCCCGACGACGGACTGGACGGACCTGGCCGACTTGACGGATCACGACCAGGCCCCCGGCACCGTGCTCACGGCCGGTGCCGGCCTGCTCCTCACCGCCGGGCCCGGCGAACCCCTGCGCTGGTACCGACCGCGAGCGCGGTGAGGCGGCCGGCCGTTCGCCGCCCCGCGAACGGCCGGCGTACCCGACAATGGGGGTGATGTCCGCCCATCCCCGCGCCCGGGCCACCGCCTCCCTTCTCGGCTTGGCACTCGGCGACGCCTTCGGTTCCCAGTTCTTCGTCCCGGCCAACCGCCCCAGCCTGTCCGCCCGTCTGCTCCCGCCCGGCCCATGGCAGTGGACGGACGACACCGAGATGGCCTGCTCCGTCCATCGCGTCCTGACCGAGCACGGCGTCATCGACCAGGACGCGCTGGCCACCGGCTTCGCCGTCCGCCACGACTTCGACCGCGGCTACGGCCCGGCGACCAACCGCATGCTCCGCCTGGTCCGCGAGGGCGGCGACTGGCGGGCGCTGGCCGACGAACTGTTCGACGGCCAGGGCTCGTGGGGCAACGGCGCCGCGATGCGCGTGGCGCCGCTCGGCGCCTGGTTCGCCGGTGACCTTCCCCAGGCCGTCCGGCAGGCCGCGCTGTCGGCGCGGGTCACCCACACGCATCCGGAGGCGGTGGCCGGCGCGATCGCCGTCGCCGTGGCCACGGCGCTGACGGTCGCGGAACCCGGGCTGCCCGCCGGGCACTTCCTCGACCGGGTGGCGGAACGCGTGCCCGCCGGGCTCGTCCACGACGGGCTCGCCGAGGCGCGGCAGCTCCTCACCATCGGCGACCCCGTGCTCGCCGCCCGGATGCTCGGGAACGGGCGGCAGGTCAGCGCGCACGACACGGTCCCGTTCACCCTCTGGGTGGCCGCCCGCCACCGCCACGACGTCGAAGCGGCCCTGTGGACCGCCGCGGCGGCCGGCGGGGACGTGGACACCACGTGCGCCATCGTCGGCGGGATCGTCGCGGCGGGCGAGCACGTCTCCCTGCCGCGGGAGTGGACCCGGCGGTGCGAGCCCCTGCCGGGCTGGGCGGGCATCCCGAACCTGCCTTCCGACGGCGGCTAGGGTGCGCCGGGCTCAGGCCCGCCGCCTTGCCGCGGACGATCGTCATGACGCGGATGATGTGTCGCCGGCGTCGCTTGACTTCATGTTGACATGAACTTGCAGACTTGCCTCCACGTCAAGCGATCACCCCTGATCGGAGGCACGAGATGTCGTACGCGAACCACACCAGGACCATCACCGAGACCCCGTCCAAGGGCGGCGGCAGCGTGCCGCTCGCCACGGCCGGCCTGCTGATCGGCATGCTGCTGTCGGTCCTGGACCAGACGGTGGTGGCCATCGCCCTGCCCGACATCGCCGCCGACCTGGGCGGCATGGACGCGATCGGCTGGATCGTCACCACCTACCTCCTGGCCTCGACCGCGACGGGCACGCTCTACGGCCGCGTCAGCGACAGGTTCGGCCGGCGGCCGGTGTTCCTCGTCGCGGTGGCCGCCTTCGTCGTGGGCTCGGCGCTGTCCGGACTGGCCCAGAGCATGCCCCAGCTGATCGCCGCCAGGACCTTCCAGGGTCTCGGCGCGGGCGCGCTGTTCGTCCTGCCCACGATCACGCTGTCCGAGCTGTACCCGCAACGGCTGCGCAGCAGGGTCCAGGGGTTCACCGGCGGCGTGTTCGCGCTGGCCAGCGTGGGCGGCCCGCTGGCCGGCGGCGCGATCACCGACGCCTGGGGCTGGCGCTGGATCTTCTACGTCAACCTGCCGCTCGGCCTGCTCGCCATGGCGCTCACCGCCTACGCGCTGCGGCTGCCCAAGCCCAAAGCGACCGGCCCGGACGGCCTGGGCGGCGCTGGGAACGGCAGGGTCGATCTGGCCGGGGCCGTGCTGCTGGCGGGCGCGACGGTGAGCCTGCTGCTGGTCGCGGAGTGGGGAGGCCGCACCCACGCCTGGACGTCCGGGGTCGTGCTGGCCCTGGCCGGCGCCACGGTGACGCTGGCAGCCCTGTTCGTGTGGCGCGAGCGGCGCGCGGCCAGTCCGCTGCTGCCCCTGCGGCTGTTCGCCGATCCCGCCCTGCGCGTCGTGCTGCCCGCCACCGCGCTGCTCGGCGCGCTGCTCGGCGGATCGCTCGTCTACCTGCCCACCTATCTCCAGACCGCGTTCGGGATGGGCGCCACCCAGGCGGGCCTGGCGCTCAACCCGTACGTGGTGACGTTCATCGCCGTCTCCTCGCTCGCCGGGGCCAGGATCGGCGCGAGCGGCCGGTTCAAGCCGTACCTGCTGGCCGGATCGGCGATCGCGGCGCTGGGGTTCGTGCTGCTGAGCCTGCTCACCCCGGACACCCCCTATGCCGTGCTGGCCGTGGAGCTGGCGGTGCTGGGCGCCGGGTTCGGGCTGCTGATGCAGAACCTGGTGGTCGTCGCGCAGAACGCGGCCGCCCCCGCGGACCTGGGCGCCGTCACCTCCGCCGCGGTGTCCGTGCGCGGGCTGGGCCTCGCGCTCGGCGTGGCGGTGTTCGGCACCCTGCTCACCCGCGAGCTCCAGGGGCGCCCTCCCGGCCCGGCGTCGATCGCCGCCGCGATCCCGGAGGTCCTGTTCTGGGGCGCGCCGGCGGCCGTCGTCCTGACCGCGCTGCTCACCCTGCTGCCGCGCGCTCGGCGGTGACGTCGGCGACGAAGGCCGCCAGCTGCGCGGCGCACTCGGCCGCGTGGGTCTCCAGCAGGAGATGCCCGGCGTCGTAGACGTGCATCTCCAGCCGGTCCAGCTCCCTGGCGTAACCCATGATCTCCGCCAGGTCGAAGAACGGGTCGTGCCGCCCCCAGAGCAGCAGGCACGGCGGCTGGTGTGTCAGGTGGTAGTCGGTCAGCTCGCCGAACCTGGCGACGTGGGCGGCGTAGTCGGTGAAGAGCCGGAACTGGGCTTCGAGATTGCCCGGCCGCGACATCCGCGCCCAGTCCAGGTGCCAGGGCTCGGGCGGCTGCAGCAGGCGTACGCGCTCGGGCAGCCCGCCCAGGTACTGCTCGCGGGTGCCTTCGAAGTTCAGCCACTCGGGCAGCCTGGCCCGGTTGGCCTCGGACGGATCGGCCCAGTAGGCGCGGGCGGTGTCCCACTGGCCGCCCAGGCCGTCCTCGTGGGCGTTGCCGTTCTGCACGATGATCCCGAGTACCCGCTCGGGACGCCGGGTGGCGAGGTGGTAGCCGACAGGGGCCCCGAAATCGTGCAGGTAGACGAAGAACTCCTCGACGCCGAGCCGCTTGAGGAACGCCTCGACGGTGTCGGCCAGGTTGGCGAAGGTGTAGTCGTACTCGTCGACGCCGGGCGCGGCGGAGAACCCGAAGCCGGGCAGGTCCGGGGCGATGACCCGGCTCACCCGGGCCAGCGGCGCGAGCACGTCCCTGAAGGAGTGCGAGGAGCTGGGGAAGCCGTGCAGCAGCAGCACGCAGGGTTTGTCCGGCGTGCCGGCCTCACGGTAGAAGACGTCGAGCCCGTCCACGTCGAGACTGCGGTGGCGCGGCTTGTCGGTCACCTGCATCTGCCCGGCCTCCCTGCCTGGGTTCGGTCCTGCCATCACGGCTCCTGCCCGCCGACGCGGACGACTCACGGGCGGAAACCCGGTTGGTGCCGCACGTCCGGTTCCGCCACGCTTGACCGATGGCGTACGGGGAGAGAGGCAGGCCCAGGCTCCCGGTCGTGGCGCTGAGCGACCGGCGGGCCCTGGAGCGCTGGCGGCCGGCCGACGAGGAGACGGTGGCCAGGGCGCGGCGGCTGAAGGATCAGGCGCTGCTCGACCTCGGCATGACGCACAGCACGATCGCGTCCTGGATCTACAGCAAGTGCTCGCACCAGATCCCGACCACGGCCGTGGACACCGCGGCCGTGCTCGCCTCCGGCGACGGCACCTGCCTGCTCCTCTACAACCCGGACTTCTTCGTCGCGCTGGGGTTGGAAGGCGTGCGCTTCGTGCTCTTCCACGAGGCCCGCCACCTGGTGCAGCGGCATCTCTTCGCCGATCCGGACCTGCGCGACGACCCGGTGTTCACGCTGGCCTGCGAGGTGACGATCAACCACGTCGCCATGGTGCGGCTGGGCCAGGCGGGGTTGCCGGAGATCGACGGCGAGCCGGTCGGCGTCGATCCCCGCGAGATCTACCGCGCCTACCTGGCCGACCTCACCGCGCAGGGCCTCGACCCGCTCGGATATGACCGGTTCCTGGCCACGGACATGAACGTCTATCGGGAGCTGCGCCGTATGCGGAACCCGCCGGTGCCGCCGCCGCTCTGCGTGCACCTGCTGCTGGAGGGCGCCGGGCTCGATCAGGAGACCGTGGACAGGATCGGCTCCGACGTGCTGCGCAGCGTGCTGATCTCGGCCAGGCGCGGCGGCGCGCTCGCGCACGGGGAACTGCTCGACCTGCTCGACCGCACCCGCGACGCCGGGGAGCGGGTGGCCAGGCTGTGGGGCGATCTCGGCGCGGACCGGCTGCGCGGCCACACGGTCGCCACCCGCCGGGTGGACTGGTGGCAGCAGTGGCTGGTGGACGTGCTGGCCTCGAAACTCCGTCCGGGCGAGCGGCTGGTCTACCCGAAGAAGCGCGGCGCGCTGCTGGCCGCGCTCGGGCACGACCCGATACTGGCCAGGCGCGGCCCGGAGCGGGTGAAGCGGCTGGTGATCGCCCTCGACACGTCCGGGTCGATGCCGGACCGGGTGGTGCGCTGGCTGACCGAGCTGGTCGGGCGGATCGACGGGGTCGAGGCGCACTGGCTGAGCTTCGACGGCGCGATCATGCCGTTCCGTCCCGGCGAGCGCGTCCATGGCGGTGGCGGCACGAACTTCGCCCTGGTACGCGACTACGTGGAAGGCCGGCACCCGGTGGCCGGCGAACGGTTCGACGAACACCCGGACGCGGTGATCGTGCTCACCGACGGCCACGCCCCGCCGATCGTCCCGGCCGAGCCGGACAAGTGGATCTGGCTGATCACCCCGGACGGCGACGACTGGCCGGAGCGGCAGCGTCCGCCGATGGCCTGCCACCGCGTCCGCCCGGTGGCGGCCGATGAGCCCAGCCCCTACGGTGTCTGATCGTGAAAGCGAAAGCCACCGTCACCTCCGTCAGGGCCAGGGACATGCGGGCGTGCGCCGCCGGACTGCTGCGCTTCGCCGCCCCCGACGAGGTCGACGCCCTGCTCGGCGATCCGCTCGCCCGCGGCGCCTCCGTCAGCTACGGCCTGCTCAACCGGGCCGTGGCCGAGTCCCTGCTGCGCCGGCCAGGCGCCAGGCGCCTGCCGCTGGCGGCGGAGCTGCTTCATCCGGCGTCGTCCCTGCTCGGCCTCTTGCTGGAGCTGGACGATCCCCGGGTCAACGGAGAGTTGTTCCTGTCCGGCGAGATGCCGCGCAACCTGCGCAGGCAGCTCGCGCACCAGACCTCCCGCCGCGACGGCGTCACCCCGCTGCCCCTGCCCGGACATGTGCTGGACCAGGCCGCGGGCACGCAGCGGCACCTGAACCTGCTGCTGCACGCGGCCGACCCCGGCACGGCCGGCCCGGCGCTCAGGCGGCTCGGCAGGGGCGCCGATCCGCACGGCGCGATCCGGGCCTGCCGCACCCTGCTGGACGCCGGGCACACCGCCGAGCTCGCCGAACTGGTGGAGCTGCGGCTGCTGCCGGAGGCCCGCTGGGGTCCCGGCGGGTCGGAGCCGAGCGTGAGCGCGTACGCGCGGGCGGCCCTGACCGGTTCTGCGGGCGCGGCGCGGCTGCGCGAGGTGAGCGAGCGCGTGCGGCGGGCCGGTCGGCTGCGCTCGGTCGCCGAGCTGGCCGACGCCGACGCCTGCGCGCCGTCCGGCGAAGGACGGCTGGTCCGCTCGGTCGTGCACCGCAGGCACCCGGCGATCTTCCCGGTGGACTGGGCGGCGCTGCTGGACGGCGAGCCGGAGCGGCGCCGCCGCGAGGGTCCGCTGCCCTACCGCGCGGCCCGGCTGCTGGCCCAGCGCGTCGATGCGCCCGAGGAACTGCTGCTTCTGGCCATCGCCGATCATCCGGAGCTCGCGCCGCTGGCGCCCAGCCCGTCGCCCGCGCTGCTCGCCCTGGTCCGCGACCACCTGCCGGTCGTCGGCGCGGCGGCGCTGGTGAAGGTCGCCGGGAACGGCCAGGTCGCGGGCACGATCACGGTCGAGCGGATCGCCGCCGTCCTGCCGCCCGAGGCGCTCGACCGGTACGCGGAGTCGCTGTGGCTGCCCGGCCTGCGCGGCACGGCGGCGCTACGCGTGCTGCTCGGCAGGGACGGCGACGTGCCGCTGCGCCCGTTCGTCACCGACGAGACCGGCTTCGGCACGCGTCGCCGGCTGCGGATTCCCGGCGAGCGGGCCCACTGGGACGCGGAGGCGATTTACGGCCCGCACGTGGCGGACGAGCTGCGGCGGCTCGGCGAGCTCAGCGCCGACGAGGTGCTGTCCATGGTCACGCCCGACGCCGTCCTCGCGCCCCGGCCGGACGCGATGCCCGACCTCAGGGTGCTGCGGCGGCTGGCCGAGCTGGTCCACGTGCACCTCGGGGGGCGGCCCGAGGCGTGGATGGTGGCGCTGCGGCTGCTCCAGGAGGGCTTCGTCGGCACCCTGCCCGAGCTGCTGGCCACGGCGGGCGCGGTGGCGGCCTGACCTGTCGCCGGGGAACGGCCCGGTCACCACGGGACGACGCGGTAGTCCTTGAGCAGGCAGCCGTACGCCGGGTCGCCGGCCTCGCCCCGCACGATCGGGTCGTACACGCGGGCGGCGGCGTCCACCGCGTCCAGCGGGGTCCGGAACCCGGCCGCCGCCCTGCGCCGCTGGTCGGGCTCCGGCTGCTGGTCGGAGAACCAGCCCGGGTCCACGCTGGTCACGAACACCCCGGCGGCGGCCAGCTCGGCGGCGCTGGTGAGCGTCAGCATGTTGAGCGCGGCCTTGGCCATGTTGGTGTGCGGGTGCTCGGGCCCCTTGTACGTCCGGTCGAACTGGCCTTCGGCGGCCGAGACGTTCACCACGTACCTGCGGGGGTGCGGCGAGCGTTCGAGCAGCGGGCGCAGCCTGCCGATCAGCAGGAACGGCGCGGTCACGTTGATGAGCTGCACCTCGATCAGCTCCACCGGGTCGATCTCGTGCACCAGCCGGGTCCAGGAGTTGTCCGGCGAGTGGTCGGGCAGCAGGCCGGAGACGTCCACGGTCCCCCCGGGCAGTTCAAGCGGCACGTGGCCCGCGGGCAGCTCGGCCCGCTGCTCGCCGGCGAGCAGCGCCTCGTAGGCGGCGGCGGGCGGGCGCACGGTCTGGGCGGCCAGGTTGACCAGGATGTCCAGCGGCTCGCCTGCCGTCACCTGCTCGTCGCACCACCGCACCAGCGAGGGGATGTCACGCAGGTCCATGCCGGTGACGGTGAGCCGGTCGGCCCACCGGGCGGAGTCGGGGACGGCGGCGAAGCGGCGGCGCGCGTCCTGCGGGAACCGGGTGAGCGCGGTCACGGCGGCGCCGTCGCGCAGCAGCTTGAGCACCAGCTCGAACCCGGCCTTGACCCGGCCGCCGGTGACGATGGCCCGCCGGCCGGTGAGGTCGGTGCGGGCCGCGCGCCTGGTGTCGTTCTCGGCGGCGCACACCGGGCAGAGCCGGTCGTTGCGCGCGCCGGACCTGCGGAAGTGGGCCTTGCACACGTAACACCTGCTGAGCCGGTCGAGGCCGGCCAACGCCGCGGGCGGCGGCGCGAGCGGCAGGACGGCGGCCGGCTCGGCGACCGGGCCCGGCGCCGTCGCGGTGATCAGAGCCGCCACGTCCTCGGTGACGCGCCGCCGCCGCTTCCTGTCCCGCTCGTTCTGGCGCGTCCGCTTGGTGAACGCGCTGACCGCGTGCTGGACCCGGACGAGATCGGGATCGTCGCCGGACGCCTCGGCCAGTTCGGACAGCACCCGCAGGCACGTCCGCAGATCATCCTCACGCACAAATCAGATGATATTGGCGGGTCGGTCCCGCTCTACTGGGATACATGGGAGGAACACGGGTGACGTCGACGCTGACCGACTTCATCGACGCGATGATCGATCTGGGCATCACCGGCCAGATCTTCGGCGCGCACGGCATCGGCAAGACCTCGACGTTCTTCTCGCACCTGCGCGGCAGGTACCGGCTGGTGTACGTGCCGGCCGCCAACCTGACCCCCGACGACCTGCTCGTCAACGCCCCGGTACGGCAGGACGGCGAGCTCGTCCTGCGCCAGCTCATCATGCGGCAGCTCAAGCCGGGGCGTCCGTTCGTCCTGCTCATCGACGACTCGCTGCAGGCCGGTGACACCATCCAGGCGCAGCTCATGCAGATCGCCTGCTCGTGGACGCTGGGCGAGCACGACCTGCGCGCGCTCGGCTGCGCGGGCGTGTTCCTCACCGACAACGAGTCACTCGCCGAGACCGCCGCGCGCCGCTCGGACCTGGCGATCCTGGACCGGATGGCGACCGTGCGGATCACCGCGGCCGACACGGGGTGGCGGCGGGCGCTGGCACGCAAGTTCGGCGACGTGGACCTGTCCGGGTCTTCCGCGAGTGGGCCGCGCTGCCGGCCGAGCTGCGTCACCTGTTCTCGCCGCGCACGCTGGAGCACGTGCTCGACTGCGCGCTGGCCGGGCTGCCGCCGCACTGGGGGTTGCCGCTGGTCGACGGCCGGCGGCTGCGCCTGACCGTACCCGACGAGGACGGCACGCCCGGCCGGGACGAGGCGCCGGCGCTGCTGGAGCGGATCGTCGCGGAGCTGCGCCGCGCGGGCGCCGACGTGCCCGCGCCCGGGCACCTGCCCGACGCGGTGCGCCGGGTGGTCCGCGAGGCGCTGCGGCGGCGCTGGGCGGTGCTGGTCCAGGGCCCGCCGGGCTGCGGCAAGACCGAGGTGGTCAAGGAGGTGGTGCGGGAGGAGCTGGGCCGCGACCCGCTCTACTTCTCGCTGCCGGTGACGAACGTCGAGGATCTGTGCGTGCCGCTGCCCACCGCCGACGGCACGCTCGACAACCTGCTGGCCGGCGTCTTCACCGGCCAGGAGCCGAAGGCGATCGTCTGGGACGAGTACAACCGGCCCAAGGACCGTTCGACCTTCGCCAGGCTGATGGAGATCACCCAGGAGTGGTCGCTGGCCGGGCGGCGCATCGAGGGGCTGCAGGCCCAGGTCGCGCTGCAGAATCCGCCGTACCATCTGGGCCGCAAGCTGCTGGTCTCGCGTAACACGATCGCGCAGGCGTCCCGTTTCACGGTCTCGCTGGACATCGGCCCGGACGACATCCCGGCCAACGAATGGCTGATCGGCCGGTACGGCGCGGTGGCGGAGACCGTCCTGGAGTGGTGGAAGAACGACATCGACGACGAAGGGCGCGCCTGGATCACCAAGCGCACGCTGGAGCGGCTGATCAGGCTGCACGGGCGCGGGCTGCCGCTGGAGATGGCCAAGATCTACCTGGGCGACGGCGAGTACGCGCCGGTGCCGCTCACCGACCTGGAGGCCAGGCTCGCCTCCCGCCAGGTGACCGGGCTCCGCGAGCTGGCCGACGACCTGGACGGCTGGGCCGAACGGCTGCGCCTGGCCGCCGACGAGGGCCCGGAGGGCACGGACGCCAGCGACGTGGTGCACCGGGTGCTGGCCAACGCCGAGCTCCCGCAGCTCCGCGCCCACCGCGGCACGGCCGCGCGGCTGGCCCCGCTGCTGCCGCCCAAGCTCAAGGCCACCTACCTGGTGGGCGTCGACGGCGAACGCCAGCGCTTCTGGATCGAGATCTTCACCGCGGGCCGATGACACCATCATGACGCCATGTCCGCCACCAACTCCATTGTCATGACGCCATAGTGATGTCATGATGGCGTCATGGACCTTGCGCCGTATGTCGATCACCTTCGCCGCGAGCTCGCCGTCACCGCGGGCGCGGGTGGTGAGGAAGCTCGCGCGCTGGCGGAGCGGCTTGCCGCGACGCTCGAGTCGGCCGCCCGGCTCGCGCTGCTCGAAGCCCTGTCCGCCGCCGCGGACGAGATCACCCAGGACCTCGCGCCCGGGTCGGTCGAGGTGCGGCTGCGCGGCCGCGACCCGGCCTTCGTCGTGACGCCACCGCCGAGCACCCGCTCGTTCGCGACGGAAGCGGCGGAAGGCGCGGCCGAGCGGCCGCCGGCTCCCCCGCCACCGCCGGTGCCCGACGCCGACGAAGGGGGCACGTCGCGGATCTCGCTGCGGGTCCCCGAGCACCTGAAGCCGCGCATCGACGAGGCCGCCGCCAGGGACGGGCTGTCGGTCAACGCCTGGCTGGTCCGCGCCGTCTCGGCCGCGCTCGACCCCGGTGACGCCGGCCGCCGTGCCGGCCGGCGTCCCGCCCCGCAGACCGGCAACCGCTACAGCGGCTGGGTGCGGTGATGACCATGGCCACCCACGACGAGGGGACCGCAGTGCCGACCTTCGACACCCCGGAACCGATCCTGGCCCACATCGACCTGGCGGCCGACACCGTCCGCGTCAGCGCGGGCGAGCGTGCCGACACCGTCGTCGAGATCCGGCCCGGCGACCGGCACAACGAGGCCGACGTACGCGCCGCCGAGCAGACCTACGTCGAGTACGCCGCCGGCCGGCTCGTGGTGCGCGCCGGCAAGGAGCGCACCGGCGCGGGCTCCGGGTGGGGCCTCTCGCTCGGCAGGCTCGTCGAGTCGCCGGCGGACTGGGCACGCTCGCTGCTGCACGGCCCCGGCTCGGTCGAGGTGTCGATCCACCTGCCGGCCGGCTCGCGTATCGACGCCAAGTCTGTCGGGACCGTCGTGTGCCGGGGCCCGCTCGACGACGTCGAGGTCACCACCTCCTACGGCGACATCCGGGTCGAGCAGGCCGAGCGGCTGCGGGTGAAGAGCACGTACGGCGACATCTCGGTCGGCCGCGTCCACGGCCACGCCGACGTCACGAACAACCACGGCGGCATCCAGGTCGACGAGATCGGCGGCACCGCCCACGTCAAGACCTCCCACGGCGACGTCCGGCTCGGCCGGGTGGCCGGCGAGCTGCGGCTGAGCAGCGCGCACGGCGACATCACGGTCGACCAGGCGCTGTCCGGCGTGGCCGCCAAGACCGCGCACGCCGGTCTGCGCATCGGCGAGGCGGTGTCCGGCTCGATCGTCATGGAGACCTCCGGCGGCGGCCTGGATCTCGGCATCCGGCCGGGCACCGCCGCCTGGCTCGACGTGAGCTCCACGTACGGCACCGTGCACGTCTCACTCGACCCCGGCGCCGCGCCCGACGAGACGGACCAGGTCGTCGAGGTGCGGGCGCACACCGATCACGGCGTCATCACCGTCCACCGTTCCTGACACCCCCGAGGAGATCTCATGCCTGACGCGATCAAGGCCGAGGGCCTGGTCAAGAAGTACGGCGGCGTGGCCGCGCTCGACGGGATGAGCCTGACCGTCCCCGAGGGGACGGTGTTCGGGCTGCTCGGCCCGAACGGCGCGGGCAAGACCACCACCGTCCGGATCCTGACCACGCTCCTGAAGCCGGACGCCGGCCACGCCACGGTCGCCGGGCTCGACGTGGTGCGCGACGCCGACCGGCTGCGCGCCCGCATCGGCGCCTCCGGCCAGTACGCGGCCGTGGACGACCACCTCACCGGCGCCGAGAACCTGGAGATGGTCGGCCGTCTCTACCACCTGGGCACCAGGCCCAGCCGGCAGCGCGCCCGCGAGCTGCTGGAGCGCTTCGACCTGACCGACGCCGCCGACCGTCCGGTGCAGGGCTACTCCGGCGGCATGCGGCGGCGGCTCGACCTGGCCGGCGCGCTGGTCGCCAACCCGCCCGTGCTGTTCCTGGACGAGCCCACCACCGGGCTCGACCCCCGGGCCAGGATCGGCCTGTGGGAGGTGATCGCCGAGCTCGTCGCCGAGGGCACCACGGTACTGCTCACCACGCAGTACCTGGAGGAGGCCGACCGGCTCGCCAACCGCATCGCGGTCGTCGACCACGGCCGGGTGATCGCGCTCGGCACCGCCGACGAGCTGAAGGACCAGGTCGGCGGCGACAGGATCGAGCTGTCGCTGACCGACGCGGCGCAGCTGGGCACCGCCGCCAGGGCGCTGGCCCCGCTGGCGCTCGGCGACCTGCGGATCGACTCCGCCGCGCTGCAGGTGACGATCCCGGTGGCGGGCGGCGTGGCCACGCTCACCAAGGCGCTCGGCCACCTGGCCGCCGAGCGGATCACCGTACGCGACGCCGGTCTGCGCCGGCCCACCCTGGACGACGTGTTCCTGAGCCTCACGGGACACCAGGCCGACGAGACGACCGAGGAGACCGTCCGATGAACGCGCTCAACCTTGCCGTCGCCGACGGCATCACCATCGCCAAGCGCAACGCGCTGAAGATCCGCAGGGCCCCCGACCTGCTGGGCGGCGTGATCATGCTGCCGACCGTGTTCGTGCTGCTGTTCACCTTCGTCTTTGGCAGCATGGTCGACCTGCCCGGCATCTCGTACGGCGAATACCTGCTGCCCGGCATCTTCGTCATGACGATCGTGACGAGCGGGCAGATCACCGGCTACACGCTGACGCTGGACCTGCAGAAGGGCATCTTCGACCGGTTCCGCACGCTGCCGATGTCGCCGTCGGCGGTGCTCACCGGGCAGACCGTCAGCGACGTGATCATGAACGTGACCAGCATCGTCACGATGGCGCTGGTCGGGCTGCTGGTCGGCTGGCGGATCAACGGCTCGCCGATGGAGGCCGTGCTCGGGTTCCTGATGCTGATCCTGTTCTCGTACGCGTTCTCCTGGGTGACGGCCACGGTCGCGCTGGCCCTGCGCACCCCCGAGGTGTTCAACAACGTCGCGACCATCCTGTCGTTCCCGCTGGTCTTCCTGTCCAACGCCTTCGTCGACAGCGCCAGGCTGCCCGGGCCGCTGAGGCTGATCGCCGAGTGGAACCCGGTCTCCACGCTGGTCCAGGGCGCGCGCGAGCTGTTCGGCAACACCAGCCCGGCCATCCCCCGGCCCACCGCCTGGCCGCTGCAGCACGCGGTTCCGGTGTCGCTGCTGTGGTCGGTGGTGCTCCTGGTCGTGTTCGTGCCGCTGGCCACGCGTCTGTACAAGAGAGCCGTCAGCCGGTGAACGCCTCCTTCGGCCCCGATCGGGAGCGGGCGGTGGAGCTGGTCCAGCAGGCGTACGCGGACGGCCGGCTCGGCCCGGACGAGCTGGAGCGGCGGCTCGAACTGGCGCTCACCGCCACGACCTCGCAGGAACTGCGGCCGATCGTGGCCGACCTGCCCGACGACGTGGTCACGATCACGAACACCGGCGGGCGCATCGTCCGCGAGGGCGACTGGCAGGTCCCGCGCCGGCTGCGCGTCGAGTCCGTGTACGGCCGGGTGCGGCTCGACCTGTCCAGTGCGTACGTCCCGCACAGTTGGATCGACATCGAGCTCCGGCTCGCCTACGGCGGCGCGACGATCATCCTGCCGCCCGGCGCGAGCGCGAACGTCGACGGGGTGCACCTGCAGTGGGGCCGGATGACCTGCAAGGTGCCCGGCCGGCCGTGTCCTGGCGCGCTGCACGTCCGCCTGACCGGCGAGCTCCCCTACGGCCGCCTGACCGTCCGCACCGGGCGCGGGTGAGACGCGCGCCCGCGAGTCAGAACAGCGAGGGCGTCAGCATCCACAGCAGCTCGGCGTCCTCGCCGGCCGGGTTGCGCCAGCTCTTCCGCTCCCTGCCGCTGAACGTCAGCGAGTCGCCGGCCCGCAGGTGGTATCGCCGGCCGTCGAGGGTGATCTCGAACTCGCCGTTGAGCACGTGGATGAACTGGGCGTCGGAGATGGTCCGGTAGGCGGGCTCGGCGTCGTCCTCGCTGTTGCCGCTGGGCGCGACGGTCGAGTGGATGACCTGGATCCGCCGGTTCGAGCGCGGCGTGAGCAGCAGGTCCCGCACTCCGCTGCCCCCGAAGTGGAGCGCGGGCCGTTCACCGGCGGGGACGAGCCCGAACTGGTCCTCGTCGAACAGCTCGCCGACCCGGATGCCGAGGACCTCGCAGATCCTGAGCAGGGACGCGACCGACACGTTGGCCTGGTCTCGCTCCACCTGCGACAGGAAGCCCTTGGTCAGCCCGGTCGCCTTGGCGAGCTGTTCGATCGTCAGCCGGCGCTCCTGCCTGACCCGCCGCAGCCGGGGGCCGATCGCGGGCTGGGCGCCGGGGCTCGCCTCGGTCATCGAGCGCTCCTTGTTTTCTCTTGCCAAACTTAAGTATGGTCTCAGCACACTTGCTGTCCACATGGAGACGACCAATGCTCTCGCGACCCGACGTCCCGCCGGTCCGGCTCGAGCCCTGGTCCGCGGCCGACCTCGACCTGCTCAGGCGTCTCAACGCCCCGGAGATGATGGAACACCTCGGCGGGCCGGAGAGCGAGGAGCAGGTCCAGCGCCGCCACCAGCGCTACCTGACCCCGGGGCCGGCCGGCTCCGGCGGCATGTTCCGGGTGGTCACGCCCGCCGACGGACGCGCGGTCGGCAGCATCGGCTACTGGGAACGCGACTGGCGCGGCGAGACGGTCTACGAGACCGGCTGGAGCATCCTGCCGGGGTTCGCCGGTCGCGGACTGGCCACCGCGGCCGGGGCCGCCGTGATCGTCCTGGCCCGCGCCGAACGCCGGCACCGCCACCTGCACGCCTACCCCTCGGTCGACCACCCCGCGTCGAACGCGATCTGCCGCAAGCTCGGCTTCGACGACCTGGGCGCGTGCGACTTCGAGTATCCCCCGGGCAGGCCCATGCGCTGCACCGACTGGCGCCTCACCCTCTGAACTCACCGCAGCTCGTCGACGGCGTCCCGGTAGGCGGCGGCGGCGCGGGTGAAGTAGTTGAACAGGACGGCCGCCTGCTCCGGGGTGTAGCCGGCGATGATCTCCGCGATCTTCTCGCGGGCCGGGGCGAGCGCCTGGTCCAGTCCGGACGGGCTGGCGACGGGCTCCACGACGACCTTGCGCCGGTCGCTGGGATCGGCGCCGCGGCGGACGTATCCGGCCTGCTCCAGGCGGTCGATGAGCCGGGTGGTGGGCCCGGTGGTCAGGCCCGTCCTGCGGCCGAGCTCGCCCGGGGTCAGCGCGCCCTCCAAGTTCAGGACGTTCAGTGCGTACAGGTCGGTCGCCCCCAGACCCACGGCCTTGGCACTGGCGTGGCCGTGCAGCATCACGGCGCTCAGGTACTGCCGGTAGACCACTCCGGCCTTCTCCGGTGTTGACATGCCGCGCCCCTCTCCCTAACCTCTTCCCCAAGGAAGAGAAATCCTTCAGGCATTAACTTCCTGAGAGAAGCTACCACGAGAGGACCTCATCATGACCGACCGTACCGACCGTGCCGCCGACACCGCCGCCATCACCGCCGTGCTGGACCGTCTTGCCGCCGCCTGGGATGGCGGCGACGGCGCCGCCTACGGCGCGCTGTTCACCGAGGACGCCACCTACATCACCTACGTCGGCACCCTCTACACCGGCGCGCGGGAGATCGGCGAGGCTCACCAGGCGCTGTTCGACAGCTTCCTCAAGGGCACCAAGCTGGCCAGCCGGACCCTCGGCATCCGCTTCACCGGCCCCGACACCGCCCTGGTCATCACCCGCGGCGACACGTACAAGGGCAGGCCGGGCAAGCTCCACAAGATCCAGACCTTCGCCATGGTCCGCGTGGCCGGGGGCTGGCGGATCGCCGCCTTCCACAACACCAAGCACCAGGCCGTCATGGAGGCCGTCTCGTTCAAGTTCCAGCCCGCCACCAGGCCCGCCGCCCGCGACTGACCGTCCGCGAACGGCGTCGAGCGGATGGGGGGTTCTGGACGCTAGGCGCTCGGACTGGGCTCGGGCGAGGGGGCGGCGCCGGGCTCGGCTCGCCCGTCCTCCTCGGGCGCGCGCAGGTTCCTGACGCCGGGCGCGAGCAGCGCGGCGAGCGACACCACGACGAAGACGACGCCGGCGCCGACCAGGGCGGGCCGCGGACCGGCCAGGACGGCGATCGGGCCGGCCAGCAGCAGCCCGACCGGGCCGAGCACGAGCGAGCCGAGCGAATCGTAGGAGCTCACCCGCGACAGCGACTCGGCCGGGATCTCCCGCTGCATGGTGGTGGCCCACAGGACGCCGATGACGTCGAAGCAGACGCCGCCCACCGCCGCGCCGAGCACCACCGTCCACAGCGGGGCGGCGAACCCGAGCAGCAGGTACGGCAGCGCCGTCGGCACGGTGAGCAGCGTCGCGACGAGCACCGGCCGCCGGGGCCTGATGCGCAGGGTGACGACCACGCCGCCGATGAGCCCGACCGCCTCCCCGGCCAGGACCGCCGCCCAGGCGGCCGCGCCGCCGAGCGACTGCTTGGCGACCAGCGGGCCGAGCACGCCGTGCGCGGCCTCGAAGGCCATGCCGATGACCGAGAACTGGACGACCACCACCCACAACCACTGCCGCGAGGCGAACTCGCGCCAGCCGGAGCGCAGGTCGGCCAGCACGGAGTGCCGCGCCCCGGCCGGACGCCCCGCGGCGGGCGACAGGCGCAGCAGCAGGACCAGGCAGCCGGCGAGAGTGAACATGGCCCCGCTCACCGCCAGCGCCACGCCACCGCCGAGCAGCATCACCGCGGCCCCGCTCAGCACGAGACCGGCGACGCGGGAGATGTTGGTGCCGAGCCCCAGCAGGGCGTTGGCGGTCTGCAGCCGCTCGGCCGGCACGACGTCGGGCACGATCCCGGCCAGCGCGGGGAAGAGCACGGCCCCGGCGATGCCGCTCAGCGCGCTCGCCGTCATCAGGGCGGGCAGCGGGGTCCAGCCGGTGAGCAGCATCGCGGCCAGCGCGAAGTAGGCGACGGCGTTGAGCGCCTCACCGGCCGTCATCACCCGGTTCCTCGGCAGGCGGTCCGCGATGACGCCGCCGACCAGCATGAACGCCACCAGCGGCAGCGAGGCGGCGGCCAGCACCAGCGACAGGGTGGTGGCCGTGGCCCCCGGCAGGTCCAGCACGCCGAAGGCGAGTGCCACCGGCGCGAACGCGGTGCCGAGCACCGAGATCGTCCGGGCCGACAGCAGCAGCGCGAACCGCCGGTCGCGGAGCATGCCGAGATCGCGAACGAGGCCGCGCTTCCCGGGGACGTCCGGGCGGTCTCCGGCCTCAGTCATCGTCGTGGGCGATGTGCAGGAGCTGGCGCCACAGCAGCACCACGAACACCGCGGAGCCGGCGAAGGCGAACCAGAAGGGCGCCGCGACGCCGAAGCGGGTGGCCAGGACGCCGCCGATCAGCGAGCCGACCACCAGCCCCGCGTAGACGCACAGGGTGTTGACGCTGCCCACCCGCCCCTGGAGTTCAGCCGGGACCGCGCGCTGGCGGACGGTGACCGAGGTGGTGCCCCAGATGAAGGCGTGCGCGCCGAAGATCAGGAAGATGCCGCCGGCGACCCACGGCGAACGGGTCAGGGCCAGGCCGAGGTGGGTGAGCGTCTCGATGACGAGCCCGATCCGCATCAGGGCGCCGAGGCTCATCCGGCGGGTGATGGCGCCGTACAGGCCGGTGCCGATCAGGCCGCCGATGCCGATGACGGTGGTCATCAGGCCGAAGCCCAGCGCGTCGAGGCCGAGCTGCTCCTGGACGTACAGGACGAGCACCGACCAGGCCGCGCCGTACGTGAAGTTGAAGATCAGGATGGTGAGCGCCAGCGTGCGGACCGCCGCGTGCCTGATGGTCCAGCTGAACCCGGCGACGAGTTCCCGCACCGTGTCGGGCCGGGGGTCGCCGTCCTGGCGGCCGTGCGGCGGCAGGGTGATCCGGGAGACCAGGACGATCGCCGCCAGCACCAGCAGCAGTTGCCCCGCGAACGGCCAGGTCAGGCCCAGGCCGAACAGGGCAGCGCCGAGCGGCGGCCCGACGAGCTGGTTGAGCGTGATGAAGCCGGTGCCCAGGCGGGCGTTGGCGACGACGAGGTCGTCCTTGGCGACCATCATGGGGGTCAGCGTGGACGTCGCGTTGTCAGCGAACACCTCGGCGATGGCCCGCAGGGTGAGCGCCACCAGCGCCGTCGCCACCGTCACCGTGCCGGTGACCGTGAGCGCGACCAGCGCCGCCAGCACCAGGGCCCGCGCCGCGTTCGCGACGAGGACGATCCTGCGCCGGTCGTGGCGGTCCGACAGCACGCCCGCGTACAGGCTGAACAGCAGCGGCGGCGCCCAGCTCACCAGGGCCGACAGCGAGATCAGCAGCGGGTCGCGGGTCAGCGTCGCGATCAGCAGGGGGCCCGCGGCGGCCGCGACCCCGTCGCCGAGATTCGTCAGCCAGCTCGAGGCCAGCAACCATCGGAATCCCGCGCCCAGCCGGGCGGGCAGGACCCGCTCCACCATTCCGATCACGAGCGCAAAACCATACGTTTCCGCGCTCGTCACGGCAATTCGTTTTTCACCCTCGCGGTGGCTCCGTCAACCGCCCGGCGTGCGTCTGGCGCGGGCCTGGCGGCGGCGGGCGGCGCGTTGTTCGGCGTCCGAGTGCGGTTTGTCTCCCCCGTTCAGGTGCTCGGCGAGCGCGGCGATGGTCGGGTGGGCGTACAGCGTGCTGAGCGGCAGCCGCCGGCCCAGGGACTCCTCCAGACTCCGCTGGACCTGGGTCATCAGCAGCGAGTGCCCGCCGACGTCGAAGAAGTTCTGCTCTCTGCTCACCTCGGGCACCCCCAGCGCGGCGCACCAGGCGGCGGCGATGACCCCGGCCACGTCGCCTGCGTCGGCGGGCGTCGGCGGCGCGGCGGTGTCGGGGGCGGCCGGCTCCGGGAGCGCGGACGTGTCCACCTTGCCGGTCGGGGTCAGCGGGAAGGCCGGCAGCTTGACGATCACGGCGGGCAGCATGAAGTCCGGCAGCACGTCGGCCAGCGCCTTGCGCAGCGTGCCGGGCTCGGCCAGGTCGCCGAGCACGTACGCGAGGATCCGCTTGTCCCCCGGAACCCCGGCCACCCCGGCCGCCGCGGCCGGGATCTCCCTCGCCACCACCGCGGCCCTGGTGACCTGCGGCAGCGCGGACAGCGCCGCCTCGACCTCGCCCAGCTCCACCCGGTGACCGCGGATCTTCACCTGCCGGTCGGCCCGCCCGAGGTAGCGGATGCGGCCGTCGGGCAGGAGGCGTCCCAGGTCGCCGGTGCGGTAGTGGCGGCAACCGTCGGGATCGACGCCGAAGCGCGAGTCGTCGCTCTCCCCGGCCCGCCAGTAGGCGGCGAGATGGGCGCTGCGCACCACGATCTCCCCCTCACCGGCCTCGGCGGCCGCCCGGTGGGGACGTAGTTCCACCTCGGTCCCGTCCAGCGGCAGGCCGATGGGGACGACGCCGGCGCCGACGCCCCGTCCCGCGCGGATGTCCTCGACCGTCAGATGGTTCTGGACGGCGAAGGAGATCTCGGTGGCCCCGTACCCGTTGACGAACACCGACGTGGCGGGGAAGTGCCTGACGAACCTGTCCAGGTCGTGCCGGACCACCTCCTCACCGCCCAGCACGACCGCCCTGACGCTGTCCAGCCGGGCCCCGGACGGCAGCGAGTCCAGCAGATGCCGGTAGACGGTCGGCGTGGAGTGGTAGATGGTCACCCCGCGCCCGGCCAGCGTCTCGCCCAGCCACGCCAGCCCGTGTTCACGCAGGTCGACCGGGACCGAGGCGGCCCCGTTGAGCAGCGCGGAGAAGCCGTCCGTCATGGCCATGTCGAAACTGAACGACGACAGCACGCTGACCCGGTCGGACGGCCCGATGCGCAGGTTCGCGGTGTGCGTGCGGACCTGGAACAACGCGTTGCGGTGGGTCTGCACCACGCCTTTGGGCCGCCCGGTGGAGCCGGAGGTGAACAGGATGTAGGCGGGGGCGTCGGGGTCGGAAGGGCCGCTCACCTCGGCGGGGCCGGGCGGCAGCGCGCTGACGTCGATCACCGGCACGCCGGGGGCCAGCCGCCCGGCCGTGGCCGCGTGCTCCGGCGTCACCAGGACGGCGTCGGGCTCCGCGAGCTCGGCCATCCGGGCGAGCCTGGCCGGCGGGTAACGCGGATCGAGCGGGACGTAGAGCGCCCCGGCGGCCAGCGCGCCGAGAATGGCCGCCTGCGTGCCTGGCCCGTGGTCCAGCAGGACGGCCACCCTGGCCCGGCCGCGCACGGCGCCCGCGATGTCCCGCACCCGCCGCGCCAGCTCGGCGTAGGTGACGTTCTCGTCGTGGTCGCCGGCGATCGCCAGGCGGCCGGCGTGCTCGGCCGCCACTTCCCAGAACCGCTCGTGGATCGTCCGCGCCGACCAGGGACGGTGGTCGGGGTCTCCGCGATGCGCCGCGGCGAACTGGCCTTCGGTCATTTCGTGCTCCCGCCGGCCGCCAGCCGCCGCTCGCGCAGCTGGATGCCGATCAGATCGTCGGGCAGGGCGTCCGGCAGGTCGAGGTCGAGTCTGGCGAGCCTGCGGGTCCGCAGCCCGACCACGGCGGCGAGCGCCAGACCGAGCCCGCACACCAGGTAGGCGAAGGCCAGGCCGCGGCCAGGCCCGGTGCCGATGACCGCGCCCACGCTGGAGGCCAGCGCGCCGTGCTCGGTGAAGAGCGGTTCGAGCACGGATCCCGCGAGCGGGGTCAGCACGCCGAAGCCCAGCGGGAAGGCCGCCCAGGAGATGGCCTGGTTGATGGCGATGACCCGGCCGTGGAAGCGCTGCGGCACCTTCACCTGGATGATCGTCATGTAGATGCCCTGGCTGAGCGCGAGCCCGAAGCCCATGCCGAGCATGCCGAACGCGATCAGCGGCACGCTGGGCCGCAGCCCGGTGACGAAGCAGCAGGCGGCCACGAGCAGGGTGAAGGTCATCAGCCTGGCCATCTTGCGCTGCCGCGGCCCGCCCCACGCCGACATGAGCAGGCCGCCGAGCACCGCGCCGAGCCCTTCGGCGAAGGCGACCGTGCCCACGTCGGCGGTGCTGCCGAAGCCGAGCACCAGCGGCGAGGCCAGGAAGAGCGGGGCGGCGAGCAGCAGGTTCAGCACCGAGAAGTAGATCAGCATGGCCCGGAAGCCCTTGGTGCCCCAGGTATAGCGCAGCCCTTCGGCCATCTCGGTGAGCAGCGGTTCCCTGCGGCGGCGGCCCATCAGGGCCGGGAACCTGACGGCGAGCAGCACCGCGATCGACAGCGTGTAGCTGACGATGTCGATGACCAGGATGCCGCCCAGCCCGATCAGGGCCAGGATCCCGGCCGCGATCAGCGGCATGAGCAGCATGGCCGTGCCGTTGACCAGTTGCGCGACGCCGTTGGCGTGCCCGAGGTAGCGCTTGGGCGCGAGCTGCGGGATGGCCGCGGTGTAGGCGACGCGCTGGAAGACCGAGGCGACGCCGAGCAATCCGACCAGCCCGAGTATGGGGCCGATCTCGGTGCTGCCGCTCCACACCAGCACGGCCATCGC
Organism: Nonomuraea antri; assembly: GCF_013283785.1. Taxonomy (GTDB): domain Bacteria; phylum Actinomycetota; class Actinomycetes; order Streptosporangiales; family Streptosporangiaceae; genus Nonomuraea; species Nonomuraea antri. The sequence goes on from NZ_JABCPZ010000028.1 coordinate 38,121, forward strand.
GATCTCGCAGCCGACCGAGGCCGCGCTGGACAGCAGCAGGATGCGCCGCCTGTCGTGCCGGTCGGCCAGCGCGCCGGCCAGCGGCATGGCGATCAGCCCCGGCGCGTACGCGAACACGCCGAACAGCCCGAACCACAGCAGCGACCCGGTCTGCAGATAGATCCACACCGGGACCGCCCACTGGGTGAGCGCCGAGCCGAGCATGGAGATGAGCTGGCCGCCGGTGACGGCCAGGAACCGGCCCATGCCGGGGGCGGCGCCGGCGCCTGACACGCCGGTGTGCGCGACGCCCTCCAGCCACCAGCTCGCGTCGTCGCCGCGGGCCTGCCTGGTGAGCGTGCTCCCCTCGTCCTTGGCGATCTCGACGTGGGTGCCGCTGAGGATGCGGGCCAGCTCGCCCGCGCGGTGCTTGACGAAGAAGTGCCCGGCCTCCTCCAGCACGACCAGCGCGGTGGTGCCGGTCAGGAAGGACCACTCCCTGAAGCGTTCCTGGTGGTAGTCGGTGAGCGGGTCGCGCTCGCCGACCACCGAGATGATCGGCGCCCGCAGCGGTGTCGCGCCCTCTTCGAGCAGCTTGGTGAAGTACGTGCCGGCGTTACGGGTGTCGTGGCGCATGTTGGCCACGATCCTGTCGGCCTGGGCCGGGTCGAGCTCGTCCATGTCGACGCCCATCGACTTCAGCCAGTTGGCGTGCGCCCGGTTGCTCGTCTTGCTGTCCAGCCAGGTCAGGAACCTGCTGAACCGGCCGGGCGGCTGCGCGGAGGGGAAGACGCCGCCGGTGTAGACGGCCCTGACCTCCCGGCCCGCCGCCTCCAGGCGCCTGGCCAGCTCGATGACGAGCGCGCCGCCGACGCCGCAGTGGCCGTACAGCACGATCGGGCCCTCGACGACGCTCAGCACCTCGTCCGTGCAGCGTTCGGCCAGCTCGTCGAACGGCAGCGCCTCCTCGTCGAGCCCCACGTCGTGGCCGGGGATGGCCAGCGAGTACAGCGAGTGGCCGTAGGGCAGCGACTCGGCCAGCGGCAGGTAGACGACCGCGCTGCCGCCGCCGTACGGCACGCACACGTACGAGACCTGCCGCTCGCCCGGCGGCAGCGGCCTGGTCAGCTCGTGCACCAGCCGGGCGGTGCGCTCTTCGCCGGGTTCCTCGGTGATCAGCGCGGCGAGCTGCCTGATCGTCGGCGACTGGAACAGGTCCATGACGCTGACCTGCCGCCCGGTCGTGGCGGTGATCTTGCGGAGCTTGGCCACGACCTGGGTGGCCAGCAGCGAGTGGCCGCCGAGCTCGAAGAAGTCGTCGTCCACGCCGAGCCCGTCGATGCCGAGCACCTCGGTCCAGATGGCGGCGATGTCGCGTTCGATCTCGGTGCGGGGCGCGACGAGCTCGGCCGACAGCAGCCGCTGCCCCTCGGGGACGGGCAGCGACTTGCGGTCCAGCTTGCCGTTGGTGGTCTGCGGGAACCGCTCCATGGTGACGAACGCGGAGGGCACCATGTGGTCGGGCAGCCGCTTGCGCAGCGTGGCGCGCAGCTCGGCCAGGTCCGGCTCCTCGGTGACGGCCAGGTAGCCGACCAGCCGCTTGTCGCCGGGCACGTCCTCGCGCACCAGCACGACGGCGTCACGCACGCCGGGCTGGTCGCGCAGCGCCGACTCGATCTCGCCCAGCTCGATGCGCAGGCCGCGCAGCTTGATCTGCCCGTCGGTCCTGCCGAGGAATTCCAGCGTGCCGTCCGGGCGCCAGCGGGCCAGGTCGCCGGTGCGGTACAGCCGGCTGCCCGGCGCGCCGTACGGGTCGGGCACGAACTGGCGGGCGGTCAGCGACGGCCTTCTGTGGTAGCCGCGGGCCACCTGCACGCCGCCGACGCACAGCTCGCCCGGCACCCCGGCCGGCTGCGGGCGCAGGTCGGCGTCCAGGACGTAGAGCGTGACGTTCTGGATCCCGCCGCCCAGCGGCGCGATGCTCTCGCCGGCCAGCCGCTCGGCGGTGACGGGCCACCAGGTGACGTCCATGGTGGTCTCGGTGGGACCGTAGATGTTGACCAGCCGGCAATCGGGCAGCGTGCGGGAGAACCTGGCGCCCACGTGCCCGGGCAGCGCCTCGCCGCCGCTGGTCACCACGCGCAGCGACGTGCAGCTCGACACGTCCTCCTCCAGGAAGACGGCCAGCATCGACGGGACGAAGTTGGTGACGGTGACCCGCTCGGCGTTGATCAGGTCGCGCAGGTAGGCGGCGTCCTTGTGGCCGCCTGGCCTGGCCAGCACCATGCGGGCGCCGTTCTGCAGCGGCCACAGGAACTCGCGCATCGACACGTCGGCGCTCATCACGGTCTTCTGCAGCATGGTGTCGCCGGGGCCGAGCCCGTGCCTGCGCTGCATGTCGTCGATGTGGTTGACGGCGCTGCGGTGCTGGGTGGGCACGCCCTTCGGCCGGCCGGTCGAGCCCGAGGTGTAGATCATGTACGCGATGTTGTCCGGGGTGACGCCGCTGACCGGGTCGCCGTCGGGCTCGTCCGCCCACAGCGTCTCGTCGTCGAGCAGCAGCACCTCGGTCTCCGGCAGCAGCTCGGCGAGGTGCCGCTGGGCCAGCAGGACGGGCGCCTGCGCGTCCTCGACCAGGAACGCCAGCCGGTCCACCGGGTACTCGGGGTCGAGCGGCACGTACGCGCCGCCCGACTTCATCACCCCGATGATCGCGGCGACCAGCTCGAACGAGCGCTCGGCGCAGACCCCGACCAGCGTCTCCGGGCCGACGCCGCGCCGGCGCAGCCCGTGCGCGATGCGGTTGGCCCTGGCGTTCAGCTCGGCGTAGCTGATCGTGCGGCCCTCGAAGGTGAGCGCGGGCGCGTCGGGGGTGCGCGCCACCTGCTCCTCGATCAGCCCGTGCAGCGTGGCCTGGTCGGGGTACGGCGCGGCCGTGTCGTTGAGCCCGTCGATCAGCCATTCGCGCTCGCCGTCGCGCAGCAGCTCCAGCTCGGAGATCCGGCTGCCGGGCCGGGCGACGGCGTCGGCCAGCAGCGCGACGTACCGCTCGGCCAGGGTCCGCGCGCCGGCGTGGTCGTACAGGTCGGTGCTGTACTCCAGGCGGCACTCGCCGGAGGTGAGGTCGAACGACAGGTCGCGGCGCGAGGTGCCGTTGCCGTAGGCGGCGCCGGTCTGCGGCAGGTAGTTGAGGCTGACCTGGAACAGCGGGTGCACGCCAGGCTCGCGGCGCGGCGCGACCGCCTCGACCACCTTGTGGAAGGGAATCTCCTGGTGCTCCCACGCCTCCAGCACCACGTCACGTTCGCGCAGCGCCAGCTCGTCGAACGTGGGGTCGCCGGACAGGTCGCTGCGCAGCACCACGTTGTTGACGAACATGCCGATCAGCGGCACCAGCTCGGGCCGGTCGCGGCCGGCCACCAGCGCGCCGACCACCAGGTCCTGCTGGCCGCTGAGCCGGTTCATCAGCGCGGTCAGCGCGGCGAGCAGCACCATGAGCGTGCTGGCCCGGTGCCGCCTGGCCAGCGCGTCGACCGCCGCCAGCAGTTCCGTGCCGAGGGTGAAGGTGACCTCGCCGCCGCGGAAGCTCGGCACCGTCGGCCGCGGCCGGTCCGTGGGCAGCGCGTGCACGGGCGGCAGGTCGGCCAGCCGCTCCCGCCAGTACGCCAGCTCGGACTCCAGTGCCTCGCCGGAGAGCGCGTCGCGCTGCCAGGCGGCGAAGTCGGCGTACTGGATGGGCAGTTCGGGCAGTTCGGCCGGCCGGTCCTCGACGGCGGCGGCGCACAGCTCGTGCAGCTCGTCGGCCAGGTTCCGCTGGGAGGAGGCGTCGACGATGGTGTGGTGCGCGACCAGCGCCAGCCACCACTCCTCCGGCGCCAGCTTGACCATGGTGGCCCGCCACAGCGGGGCCTGGTCGAGCGGCAGGTCGAGCTCGCCGTAGGCGGTGAGCAGGTCGGCCAGGCGCTGCTGCCGTTCCTGCTCGGGCAGGCCGGACAGGTCGACCAGCTCGGGTTCGACCGGCACTTCGTCGTGGACGACCTGCATCAGGTTGCCGTCGACGGTGGTGAAGTGGCTGCGTAAGGTCTCGTGCCTGCGTACGACCTCGGCGAAGGACCCGGCCAGCGTGGCGGCGTCGAGCGGGAGCCGCAGCGGGATGCGGTCCACCACGTTGTAGACCGGCAGGTCGCCCGCGAGCTGGGCGGCCAGCCAGACGCGTTCCTGGGCGAAGGAGGCCGAGGTCACCCAGTGGCCGGTGTCGAGCTCGGTCATCTCGCCGTCCTGAGGCTGCGCGGGCGCATGTCGGTCCACACCTCGTCGATGTGGGCCAGGCAGGACTCGCGCGAACCGCGGAAGCCCGTCGCGTGCCAGCCTGCGGGCAGCGGGCCGCCCGCCGCCCAGATCGAGTACTGCTCCTCGTCGTTGACGACGACCAGCCAGTCCTGCTGGGACATCTGCCTACCTCCTGGACAGTCGCGGAATGGCGGCGGGGGCCGGCTCGGGGGCCGCGGTGAGCTGTTCGGCCCTGGCGGCCATCTGCGCCACGGTGGGCGCCTCGAACAGCGTGCGCATCGGCAGCTTCACCCCGAGCGTCGCCCGCACCTGGGCGATGAGCTGGACGGCGACCAGCGAGTTGCCGCCCAGATCGAAGAAGTCGTCGTCGGCGCCGATGTGCGGCACGCCGAGCACCTCGCTCCAGATCCTGGCGAGCGTGAGCGCGAGCTCGCCCTCCGGTGCCTGGTAGGGGGTGTCGGTGTCGCGCTCGGCGGGTTCGGTGACGGCCGTCTCGACCGGACGCCGCTCCCGCTCGGCCACCTCGGCCAGCGCGGTCGCGCTGATCACCACCTGGGGCCCGAGCTCGGCGGCGAGCGCCCGGTGGAAGGCCTCCACGCCCTCGGCCGGGCCGATGCCGGAGCCGGTGGGCGCCGGGGCCGGGCCGTTCAGCGCCAGCGTGCCCGGGTTCACGCGGCGCAGCGTGAACTCCTCGATCTCGGCCAGCACGGCGCCCGATTCGTCCATCAGGGTGAGGTCCACGGCCACGATCTCCGCGCCGGAGCTGCGGTGGCGCAGGTGGCTGAGGAAGCGCGCGGGCAGCGGCGCCCTGACGACCAGGCGGCCGTAGCTCAGCGGCAGGTAGGAGCCGTCGGCCCGGGCGCGGCTGAACGAGGTGGCCACGTCGAGCGTGGCCGGGTGCAGCACCCACTCGCCGTCGCCGGGCGCGTCTGCGGCGGTCACCAGCGCCAGCTCCTCGCCTTCGCCGAGCCAGGTCTGCTCGGGCTCGCGCCAGAGCGGGCCGAAGGTGACCGCGCTGGCCCTGGCCTCGCCGGCGGGCCCGGCCGGCCGCATGCGCGCGCGCAGCGTTCCTGGATCGGCCTTCGCGGCCGGTTCCCCGCGCACCCAGGCGGCGCTGCCCGCGGTACGCGTCCTGCCGTCGGCGGCCAGCTCGAAGCGGCCGTCGTCGCCGATCGTGACGACCACCTCGGCGTAGGAGCCGTCGCGCACCGCCAGCGGCTCGGTGAACACCACGTCGCTCAGCTCGACCGCGTACCCCTCGCCCGGCGCGGGGACGCAGGCGGCGAAGGCCGCCCTGGCGCACTCGATCTGGGCGGTGGCGGGCAGGACCGAGGTGTGGCCGATCCGGTGCTCGTCGAGCACCCAGTGGGTCTCTGGCGAGATCAGTCCCCTGGCCAGACGGCCGCTCCTGACGCGCAGCAGCGGGTGGTCCAGCGGCTCGGCGTCCGCCTCGGTCCGCGCCACCGGGCCCGCGAGCGCCTCGGCGGCCATGCCGACCTCGCGCCAGGCGCCCCAGTTGATCGAGAACACCCGGGGCCCGCGGGCCGACCTGGCGTAGGCGTCGAGGAAGGCGTTCGCCGCGCAGTAGTCGACCTGGCCGAAACCGCCGGTCAGCGCGGTGACCGAGGAGCACAGTGCGACGAAGTCGAGCTCCCTGCCCGCCAGCGCCTGCCAGAGCGCGAGCGTGCCGGCCAGCTTGGGCGCGAGCACGGCCCGCGCCTGGTCCAGGTCCTTCACCTCGGCCATGCCGCCGCCAGGCAGACCGGCCGCGTGCACGACGCCGTCCAGCCCGCCGTACGCGGCGTCCGCCTCGGCCAGGACGGCACGCATCCGCTCGGGGTCGGTGACGTCCGCGGCCACCACCAGGACCTGGCCGCCGGCCGCCTCAATCCGGCGGATCGCGGCGACCGCGCGGGCGGTGCGCAGATCGGCCGGCCGGTCCCACTCGGCACGCGGCGGCAGCCCGCTCCTGCCCACCAGCACCAGCCGGGCGCGGAAGCGGGTGCCGAACTCCTCGGCGAGCGTGATGCCGATGCCGCCCATGCCGCCGGTGATCAGGTAGCGCCCGCCTTCGCGCAGCCCGTCGGCCCGCCCCACCCGCGCCGCGACCGGCTCCACGCGGCGCTGCCAGCGGCGGCCCGCGCGCAGCGCGACCACCTCCTCCTGGGCGGGACGGCGCAGCTCGGCGAGCACGTCGGACTCGGCGGTGGCCGGCCCGAGATCGAGATGGCCCACGGTCAGACCGGCGATCTCCAGCGGCGCCACCCGGACGATGCCCGCCACGGTGGCGTGCTCCGGCCTGGTCAGGTCGCCGCCGAGCACGTCCTCGGTGCCCTCGGTGAGCACGTCGATCCGCACGCCCTCGGCGACCTGGGCCGCCGCCAGCGACTGGACCAGCAGCAGCAGGCTGAACAGCCCGTGCTCCTGCGCCAGCTCCGCGGACTCGACCACCGACTCGACCACGGTGCCCGCGGGTTCGCCGGCCAGCGGCCAGGCGTGCACCACCCGCGACAGCCCGCCGCCACCGGGTGCGGTCAGGGCGGCCACCAGGGCGTCGTAGTCGTCCCGCGCGCCGGGGCGCAGCGTGTAGCCGCCGCCGGCGGGCGCGAACCTCTCGCCCGGGCGGACCTCGACCACCTCGGTCCCGGCCGCGCGCAGCGCCGCGCACAGGCGCTCGCCGCGCTCGCCGGTCACGAACGCCACGCACCTGCCCAGGTCCTCGGCGTCCGGTGGGGCGGGCACCTGGTGCCAGACCGGCACCTCGAACCAGTCGTCGATCGTCCGCACCGGGGCCACGGCCGCGGCCGTCGGCATGCCCGCGCCCGGCTCTACGAAGTGGCGGCGGCGCTCGTACGGGTATCCGGGCAGCGACACCCGCCGGCCCTCGCCGCCGAGCTCCACGGGCACGCCGGCCACCCACAGCCGGGCGGCGGAGGCGTACAGGGTGGCGACGTCGCCGGACTTCTCCGACTGCCCCGGCAGGCTGGACACCGGCGCGGGCGCGCCCGCCGCGACGGCCTCGCGCAGCTGCATCCTGGCCAGGCTCGACAGCTGCTTGCCCGGGCCGCACTCCAGCAGCGCCCACGTGCCCTCGGCCAGCAGGGTCGCCACGCAGTCGCCGAACAGCACCGGCTCGCGCAGGTGCCTGGCCCAGTAGGCGGGGTCGACGGCCTGCTCGGCGGTGATCCAGGTGCCGGTCACGTTCGACAGGAACGCCGTCTGCGGCGCGCGCCGGGGCACGGCGGCGACCAGGGCGGTGAACTCGCCCAGGATCGGCTCCATCATCGCCGAGTGGAAGGCGTGCGAGGTGCGCAGCGGCGTGCTGCGTACCTTGTCGGCGCGCAGCCGCTCGGCGAACGCCTCGACCGCCTCGGCGGGGCCGGCGACCACGCAGGTCCCCGGGCCGTTGACGGTGGCGATGGACAGGCTCTCCGGCAGCATGGCGGCGACGTCGGCCGCCTCACGCTGGACGGCCAGCATCGAGCCGGGCGGCATCGTCTCCATCAGCCGGCCCCGGGCGGCCACCAGCCGCAGCGCGTCGGGCAGCGAGAAGACGCCGGCCAGGGTGGCGGCGACGTACTCGCCGATGGAGTGGCCGATCATGGCAGAAGGGCGCACGCCCCACTCCTGCCAGAGCGTGGCCAGCGCGTACTCGACGGTGAACAGCGCGGGCTGGGTGAGCCCGGTCCTGCGCAGCGGCTCGTCGTCGTCGCCGAACATCAGCGGCCTGAGGTCCTGGCCCAGCTCGGGCAGCAGCAGTTCGGCGCAGCGGTCGACCGCCGCGGCGAAGACCGGCTCGGCGGCGTACAGTTCGGCGGCCATCCCTGCGTACTGCGCGCCCTGGCCGGAGAAGAGGAAGGCCACGGACGGCGCCGGGTCGGCGGCGGCGCCCACGTGACACAGCTTGCGGTCGTTGAGCGCGTGCCCGTCCTCGGCCAGGACGGCAAGGCGGTGCTGGTAGGTCCTGCGGCCCGAGCGCAGCGTGAAGGCCACGTCGGCGAGCGCCGGCGCGGACTCGCGCGTCAGGTGCTCGGCCAGCGCCGCCCGCATCGTCTCCAGCGCCTCGGGGCTGCGCGCGGACAGCTGCAGCAGCTCGGGACGCGGCCGGCGCGGCGCGGAGTCCGCGGGCGGCGCCTCCTGCAGCACCACGTGCGCGTTCGTGCCGCCGATGCCGAACGAGCTGACCGCGGCCCGCTTGCGCCCCTCCCACTTGGTCAGGCTGGAGACGACGTAGAACGGGCTGGAGTCGAAGTCGATGGCCGGGTTGGGGCGCTCGTAGTTGATGCTGGGCGGGATCAGCCCATGCTCCATCGACAGCACGGTCTTGATCATGCCGACCACGCCCGACGCCTGGCTGAGGTGACCCAGGTTCGACTTCACCGAGCCGACGCCGCACCAGCCGGTCTCGTCCTGGTCGCGGCCGTAGACGGCGGTCAGCGCGGACAGCTCGATGGGGTCGCCGAGCGAGGTCCCGGTGCCGTGCGCCTCGACGTAGCCGATCGTGCGCGGGTCGACGTCGGCCATGCCGAGCGCCTGGGCGATCACCTCGGCCTGGCCCTGCACGCTCGGCGCGGAGAAGCCGATCTTGCTGGTGCCGTCGTTGTTGATCGCGTTGCCCAGGATGACGGCCCTGATGTGGTCGCCGTCGGCGATGGCGTCGTCGAGCCGCTTCAGCGTCACGACGCCCACGCCGCTGCCCCACATGGTGCCGTCGGCGTCGGCGTCGAAGGGCCGGACGTGGCCGGTGGGCGAGGTGTAGCCGTCCATGCCCACGTAGCCCTGGTGGTGCGGCAGCTCCACGCAGACGCCGCCGGCCAGCGCCATGTCGCACTCGCCGCCGCGCAGCGCCTCGCACGCCAGGTGGACGGCGACCAGCGAGGTCGAGCAGGCCGTGGCGATCGAGAGGCTGGGCCCGCGCAGGTTCAGCCGGTAGGAGACGGTGGTGGCGATGTAGTCCGGGTTGTTGCCCACGGACAGGCCGAGATCGCCGGCGCCGCTGGCCACCTTGGGGTTGGTGCGCAGGTTCAGCCACTGGTACTGGCTGGGGCCCGCGCCGCCGTACACGCCGATCTCGCCGTCGTAGCGTTCCGGGTCGTAGCCGGCGTCGGTGAGCGCGGCGTGCGCCTGTTCGAGGAAGAGCCGCTGCTGCGGGTCGGCCAGCTCGGCCTCGCGGGCGGTCATGCCGAAGAAGGCGGCGTCGAAGTCCTCCATGCCGGGCAGCACGTGCCTGGCGGGCACGAAGGAGGGGTGGTCGAGCTCCACCTCGCTCGCGCCCTGGGCGAGCTGCTCCTCGCGGGTGAAGACGGTCACCGACTCGACCCCGTCGACCAGGTTGCGCCAGAACTGCGACAGGTCGCCGGCGCCCGGCACCCTGGCGCTCATGCCGATGATCGCGATGGGCTCCACGGCGAACTCAGTCACTGTCGCCCTCTCTTCCTGCGTTGGTCTGTTCGCTGACGTCGGGCCTCGGCCCGCTGGTCGGCCCGGTTGAGAGTCGGACGTCCCGTGTCGCCGTCGAGGTGGCCGGCGAGCGCGCGCACGGTGGTGTGCTGGAACAGCTCCACCACCGGCAGCCGCCGCCCGGTCAGCTCGGCCAGCCTGTCCTGCACGATGACGAGGGTCAGCGAGGTGCCGCCCACGTCGAAGAAGTTGTCGGTGGCGCCCACGGCGTCCCGGCCGAGCACCTCGCGCCAGACGCCCGCGACCAGGTGCTCGGTGGCGGTGGCGGGGCTCGCGCCGCCGGTGGTGGCGGCGACGGGCCTGATGGGCGCGGGGGCCTGGCTCACCCCCGCCGCCAGGGCGGGCAGCGCGGCCATCGGGTGTTCGGCGACCGGCCGCTCAGGTGCCTTGGCCGCCTCCCCGATCAGCGTCGTGTAGGCGGCGAGCAGCGCCTCGATGCGCTCGGCGGCGAACAGGTCCGGGTTGTAGACGCAGTCGATGGCGTAGCCGCCGTCGCGCTCGGCCACGTAGAGGGTGAGGTCGAACGGCGAGCCCGCCAGCCCTGGCTCGACCCGTTCCGCGGTGACGCCGGGCAGGTCCAGGTGCGGCTCGGGGAAGTTGTAGACGTTGAACAGCACCTGCACCAGCGGCGCCCGGCTCGGGTCGCGCGGCAGGGCGAGCGCCTCCACCATGCGTTCGAGCGTCGCGCCCGGGTGGGCCAGCACGGCCAGGAACTCCTCCGCGCACTCACGCACCCTGGCGGCGAAGCTCTGCCCGCGCTCCATGCGCAGGCGCAGCGGCACCACCTCGACGAAGAAGCCGACCAGGTCGTGGAAGGCGTCGTGCCGCCGGTCGGCGGCCGGGGTGCCGATCACCAGGTCGTCCCGGCCGGTCACCCGGCGCAGGACCTCCCCGAACGCGGCCAGCAGCACGGTCGGCGCGGTCGTGCCGAGCGTGGCGGCCAGCGCGCGGACCGCGGCCGAGACCTCGGCGGGCAGCGCGGTGCCGGTCATGGCCCCGGTGTAGGTCTGCACCGGGGGTCGCGGCCGGTCGGCGGGCAGGTCGAGCGTCGCGGGCACGCCGGTCAGGTGCTCCTGCCACCAGGCGAGATCGGCGCTCCCCCGCCTGGCGTCCCGGCCGGCCCGCCACACGACGTAGTCGGCGAAGCCGGCGTCCGGGTGGCCGAGCGCGGGGTCGCGGTAGGCGCGGGCCAGGTCGTCCAGGAAGGGCCGCTGGGACCAGCCGTCGAACACGGCGTGGTGGAAGGTCAGGGCCAGCACGTGGTCCGTGTCCGCCAGCCGGATCAGCCTGGCCTGCCACAGCGGGCCGCGCGCAAGGTCGAACCGGTGTGCCGCCTCGGCCGCCAGCACCTGACGCAGCCGCTCCTCGCGCCCGCCGTCTTGACTCAGGCCGTCGCGGCTCAGGTCGTCGCGGCTCAGGTCGGTTTGGCTCAGGTCGTCGATCGGCAGCGGCACCGGGCCCGGCGGGTCCACCTCCACGTACGGCACGCCGCGCGCGTCGGGCACCCGCCAGCGCAGCACGTCGTGCCTGGCCGCGACCGCGGCGAGCGCCGCGCGCAGCGCCTCGACGTCGAGCGGGCCGCGCAGCCGCTCGGCCAGCGCGATGTTGTAGGCCGCGCTGTCCGGGGCGAGCCTGTCGACGAACCACAGCCGGTGCTGGGCCGCCGAGAGCGCGGGCGGGCTGCCGTGCGGCAGCGGCTCGGCCCCCGGCGCCGACCGCTCGATCGCGGCGACGATCCCGGCCACGGTACGCCCGGCGAACACGTCCTCGGCGGCCAGCGGCCGGTCGAGCTCCGACCTGATCGCCGACACCAGGCGCATCGCGCTGATCGAGTGGCCGCCCGAGGCGAAGAAGTCGTCGTCCATGCCGACCTTGTCCACCGGCACGCCGAGCACCCCGGCCCACACCGCCGCCACCTGGCGTTCGAGCGTGCTCTCCGGGGCCGGTCCCGCGCTCGCCGGCCGGTCGGGCAGTAGCGCTCGCAGCGCCCGGCCGTCGACCTTGCCCGAGGGCAGCAGCGGCAGGCTCGGGAGCATGACCACCTGGTCCGGGATCATCGCCGCGGGCAACCGCTGGGCGCAGTGGGCGAGCAGGTCGTCCGCCGCGACGTCGCCCGGGGCGAGCGGATCGTCCGCCGCGCCCGGGGCGCAGAAGGCCACCAGGCGGGTGCCGTCGCGGCCCTCGACGGCCTCGACCACGGCGTGCCCGACCTGGTGATGGGCCCGCAGCACGGTCTCCACCTCGCCGATCTCGACGCGCTGGCCTCTGATCTTGACCTGGCGGTCGGTCCTGCCCAGGAACGTCAGCTCGCCGTCCTCGTCCCGGACGACCAGGTCGCCGGTCCGGTACAGCCGGCCGCCCGGCTCTCCCCACGGGTCGGGCAGGAACCGCTCGGCGGTCAGCCCGGGCGCGCCCAGGTATCCCCTCGCCAGGCCGAACCCGCCGATCAGCAGCTCGCCGGGGACGCCGGCGGCGACGGGCCGCAGCTCGTCGTCCACCACGTACGCCCGGTGACCCGCCAGCGCGCGGCCGATCGGCAGCGGCCGCTCCCAGCGTCCCGACGCCTCGAACGCGGTCACGCAGACCGTCGCCTCGGTCGGCCCGTAGCAGTTGAGGAACCTGCGCCCGGCCGCCGACCAGCGCTCGACCTGCTCGGGTCCCGGCGCCTCAGCGCCGGTGATCACGGTGCGCCAGGCGGGCAGAGCGGCCGGGTCGAGCAGCGGCAGCAGCGCGACGGGCAGGCAGCCCCAGGTGACCTCGTGCTCGGCGGCGAACCGTTGCAGCCTGGCCGGGTCGGCCCGGTCCGCCTCGCCGGCCAGTTGCACGCAACCACCGGCCGCCAGCGGCACGAACAGGTCCAGGACGGAGACGTCGAACCCGAGCGCGGCGAAGCCGAACGACCTGGTGTCCTCGTCCGCGCCGGTGAACGCGCCGAAGGCGAGCGCGTAGGACAGCAGGCTGTGATGGCTGACCATCACGCCCTTGGGCCGGCCGGTGGATCCCGAGGTGTACAGGACGTAGGCCAGGTTCTCCGGCTGTGCCGGGCATTCCGTCTCTCCGGCCTGGTGCCCAATCTGGTCGACGAGGACCGGGTCGGTGAACAGGGCGGCCGTGTCCTCGTCCGCCACCACGACGTCGATGCCGGCGTCTCGGATGATCTCGGCCCGGCGCGCGGCCGGCCCGTCCGGGTCGAGCGGCACGTACGCGCCGCCGGACAGCAGCACCCCGAGCACCCCGGTGACTAGGGACGGCGTGCGGCGCAGGCACACCCCCACCCGGTGCTCCGGCCGGACGCCGCGTGCCCGCAGCTCGGCGGCCAGCGCGCGGGCGCCACCGGCCAGGGCCGCGTAGCTCAGGGTCCGTCCCCACTGCCGCACGGCCGGCGCGGCGGGACGGCGTCCTGCCTGCTCCAGGATCAGGCCGGGCAGGGTACGCGCCAGGTTCATGAGGTCCCCCAGGCCGGTATCGGGTCGGTCGCGTGCAGGCGCAGCTCGGTGAAGTAGCGGTGGCCAGCCGCGTCGGCCAGCCACGCCTGATCGGGTCCCGGCAGCAGTTCGGTCACCACGAGGCGCGCGGACTCGTCGCCGGCCCGGCGCAACATCGCGCACAGCAGCGCGGCGTACAGCGGGCTGCTCAGGTCCACGTACGTCGGTTTGATCTCGGTGCTCAGCTTGACGAACACCCGCTCCGGCAGCCCCGTCGCCCGCCGCCAGGCGCGGACCGCGAGATAGCCCGCGCGCTCGCCCCTGACTGCGGCCAGGCCGGTCGCGCCGACGGTGGTCCGCCAGGTCCGCCTGGCCACCACCATGCGGTCGATGGTCAGGCGGGGCGTGTGCCCGTGGGTGGCCGCGCCGGTCAGCTTGAAGCCGTCGACCGCGTGCATCGACACCAGCGAGGCGAACATCTCCAGCAGCGGCCAGCGGCGCCCGTCGGCGGCCCTGGCCACCAGCTCGCCCTCCTCCTCCGTGACCAGCACGGACGTCACGGGCAGCAGCCGGTCCGGGTCGGCGCCGGGCGCGGCGGTCCAGCCGAGCTGCCGGTCCGTGGGGCCGTCCAGGCTGTGCGAGACCCGGCCGGTGTAACGCGGCCAGTCCAGCGGGTAGAGCGGCCTGACCCGGTGCGGCCCGAGGTCGGCGGCCATGGCCGCGCGCAGCGACTCGGGATCGGGGTGCGCGCCGGTGAACACCGCGCAGTCGAAGGTGGGCCAGGCGGCGTGCATCTCGCCGAGCACGACCAGGTAGTCGCCGCGTTCGACGGCCTCCGCGCTTTCCGCGCAGATCTGCAGGTCCGGGCTGTGCAGCCGGCCGGAGGACCAGCCTGGCGCGGTGGCGGGGAACGCCTCGGCGACCGCGTCCGCCAGTTCCACGGCGGTGAATCGCAGCTCGGCGGGGCCGTCGGCGGGCTGCTCGCCGTCCAGGCCGAACAGGGTGGCCCAGCGCTCGGCGAACTCGCGCGCGACCGCGTCCACCGGGCGCGGGCCGGTGCCGAACAGCAGGCCCTGGGCCAGGAACCACAGGTCGGACAGGCGTACCTGGTTCCCGTCCGCGACCTGGTCGCCTTCCGCGCCCTGGTTCCCTGCGATGCCCCGGTTCCCGTCCCCGTGCTGGTCCCCCTCGGCGCGCAGTTCCTCGTACAGCTCGCGCAGTGCGTCCTCGTAGGCGCGGGCCAGCGCGGCGGTGAGCCAGCGGGCCGCGCGCAGCAGCAGCGCCAGCGGCTCCGCCATGTCGTCGAGCAGCGCGGCGCCGAATCGCACGTCCACCTCGCGGACGGTGTCCTCGTAGACCAGGCCGCGCCCGGCGTAGGTCTGCCCAGGCCGGCGCTTGGCGGGGATCCCGGTGATCGACTCGAACTCGTCGTCGAGCGCGTCGAGCGCGGTCTTGAGCGCGTCCGGGTCGCCGGCGGCCGCGGCGACCGCGTCCCTGGCCGCGCAGAGCCGGTCGAGTCCGGCGAACGCCGCGTCCAGGTCGGCCGACGGGTGCTCGGCCGCGACGCGACGCAGCAGGAGCCGCAGCTGCTCCTCGGTGTCCGGCTCCTGGGCCGGCCCGTCGCCCCAGGACAGCAGCTCGCGCTCGGCCAGCCGGTCGAGCAGCAGGAGCGCGTCCGCCTCGGTGCGCACGCCCGCCTGGCCCGCCACGTCGGCGGCGACGGCCACGGCCGAGCGCCGCCCGTCGCACAGCGCCAGCACGGCGGCCTCGGCGGCCGACAGCACCACCGGCGGCTGCGCGGGACGCAGCAGCCTGCGCCCGTCCAAGGTCAGATGGGGTCGGAGCGCGACGGGCAGCAGCCGCTTGAACGCGGGATCCTCGGCGAGCCTGGCGGCGTAGGCGCGGACCGCCCAGTCCTCGAACCGGACCCGCCGCTCGCGCACCAGGCCGGGCCCGGGCGTGACGGCGGCGGCCGGGGCGTCCGGTTCGATCCTGGTCCAGGTGACGGGGCCGAAGAAGCCGATCGTCTCGTTCTTGGCGCAGTAGCGCTGCCAGTACTTGACCATCATCAGCTCGCGGGCGCGCCTGTCGCTGTTGCGTGACTGGCCGGGGCCGCCGCGGACGAGCGAGTCCAGCGTGAGCAGCGCGTTGCGGTTCTGCCAGGTGACGGCCTCGCGCAGCAGCGGGTCCGCGGCCAGCGCGCTGGCGTGCGCCGCGCCGTCGGCCAGCGCCTGGTCGAAGACCTTGTCGAAGTGCTCGGCGTCGGTGTGTCCGGCGTCCAGGTGCCCAGCGTCTGGGTGCCCGGTCAGCAGTTCGTCGGCGGCGGCGGCGCACTCGGGGGCGGAGAAGAGGTCGAGACCTTCGGCGGGGAAGCCGGTGCTGCGCAGGATGGCGTCGCGCCACACCGACCAGCCGGTGTCGCCGAGCGGGATCAGGTGCCCGGTGGCGGCCGCCAGGAGGTCGGCGCGCACCGCGTCGAGGATGCGGTCCTTGCTGTCGTGCAGGAAGAAGTGCCCGCCCGGCTCGACGTGCAGGTCGAAGGCGGCCGACGTGTGCGCCGCCCAGTGCCGCATCGCCTCGGCGGGCACCGCGGCGTCCGTTTCGCCGGCGAACGCCGTGATGGGCACGGGGAGCGGTTCGCCCGGGTGGTAGCGGTAGGCGTCCAGCCAGCCGAAGTCGGCCCGCAGCGCGGGCAGGACCAGCGCCAGCAGCTCCGGCTCCGCCAGCAGCTCTTCCGGCATGCCGCCGAGCTCCGACAGCCGCGCGAGCAGCGTGTCGTCGGACACGGCCGACAGGCCGGCCAGCGGGTCGGCCTGTCCTGGCGGACGGCAGCCGCCGAGGTAGAGCCCGACCGGCAGCGGCGCGCCGCGCCTGCGCAGCTCGCGCACCAGCTCGAAGCCGACCCGCCCGCCCATGGAATGGCCGTAGATCGCGTAGGGCCGGTCGGCGAGCGCGGCGACGGCGTCGGCCAGTTCGCCGAGCTCGAAGGCGGCGCTCTCCATGATCCGGCTCTCCCTGCCGGGCAGCACCGCGGCGAGCACTTCGACGTCCGGGCCGGCCGCGGCCGACCAGCCGCGGAAGGCGGCCGCGCCCGCCCCCGCGTACGGCAGGCACAACAACCGCACCCGGGCGCCTGGACGCCGATGGGGCGTGCTGAACCAGTTGGTCATGACCGGGCCTCGATCCAGTGACGCCGACGTTGGAAGGGGTAGGCGGGCAGCGACACGTGGCGTGCGCCCGATGGCTCCAGCCAGTCGACGTCGGCTCCCGACATCCATTCGGCCGCCAGGCCCCGCAGCGCGTCAAGCCCCACGCTGGCGGAAGCGATCGACGTGGTGTGGGCCGATTCCGCGTCGGCAGCGGTGATCGGGGCCGTCGGGTTCGAGTCCGCGCCGGCGCGGAGCAGCGCCGCCGCCTCCTTCGTCTCGCGGCAGATCACCGCCGCGCGGCAGGCGAACGCCCGCCGTCCGGCCAGCGTGCGTGCCACGTCGTCCAGCCGCAGCTCGGGCGCGGACTCCAGGTGGCCGGCCAGCGCGGCCAGCGCCTCGCGCAGCGCCCGCGGCGTGCGCGCCGACACGGGCAGCACCTGCCACCCGCCGCCGGACGGCTCGCGCGGGTCCTCCTCCGGCGCGCTCTCCACGATCACGTGCGCGTTGGTGCCGCCCAGCCCGAACGAGCTGACCCCGGCCAGCCGCGGCCCCTCGGGGAACGGGTGGTTCGCGACCGGCACGAAAAACGGCGACCTGGCGAAGTCGATCTCCGGGTTCGGCGTCTCGAAGTGCAGGTTCCCCGGCACCACGCCGTCGCGTACCGCGAGCACGGCCTTGATCAGGCTGACCGCGCCGGCCGCCGCGTCCAGGTTGCCGAGGTTGGTCTTGACCGAGCCGAGCGCGCACGAGCCGGGCGCCAGGCCGGGGCCGAACGCGTGCGTGAGAGCGGCCACCTCGATCGCGTCGCCGGCCGCGGTGCCGCTGCCGTGCGCCTCGACGTAGCCGATCGACCCGGCCGGCACGCCGGCGGCGGCCAGCGCCTCCGCCACCACCGCGGCCTGGCCGTCGAGCCCGGGCGCGGCGAAACCGGCCCTGGCTGAGCCGTCGTTGCCGACCGCCCAGCCGCGCAGGACGGCCAGCACCTGGTCGCCGTCCCGCTGGGCGTCCTCCAGCCGCTTCAGCGCGAGCACCGCCACGCCGCTGCCGAACGCCGCGCCCTGCCCGGCGGCGTCGAAGGCCCGGCAGCGACCGTCGGGCGAGACGAGCCCGTTCGCGGTGTGCAGGAAGCGCGGCTCGATGACGCTCACCCCGCCCGCCAGCGCCAGGTCGCACCGGTAGTCGATGAGGTTCTGCGCCGCCGTGCAGATCGCGACCAGCGAGCTGGAGCAGGCGGTCTGCACCGCCATGGCCGGCCCGGTCAGGCCGAGCCGGTAGGCCACCTGGGCGGGCAGGTAGTCGGCGGCCGAGCCGGGCAGGAGCAGCGACTCCCAGTCGTCGGTCGCGGACGGGTCGCCGAACTGCCTGAACAGGAAGTAGCGGTTGATCGACGAGCCCGCGAACACCCCGACCACGCCGTCGTAGCGGGCGGGGTCGTGCCCCGAGTCCTCCAGCGCCACCCACGCCTGCTCCAGGAAGAGCCGCTGCTGCGGATCCAGCTGCGCGGCCTCGGACTCGGGGACGCCGAAGAACTCGGCGTCGAAGTCGGCCACGCCCGCCAACCGGCCGCCCGCGGGCACGTGCGCCGGGTCGTCGATCAGCCGCTCGCCGATCCCGAGCTCGCGCAGCTCGTCGCGGCTGTAGTCGTGCACCGAGTGGACGCCGGCCAGCAGGTTGCGCCACAGGGTCGCCACGTCGGGCGCGCCGGGGAAGCGCCCGGCCAGCCCGACGACGGCGATCGCGTCGCCGTCCATCAGCCGAGAACCGCCGCGACGACGTCCTCGACGGTGGCGACGCGGGTGACGGCGTCCGGCTCCAGCGGCCGGTAGTCGGCGGCCGAGTAGCAGCCGGAGCCGTGGACCACGATGTCGCGGTCCTGCTCGACCAGGCCCCTGTCGACCGCGTTCAGCACGCCGGTCATGGCCATCACCAGCGACCATTCGCGCAGCGTCCGCAGGTCGGCGGGGAGCGCGCAGTCCGTCGCGGCCAGCATCTCGCGCAGGCGCGGGTAGCGGGCCACGCACTCGGCCAGCGACACCACGATGCCGTCGCCGCCGAAGCGGGCGATCAGCTCGTTCATGGCGGGCGAGGTGGCGGGCCTGTGGGTGTAGAAGGTGGGGTCGAGCACCTCGTCCGGGTCGTAGGTGACCTGGGGGAAGCGCGGGTCGTCCGACTGCTCGTAGATGCCCTGACCGTCGGCGCGGTAGGCGGGCAGGTTGGCCCGGTCGAAGTCGCCGTGGCGCAGGTTGAGCACCATGTCGGGGGTGCCGAGGTGCTGCACGAGCAGGCTGGCCGGGCGGGTGGAGACGTCGGCGAGCCCGTCCTCCTCCAGCACCGCGCGCCCGCGGTGGTAGCCGAGCAGGCCGAACGCGCTGGACACCGCGTGCGCGTGCAGGCGCGGCCGCCCATCCGGAGCCGCCGGGGCGACCTGGTGCTCGAAGAACGCCCTGGCGGTGTCGGCGACCAGGTAGTTGCCGAGTTCGAGCGAGTACCACAGGTTGTCGCCCATGGCCGCGAAGTCGCCGGTGTACTTGTCGGCGAAGCCCTTGCCGAGCGGCTTGACGTCCTCGGGCTGCGCCCCGGTGTAGAGCAGGACCGGGTTCCGCTCACGCAGGGCGGGGTCGGTGGACAGGCGGCTGGAACGCAGCTTGGCCAGGCACGACTCGGGGGCCAACACGATCACCCGTAACTGGTCGGGCTCGACCAGCCCGGCCTCGATCGCCCGCAGCACGGCGTCGCGCAGTGCGGTGCCCTTGTTGGCCGAGGTGGGCGAGAAGATCGTGATCGACTCGCCGTACCTGCGGATGTACTCCACCGCCCTGGCCACGATGAGCAGGGAGGCGAAGGTCTTGGTGGTCCCGGTGCCCGGGTTGCCGGTCAGGTCGAGCAGGGACAGGCGGTGGCCGCCGTACGTCCCGAGGCCCTGCCAGCTCGCGGTGGCGACGGACAGGTAGTCACGGACGTCCGCGTCGAGCTCGGGCAGCAGGAAGCCCGGGGAGAAGGCGGAGCCGCCCTTGACGGGGGCCGGGTCGTCGACGCACGCGGCGATCGCGCGGGGCAGCCGGTCGTAGAAGTCGACCAGCAGGTTCGCGGAGCCGGCGGGCGGCGCCGCTTCGGGCAGGACGGAGTTCGGCATCGTGGACGGACCTCGTTCGGCGTCAGAGAGATGGGGGACGGTCGCGCAATCGGGCCCTGAGCTGATGCAGCCGGCCTGTCACGTGGTGGAGTTCGGTGATGGGGAAGTCCGCGGGCAGGTCCAGCTCCGCGGGGGTGTTCGGGGCTTTTTCGGGCTCCTCGGGGGTCAGGCCGGTGAACGTGATGCGGTCGCCCGTCACCACGACGCCGTCGCGGGCCGCGCACCGCTGGTTGAACGCGACGGCACGCTCCACGGACCACCCCGCGGGCAGGCGCAGCTCCAGCCCGGCGCCGTCGAGCAGCACCGGGTAGCCGCCAGGAAGGCCGAGCGGTCCCGGCACGCTGGTGTGCGTCCGCGCGCCAGACAGCAGGCCGAGCACGAGCGTGGCGGCCGACAGGCCGGTGACGTGGTTGAGCTCGGCCCGGTCGGCGGCGCGCTGGGCGGCCAGCAGCTCGCCCGGCTCCGCGACGGGCTCGCCGTCCAGCCAGGCCAGCACCTCGCCGGTCTTGTCGCTCTCGCCGGTCCTGTCCGTGTCGCTGGTCTCGTCCGGGTCGCCGTGCGGGGCGTGCAGGTGGACGTGATGGGCGAGCACGTGCAGCCGGCGCTGGTCGGGCAGGTCGAGCGCGGCCTGGAGGCTGGTGGCCAGCAGCCCGGCGTTGCCGATGCCGCACAACACCGGCACCCCCGAGGCCGCGAGCACCGGGTTGACCGCGTCGGGGAAGCAGGCGTTCACGAACCAGGCGGACGGCCGTACGGCGGCGAGCGCCCGGCCCGCGCGCAGGGTCAGTTCGGCCTGGAAGGGCAGGGTCAGCCCGAAGCCCGCGCGCGACACCAGCGAGGTCCAGGCGGAGGGGGCGGTGGTGCGCTCCCACGGGGACTGGCTGGAGGCGGCGAGCAGCAGGCCTTCGGGAGCGAGCCGCGACAGCAGCTCCGCCAGGGCGTCGTCGTTGGACAGGTCCACTGATTCGGCGCGGAAGCGCACCGGTGCGCCCGCCAGCGCGGCGCGCGCGGCGCTCACGTAGCGGACTTCGGCGGCCCGCTCCTGGTCGCGGCCCACGACGACGACGGTCAGGGGAATGCGGGTGACGGTGGCCAGGGCGTAACACAGGCCACGGGCGAGCCCTCCTGTGCCGATGACGACCAGGGTGGGCCCGTCTCGTACTGAGGGAGGGGTCCTCGTCAGAACAGCGTGCTCCTCGAGCAACTGCTGATGGTGTCAGCAGTGGTCTTCGTCCACTTGGGGTTCCAAGCGGTGATCATTCTGGAGACCGTGTCATGCGCCTGTCAATGACGATGCATAGGAGCGTTCTACAACTATTTGCGCCTGCCAAAAACCCAAGAAACAGAGCGATTGAGTGCGGTTTCGGCTGCCGCGCGGGGCGTTTCCGGACCCCCGTTCGGCGTCCCGTAGCGGGCCCGCCTGCGGGTGCGCGCCGGGCCCGTGTCAGAGCAGGAGATTACGGCCGAGCACGTCGTCTCAGCAAGTGGGACGCCCGATCCCACGGCTGAACGACCGCCCAGTCGCGGCACCGGTGACCGGATCGGTCCGCGGGATGACCGGGTGATGTCTTCAGCTCGCGGCCCCGGCTCGCCAAGCTGAAGGGCATGTCCAGCGCCCTCGTCGTCATCGACGTCCAGAACTCCTTCCTGGAGTTGCCCGACTGGCCGCACACGTCGCGGCCGGACATCGTCCACCAGGTCAACCGCCTCGCCGCGGCCGCCAGGGACGCCGGGGACGCGGTCGTGTGGGTGCTCGGCTCGCGGCCCGGGTCGGGCTCGGTCTTCGATCCGGCCCGCGGATTCGTCCGCCTGATGGACGGCCTCCGCCCGCTGCCCGGCGAGCCGGTGCTCACCAAGACCGCGCACAACGCCTTCACCACCACCAACCTCCACCAGTTCCTCACCGGACGCGGCATCAGGCGGCTGACCGTCTGCGGGATCAGGACCGAGCAGTGCTGCGAGACCACCGCCAGGATCGCCTCCGACCTGGGCTTCGAGGTGGACTTCGCCATCGACGCCACCGCGACCGCCCCGATCCCGCACCGGGACGCCCCGGCCGGCCTGCCCTTCTCCGCGCTCGTCCGTGACCCGCGCACGCTCGGCGCGGACGAGATCATCGCCCGCACCGAATACGCTCTGTCGGGCCGTTTCGCCACCATCAAGACCGTGGACCAGCTCACCGGGAACTAGGAGGCATCGCCATGTCGCGAGTCGTCTTCCTGCTGATCCCGCAGGTGCACCTGCTCGACGTGGCCGGACCCGCCCAGGTCTTCTCCACCGCCGACGACCTCGGCCACCCGTACTCGCTCCGCTACGTCGCCGAGGACGACCAGGTCGCCACCGTGCAGGGACTGCCCCTGCGGGCGGAGACCGACTGGCCGCCTCTGACCCCGGACGATCTGGTCATCGTGCCCGGCTGGCGCGGCCCGGCCCGTCCGGCGAGCGCGGGGACGCTGCGCAGGCTGCGCGCGCACCACGCCGCCGGCGGCACGGTGGCCGGCGTCTGCGCGGGCGCCGACGCGCTGGGCCTGGCGGGGCTGCTCGACGGCCGCCGCTGCACGACGCACCACACCGTCCAGGACGAGCTCGCCCGCCGCCACCCCCGGGCCACTGTCGTCAAGGACGCGCTGTACGTCGCGGACGACCGGGTCGTCACCTCGGCCGGCGTGGCCAGCGGGATCGACGTGGCGCTGCACCTGGTGACCACCCGCCACGGCCCGTACGCCGCCGGGCGGGTGGCCCGCGCCATGCTCGTCCACACGGCCAGGAACGGTGCGGCGCAGCAGGTCAGCCCGCTGCTGCGGTGGCGCTCGCACGTGGACGAGACGGTTCACCGCCTCCAGGACCTGATCGAGACCAGGTTCACCGAGCGGCTGCCGCTGAGCCTGCTGGCCGCGCGCGCCGGTTGCAGCGAGCGGACGGTGACCAGGCTGTTCAGCCGGGCGACCGGCCTCACCCCGCTGGCCTACCAGACCGCGCTGCGGCTGGAGCGCGCGGAACACCTGCTCGGACGGGGCGCGACCGTCGAGACCGCGGCCCGCGAGGTGGGCTTCGGCGACGCCCGGATGTTGCGCAGGCTACGCGCCCCCGGCCGGACGCCTGGGGTGACCGCCGGGCAAGACGACCAACAATGACAAATATGTCCATTTTTCGATACGATATCGGCCGATTGTTCTAGTCTTAACAGAAAGTCGGTTATGTCCGTCGGATATGAGCTCGTCGGCGACGACGAGCGTGAGGTGACGATCGCCCGCCTGCACGACGCCTACGCCGCCGGCCGCCTGACGGCCGACGAGCTCACCCAGCGCCTCGAGAACGCGATGACCTCACGCACCCAGGCGGACCTGGACGCGGTGCTGGCCGGCCTCTCGAAGCGAGTCACCCAGCGTGGCGGGCGCGGCCTGCCCGGGCTCAAGCCGCTGCTGATCGCGGCGGGCGTGGTGGTCCTGGTGGGCGGCGCGTTCCTGGCCGGCCAGTCGAGCACGAGCGAGCCGCAGCCGCCCGTGCCACCGCCCGCGGCCGTCGCCGTGCCGAAGGACGCGGCCCCGGCCGTCCCCGCCGTACCGGAGCCGCCCACTGTCGCAGAGGCTCCGGCCGACACGGCGCCGGAGCAGCCCGCCGAGGCGCAGGACGGTGGCGGGCAGCCGAGCGGCCCGTACACGATGTCGCTGAGCAAGGCGGAGGAGCTCGCCACCGTCACGTCGTTCCTTGAGACCAAGACGGCCAAGGGCAAGTTCGTGGTCGTGACCGTGATGTTCAAGAACGTCAGCAAGAGTCCGCAGAAGTACTCGATCCGGGACGACTCCGCCCGTCTGCACGGCCCCGAAGGCACCGAGTACCAGCCGGACTCGTTCGTCTCCGCAGGTGTGACATACAACCGAGACAAGGAGAACACCGCTGTGGACGGTCTCAACCCCGGCTTGAGCGCCCCGGTCGTGCTGGTCTTCGACGTCCCCAAGGAACTGACGCCGAAGAGCGTGACGGTCGTCGGCGCCGAGGGCGCGGCGGGAACGCTGCTCGAACTCTGACGCGACTTGGAAACCGTCCACGTAGAGGCGGTAGGAGAGGTCGCCGACGTTTCTGCTGTTCTCCTCCTTCCAGTATCCGGCGTCGAGATCAACGGGTTCCTGGCCGACCTGGGGGAGGGCGACGAATCGTCGAATTGCGTCAACCCGCGAAGTCCTGTCCCAGAGCTTTCGCAGCAGACAAACGCTGATCCCCAGGAAGGGAGGCTGACGACCCCCTGGCCACGGCGAGTATTCGACCCCAGCCCGATCAGAATGGCCACGGTCAAGATGGCGGTCATTTGGTCGGCCCCTGGCGGTCGCGGACGGAGGGTCGGAATGGCACTGCCCTCAGGCCGGATGAATACGTCCAGGACGGGACCGAATGAACATCGACGGACCGGCTATGTGCGGGGAAGGCACCAATGGTCGCCGGTGGCGGTCCAGCCGAGAAACCGCAGTCCGCTGCCGTCCACGACGATTCCGCTCGGATCGAAACGGCCGCCGTCGACGACGTGGGCGAGACCTTCGACGGCCGGCCGCAAGCGGTCACCGAGACCGGCGTCGGCGGCCCGGCGCCGCAGACCGTCCACGGCGGCCCGCTGCCGCCGCTCATCGCAGAAGCTGAGATAGAAGATCGCCTGCCGCCAGGCGTAGGCCGTGTTCCTGATCGTCTGCAGTGCGGCGTGGTGATGCGGGCTCCGGACCGCCTGACGGGCGACGATCCAGGCGAACGTACGCTCGGCCAGGTCGGGGGCCAGATCGCCGAGGCGGCTGCCCAGGTCGAGTGCGTGCACGAGGGCGGCCAGGTTGTGCGTGGTCAGGATCTGGCTCTGCTCCAGCACCATCCCGTTGGCCGCCACGTCGTTGCCTCCGCCCCAGCCATGCGCCCGCTCGGCCCGCGCGACACACGCTCGTTCGAAGTCCTCGGCGGTCCGCTTGCCCCACCTGCGAGTGAAAGCGGGCGGCTTGCCCCACCTATGGACGAACGCAGGCCGCTTGCCCCACTTGCGCAAGGCGGCCTGGTCGCCCCACCTGCGGATGAACCAGCCATGTCGCCCCGGTTCCGCCGACCAGGCCGCGGCCTCGGGCAGGTCGTAGTAGCGGGCGTACAGGGTGCCCGCCATCAGTGTGGCGGCGATGTCCGCCGCGATACGCCACTTGTCGGTGAACGTGCCCATGAAGATGTCCGCGGCCACCTCCTCCACCAGCGGCATCGCCAGGTCGGCCCGCCTGGCCAGGGCGCCCAACTCGCTCAGCAGCGGGTTGGGCAGAATCGCCTGCGGAAAGGCGCCCAGCGCCAGCAACGTCGTCTCCTCCAGCGCACGCCGCGCGGCGCGGCCTGCGTCCGGGCGGGGCGAGCGGAACGGCGCGAGCGCACCGACCCAGGGCAACTCGTCGAAGCGGACCTGGTGTTCGAGGTTGAGCAGCAACAGGCTACGCCGCCTTCGGAAGGCGCCATAGGTCTGGGCGTACAGCCCGGCCAGCCGATCGTCGTCGAAGTCGGCGGCGAGAACCTGCGCGGTGATCTGCGGCAGCACCTCGGCCAGCGATTCCCCCGAAGTGATCACACCCCGAGCCACCAGCTCATCAACGGGCGCTTCCAACGCCCGAGCAACCTTGGCCAACAGATGCGCCGGAATCGCATGCCCCCTGGCCGCCTCCGACACTGCGTCGGCAATCGCCCGACCCCCAGCCGCCCCCGGCACCTCACCGCGAACCGCCCGACCGCCAGCCGTGCCCGACACCCCGCCATGAAGCACACGCCCCTCGGTCGCGTTCGGCGCCTCGCCTTGAATCGCACCGCCCCCGGCCGCATCCGGCACCTCGCCATGAACCGCCCGGCCCCCAGCCGCATCCGCCGCTTCGTCGTGAAGCGCCTGGCCCCCGGGGGCATCCGGCGCCTCGCTACGAACCACCCGATCACCGGCCACGCCCGGCACCTCGCGACGAACCGTCCAGTCCCCGGCCGCGTCCGGCAGTTCGTCGTGGGTGGTCTCTTCGGCCAGTGGTTCGATTGCCGGAATGCCGGCGTCCGCTGGGTAGCGGTCCAGGCGGCCTGCCAGGACGGCGGCCAGCGCCGCGTGGGTCGGACGGGCCGCCACCGCCGCCTGCGTGCTGCGCAGGGCGGCGCGACGTTCCGAGCCAGGGGCGCCGTGCTTGCTGACCGTGTTGGCCAGCGCACGGCGGACCCAGCCGACGTCGCGGCCCGACAGGGCGCCGCTGTCGTGCTCGCATGCTTCCAGCGCCCGGCGCAACCGGTGGAAGTTACTCCTGGGGTGGTGATGACGGGTAGCGGACGTAGGCCGCTCGCACGCCTGACGGTAGTCGGCGAGCCACTCGTCCCGCCGCGACGCCCAGTCGGCGGGCCACCGGCGGCATGGCCAGCCACCCTCCAGCACCCCGATGTCCGACAAGCGCGGAAGATCGCCGTCGACGGTGTCGCACCACAGCGCCACCAGCCGGTCGTACAGCGGCGTCCAGACGCGCAACGTCTCCAGCATCGCCGCGATCTCGGGGTTGACCTCGGCCGACCGTAGTGCCTCCCGGATCTCCCCCACTGCCGCGAGCCGCACCGTCGCACCGGACGGCGCCGCGGTCTCCGCCATCCGCGGGGTCATCTTCAGCCGGGCCATCCACGGCCGCAGCCGTACCACCAGATCGAGCGCCGCCTCATGCCGCCCGCGATCCAGCAGCCAGGCGACCACCGGCAGGGCGGCCTCCTCGGGAACGTCGATCCGGTAGCCGCCCGACGCCAGCGCGGCCAGAAGTTCGGCCTGGCCGGTGTCGCTGAGATAGAACAGGTTGAGCCGTTCGCGGTCCGTCTCCCCCAGCGCCAGACCCGGCACATGACCCGATATGTCGCCCGGCGCATCCCTCGACACGCCCCCCGACACCTCGTGCGGCATGCCGCCCGGCACATCATCCGGCGTATCGCGCGGCGCGTCCCTCGGTACATCCCTCGACACGTCGCCCGCTATGCCGCCCGGCACACCACCCAGCGCATGGCCGGACATATCCCCTGGCACACCGCTCGGCGCATCCCCCGGCAAATCGCCTGGCACACCACCCGACGCGTGGCCGGACATGTCCCCCGGGCCACCGCTCAGCGCATCCCCCGGCACATCGCTCGACACGTCGCCCAGCACATGACCCGACATGCCGCCCGGCGCATCCCCCGGCCTACCGCCCGGCGTACGGCCGGACACGTCGCTCGGCACATCGTCCGGCATGCCGCCCAGCGCCGTGCGCAAGCGTGTGATCTCATACTCGGTGAGTGGCTGTTCGGCCAGGTACCGCCCAGTGGCGAACCCGCCGTGCGCGACTTCGAGCGTCACCCACGCGGGGGTGTCCTCGACGGGGGTCCGCGAGCCGACCGTCAGCCGGCCCGTGGCCATGCCGTCGAGCACCGCCCGCCACGCCGCCGCCTTGCCCTCGGCACGCTCCCGCGCCCCCGGGTCGCGCTCGGCGACGGCCCTGTCCAGCGCGCGCCGGAGCCGCTCGAAGGCGTACTCCCGCGAGGCGCTGAACCGTGGCTCGTCCGACACCGCAACTCCTTGACGTGAACGCGCGCCGCCCTCCCACACGCGCCGGGACGACCCCGCCGCGCGAACAGGACGACGACCTGAGCATGGACAGACGGCCTGTCCCTGGACTGCGACCTGACCCTGAACAGACGATCTGACCGTGGACAGGCGACCTGACCAGGGAGGTGGACATGGAGGCAGGACTCGAACCTGCGCCCTCCCGGACCCGAGCCGGGTGATCTGCCGCTGATCTACTCCATGCTGCGCCGCACCCTATATGTATGAAGAACGCGACCTCGATCAGAGTAAAGCTGATGGGCTGCGATACGCATGCCGATTTCCGGCGCTCAATCCCCGTCGAAGACCAGATAACGGTGCGGACGTTCATCGACGATCGCCAGAAGCCGCCTCAGTTCCAGAATGTCCAGCGAATCCTCGCCCCTCATGCGACGGATCACGTCCAATTCCTTGACGAGGGTCTGCGCCTGCGTCCTGTTGAATACGGTGTCGTCGTACGGATCCACTTTGCCCAGGTAAGAAAGGCCGGCATCGGCGGCGAGGTCGAGAACACCGGTGAACCTGACGTCGGACACGCATCTCTCGATCACCGCTCCGCCGAATTCCCGCACGTACACAGTCATCGTCATGCCGGAATCGTAGTGGTCGGAGCTTCCGCCCAGGGGTGCCGAGGTCGTGGCCGGACACCCCTGGACGGTCGCCATGCGGAATACGGAGTCCGTCAGAGCTCGGCGCAGCTGGCCCAGCCGTTGCCGATGGGCTTGCCGTCCTGCACCCAGCGGCTCTTGTAGTAGTTCACCTTCCCGTCCGAGTGGTCGTAGATGAAGTCGGCCCAGCCGCCCCTGCCGTCCCAGTTGATGTGTGCCTGGTAGTTCTTCTTCACGCAGTCCTGGAAGGGCCAGTCCGGGTCGGCGAACGCCGGCGAAGTGGCGAGGACGGTCACGCCTGCGGCCAGAGCGAGCGCGGCGGTGGTGAGGCCGGTGAGCCGGGTGCGGAGGTTCATGATGGTTCCTTTCCTCGATGGGTCGTGGCGGGCCGGGCTCTGCACCCGGCTGACCGCCGTGACCTCAGCGAAGCCGCCGCGTCCAGGTGTCCAACAGGCCCTCGGACGGACTCGTCCGGACTCGGTCCACCCAGGTGCCACCGCATGCCACCCACATACCGCCCCCGGACGGCGGACCGCCGTAGACCGTCACCCGCGTTCCCGCGCCGAAATTGTCGGCGGCGCCTGCCAGGATCCGACGCGTGAGTCGACCCCTTGATATCGATGTCAGCGCCCTCGAACGGTTCGTCGTCCAGGCGAAGGCCGCCACCTATGTCGGCGGCGGGAGCCCGGCGCCCACCCAACGCGCCGGCGAACACCTGCTCACCTACGGCGACGGGCCCTGGAGCTACCAGGACAGCTACGTCGGCGGCGCCGACTTCTGCGGCCAGGAGACCGTGCGGTACCACGACGTTCCGGTCTGGTCGATGATCTACTCGGCCCATTTGATCCGTCCTGAGGTGCTCGACGGTGCGACCGCCGGCCGCGTGATCAAACAGGCGCTGACCGCGATGTACGCGGAAGGCCGCTTCCTCGGCGGCTGGACGGCGGACGTCGACGCCTGGCGCTACGCCGACACCTCCACCGGTGACGTCACACGCTTCACCGGGCTGGAAACGATCGAACGCGACGGTGAACGGCTGTACGAGTTGCGATATCTGGGGGGAACCGTCCGGGAATAGCGAGACCAGCCCGGGCTCTGCGCTGCGCCCGTTCCATGGGCTGGTCACCTGGAGAAATGTGTCATCCTCGGTCCATGTCCGATGATGAGATGCCCAATCGCGCCTTGTGGGACCTGCGGGCCCGCGTCCACGGCACCACCGCCGACGACCGGTTCTACGACGTGGAGTCCTTCCTGGCGGGGCGGCAGACGCTCACCTCGCTGGAGCGCGAGATGGTCGGCGACGTGGCCGGCAAGGACCTGCTGCACCTGCAGTGCCACTTCGGGATGGACACGCTGAACTGGGCTCGGCTCGGCGCCAAGGCGACGGGGGTCGACTTCTCACCGGTGGCGGTCGAGCGCGCCCGCGAGCTGGCGGATCGGGCGGGGCTCGCGGCCACGTTCGTGGAGGCCGACACGCAGCGGCTGCCGGCGCACCTGGCGGACGGCTTCGACCTGGTGGTGGCCTCCCACGGAGTGCTGTGCTGGATCGGCGACCTGGATGCCTGGATGTCCGGCGC
The DNA here is from genome assembly GCF_013283785.1 of Nonomuraea antri. GTDB lineage: Bacteria > Actinomycetota > Actinomycetes > Streptosporangiales > Streptosporangiaceae > Nonomuraea > Nonomuraea antri. Next base: position 67,330 of record NZ_JABCPZ010000028.1, read on the forward strand.
CGCCATGGCGCTGCGGCCCGGGGGCAGCCTGGTGCTGGTGGACCTGCATCCGGCGTACCAGACCATCGCCTCGCTCGACCCGTTCGTCGTGGACTGGCCCTACGGGGGCGGCGAGGCGCACCGGGAGACGATCTCCGACACCTACGCCAGTCCCGGGCTCGAGACCGAGCCGCAGGAGTCGGTGCAGTACCCGTACTCGCTGGGTGAGATCGTCACGGCGGCGGCGACGGCGGGGCTTACGGTGACGAGCCTCGGCGAGCACGTGGCCGTCGACCTGGACCCGCGCGGCCTGCTGACGCGCGGCGAGGACGGCCTGTACCGGCTTCCGTTCGGCGACTCGCACCTGCCGATCCTGTACTCGCTGCGAGCCCGCCTGCCCGACTAGAACCTGCAGGAAAGCCTGCCGGAAGGGGACGACGCGTGGGGCCTCAGCCGCTGGAGGCGCCCGAGCCGCCCGTGTCGCAGCCGATGCCGTCGGCCCCGGGCATGGGGTACTGGCCGGCGGTGTCCATCGGAGCGTCGTACGGCAGGCGGCGCCCCCGCGTCCGACGCCTGGGCACGGGGGCCCTGCGGAACAGCAGCGACCACACCGCGCGGACGGCGATCACCGCGACCGCGAGCAGCAGCAGCGCCGCGATCACCATGGGGACGGTCATCGGCCACCTCCTCACCTCTCGTGATCCAGGCTAGCCACCGCCGAGCGGGCGAAACCAGGCACACCATCGGATCATGGCGGCACAAATCGTTCATGTGCATAATTGGCGCATCCCATCATGATCTGCTCGATCGGTACCCCCTCTTGCGCATCCCCCCTCGACCGTCGCCCGACTGGTCCTTCAACCCGCCGCCCGGCTGGCCGATCCCGCCTCCCGGCTGGACGCCCACGGAGACGTGGAGCGGTCCGGAGCCGCACTGGCCGGCCGCGCCGCCCTACTGGTCCTGGTGGATCAGGCAGCAGCCCTGGAGCGTTCCCCCGGCCTCCGGCCAGGCGCGCAGCAGCGCGATGTGGGCGCATCTCGGCGCGCTGCTCATGGACGTCGCCGGCCTGGTCACCTGCGGCGTCACCTCGCTGCTGATCTGGATTCCGCCGCTGGTCATACTCAACGGGGCCGCCGGCGCGGACCCGTTCGTCCGGCATCAGGCCCGGCAGTCGCTCAACTTCGCCTTCACCGAGCTCATCGCGTCCTTCGCCCTGCTCTTCCTCGTCCTGGTCACCGGCGGGCTCGCGATCGTGCTGGCCCTCGCGATGTGGGTGGTGTTCATCGTCTTCCGGATCATGGCCGCGACCGCCGCGAACCGGGGTGAGCCGTACCGATACCCGCTCGCCATCCCGTTCCTGGCCTGAGGGGACGATCAGGTGCACATCCCCCCACCTCCCGGCCCCGGCTGGACGTTCAACTCCCCGCCGGGATGGCCGGTGCCGCCCGCGGGCTGGGTGCCGGACGCGGGCTGGGCAGGACCCGAGCCGTCATGGCCGGTCCCGCCACCCGGCTGGACCTGGTGGATCCGCCCCGAGACCGAGCACGTGCATCCGGTGGCCGCGCCGGCCCATCTGACTGCCGCGCAGGCGCCTCCGACCGCCGGACGGGTGCGGCCGGCGACCGGTGGTGACCCCGGCGACATCGGCCCCTACCGGATCATCGGCCGGCTCGGCGCCGGCGGCATGGGCGTGGTGTACGCGGGCGTGGACCGGCAGGGCAGGCAGGCCGCCGTCAAGCTCATCCACGCCTCGTACGCGCACGACCCCGAGTTCCGCACCCGGTTCGCGCGCGAGATCGACATCGTGAGCCGGGTCCGCGGCCTGTGCACGGCGTCCGTGCTGGCGGCCGACCCGCACGCGCAGCTGCCGTGGCTGGCCACCGAGTACGTGCCCGGCCCGACCCTGGACGAGCTGATCGCCGAACGCGGCCCGCTGCCGGAGGAGGAACTGCGCAGCCTGGCGGCCGGCCTCGCCGAGGCGCTGGTCGCGATCCACCGCGCGGACGTCATCCACCGGGACCTGAAGCCCACGAACGTGCTGCTGTCGCCCGCAGGCCCGCGAGTCGTCGACTTCGGCATCGCCCGGGCCCTGGACGCCACCGCGATCACCCGATCCGGCATGGTGATCGGCTCGCCCGGGTGGATCAGCCCGGAGGAATACCACGACGAGCCGGTCACCCCGGCCGTCGACGTCTATGGCTGGGGCCTGCTCGTCGCGTACGCGGCGTCGGGCAAGGCGCCGTACGGGCTGGGGCGGGCCGAGGTGCTCGCGTTGCGCACCCTGAACGAGCCGGTCGACACGCAGCCGGTGCCCGACGCGCTGCGCGACCTGGTGGACGCGGCGCTGTCCAAGGAGCCTGGCGGCCGGCCTTCGGCGCAGGAGGTGCTCGCCGACGTCCTGGGGGCGGCTGGGTCGGCACAGCTCACCAAGCTGCTGGAAGAGACGTGGGTGGGCCGGATCACCCCCGAGCCCC
>NZ_JABCPZ010000290.1 GCF_013283785.1 Nonomuraea antri
GGGCTGGGTGGCGGGCTGGGTGGCGGGCGCAGCCGTGCTCTCCTTGAGCCGGCCGTCGATCACGGCCCACTGCCGGACCCCCGGCAGCTCGCGCAGGCCGCCCTGGTGATCGCTGACGATCACGATCCCGCCCCGCCCGGCGACCTCGGCGGCGATGGACGGTAACGCGTCACGCGTGTCGGAGTCGAGCCCGGCGAACGGCTCGTCGAGTATCAGCAGCCCGGGATCGGCCATCAGCGCCTGGGCCAGCCCGACCTTGTGCGCGCTGCCCTTGGACAGCTCGCCCAGGCGCACGTTCATCAGGTGGCCCATGTTCAGCCGCTCGGCCCACGGCTGCCAGTCCGCGCCGCCGCGTACCCGCGCCATGTGCCGCAGGTAGCCCACCACCGTGAACGGCTGCGCGGTGGGGAAGCGGTCGGGCGCGAAGCCGACGATCGCCGGGCGGCCGGTGATCGTGCCCGTGGTCGGCCTGGTCAGCCCGGCCAGCAGGCGCAGGAGCGTGGACTTGCCCGCCCCGTTCACGCCGGTCAGTTCGATCACGTCGCCGGGGGCGAGCGAGGCGTCGGCGTCCGCGATGACGGAAGGGTCACGCCTTCGGTAGCGGAAAGAGACCTTGGACAGTCGCATGGTGCTGTAACGGTATAGGCCGAGTCGCATTGTCAGGATAAAGGGCCTCACAATGGAGGCACCCCCTGGCACATCTCAAGAGGAGTGGGCTTGAACCGCTTTCCGCGCGTCATGGGTATGCGTTCAGGCTATGACCCGGTCGAAGTCGACGCCCTGATCGGACGCATCGAGTCGACCTTGGGCCGGGGCCCGCACACCCTCGACCCGGTGACGGCCGACGACGTGCGGCAGGCCACGTTCCACAGCAGGCGCGGCGGCTATCTGGAGACCGCCGTCGACTTCGCGCTCGAGGCGTTCGTGGTGGCGCTGGAGACCCAGGCCAAGCGGCCGGTGCGGCTGGCGCTGGCCGAGCCGACCGGCGAGATGTTGCGCGAGGAGTGGTTCGAGACCCAGGCCGCCAGGGTCGAACGCGTCGCCTTCCGCCCCGCCCGCATGGGCACCGGCTACAACGAGGACGAGGTCGACGCACTCCTCGACCGCATCGTGGCCACCCTGCGCGGCACCACCGACTACCCGGTCACCGGCAAGGAGGTGCGGGAGGCCAGGTTCTCCACCGTCCTGTTCCGCGCCGGATACCTGATCGCGGACGTGGACGCGTTCCTGGCCGGCATCTCCGACGTGCTGGAGCAGCGCCGCGCCTAACCGATCAGGTCACGCAGCGCCGCGCCTAACCGATCAGGTCACGCAGCCCGCGCAGGCCCGGCAGCGTGTCCTGGACGATCGACGGGTCGGCCGGCTCCGCGCCGTGCCGGTTGATCCAGATCCGGCGCAGGCCCAGCTCGTGCGCGGGTACCAGGTCGTGGACGTAGCTCTGGGCCACGTGCACCCATTCGTCGGGCTCGTACCATTCGCGGAAGCGGGTGAAGTGCCCGTGCGCGGGCTTGTACGAGCCGACGTCCTCGGCCGTCACGATCGCGTCGAAGCGCACCGGGAGCCTGCGCAGGGTCTGGGCGACCAGGTCGCGGTCGCAGTTGGTGAGCAGGGCCAGCCGCCGGCCGTCCGCGCGCAGCGCCGACAGCTCGGCGGCCACGTCGGGGAAGACCGGCCAGTACGGCAGCGTCTCGGCCAGCACGCCGACGTCGTCGTCGCTCAGCGGCACCCGCTCGTCGGCGCAGGCCCGGCGCAGCGACTCGGCCAGGACCTGGCGGTAGCGCATCGCCGGCGACTCGGCCTCGACGGCGGGCTCGTGCCGGTTGTAGGCCTCCAGCAGGCGCATCCCGTAGCCGGGCGCGATCAGGTCGGCGGCGGTGGCGATGCCGTGCCGCCAGTCGATCAGCGTGCCGTAACAGTCGAACGTCACCCATCGCATACGTTCATGATGCCCGCACGGCGGCGGGCCCGGGGTCGGGCCGCGTCCGCGGATGGCGGAGCAGGGCCACGATCACCGACGTGACCGGGGCGGCCAGGAACGCGCCGGTGATCCCGGCGACCACGCTGCCGATGGTGATCGCCACCAGGATGATCGCGCCGGGCAGGTCGAGCGCCTTGCCGTAGATCTGCGGCGCCAGGATGTGCCCTTCGAGCTGCTGCACCAGCACGGTCACCGCCACCACGATCAACGCCACCAGCCACCCCTTGGCCACCAGCGCGACCACCGCGGCCAGCAGCCCGGCCAGGAACGCCCCCACGACGGGCAGGAACGCGCCGATGAACGTCAGCACGGCCAGCGGCAGCGCGATCGGCACCCCGAGGATCCACAGCGCCAGCCCGATGAAGAAGCCGTCGACCATGCCCACCAGCGCGACCCCGCGGATGTAGCGGCCGATCACGTCGAAGATCAGGTCACCGGTGTCGACCAGTCGCTGCCTCGCGTCGGACGGGGCGAGCTCGGTGATCCAGTGGACGAGCCGGTCGCCGCTGTGCACGAAGTACACCGACAGGATGACCGCCAGCACCGCGCCGACCACGATCTCGCCCACGGTCCGCACCCCGGCCAGCGCCCCGGTGGTGATCTGCTGGCCCTGCTTGGACAGGTATTCGCGGCCCTGCGCCAGCAACTGCTGGTCGTTCAGCCCGAATCTGCCCGCCAGGTCGTGCAGGTCGTCCAGCGCCTTGCCGACGCTGTCGTGCAACTGCGACAGGCTGTTGACCGTGGGCGGCACCAGCAGCGCGAAGAAGGCCGCGAACAGCAGGAAGCCGCCGGCGAACACGACCGTGGTGGCCAGCGCCCGGTTCAGGCCGCGCCGGCCCAGCCAGCGGGCCGGCGGGGTCAGCAGGGCCGTGATGAACACGCCGATGACGATCGAGATGGCCACCGTCCGCACGTGATACAGGCAGAACAAGACCACCGCGACGACCACGAACCAGCCGACCAACCGCCACGGCCTCATCCCCTGCCCCCCATCGTGCCTGGTCACAGGCGTTCCCAGGGGAGATCGGGAGCAACCCTGATCAGCCGGGCGGGGTCAGATACGGGCGCTGCGCCTGCTTGTTCGCCTCGTACGTCTCGCGGGCCGCGTAGGTCGCGCTGGTGCTGCCCGTCTGCGCCACCGGCACGTCCCACCAGGCCTCGGACGAGGGCGCGTCGAGCAGCGGGTCGGTGCGGACGTACACCACCGTGGTCTCGGTGGCGGCGCGGGCCGCGTCGAGCGCCTTGCGCAGCTCGGCCACGGTCTCCGCGCGCAGCACGGACGCGCCGAGGCTGGCGGCGTTGGCGGCCAGGTCCACCGGCAGCGGCCCGCCGTCGCGCGAACGGTAGGCGGTGCCCAGCCGCTCCGCGCCGACGCTTTCCGACAGCCGCCCGATCGAGGCGAAACCGGAGTTGTCGACCAGGACCACCACCAGCTTGACCCCCTCGGCCACCGCCGTGACCAGCTCCTGGGCCATCATCAGGTACGAGCCGTCGCCCACCAGCACGAACACCTCGCGCTCCGGTGCGGCCAGCTTGACGCCGAGACCGCCGGCGATCTCGTAGCCCATGCAGGAGTAGCCGTACTCCACGTGGTAGGCGCCCGGGCCGCTGGGCCGCCACAGTTTGTGCAGGTCGCCGGGCATCGAGCCGGCCGCGCACACGACCACCCCGTCGTCGCCGGCCGCCGCGTTGACCGCGCCGATGACCGCCGGCTGCGGCAGCGGCACCCCGTCGAGCCCGTACGCCTCCTCGACCACGTCGTCCCACCGCCGGATCAGCGTGTGCGCCCGCTCGCGGTGGGCGGCGTCGGTACGCCACCCCGCGCACGCCTCGCTCAGGTCGGCCAGGGCCTCGCGCGCGTCGGCGACCAGCTGCAGCCCGGACAGCTTGGCCGCGTCGAAGCCGGTGACGTTGACGTTCACGAACCTGGCATCGGCCGCGAACAGGGACTTCGAGGCCGTGGTGAAGTCGCTGTAGCGGGTGCCGACGCCGATGATCACGTCGGCTTCGCGGGCCAGCTCGTTGGCCGCCGTGGTGCCCGTCGCGCCCACCGCCCCGGCCGCCAGCGGGTGCCCGTGCGGCAGCGCGCCCTTGCCCGCCTGCGTCTCCGCCACCGGCACGCCGTGCGTCTCCGCGAAGATCCGCAGCTGCTCGGCGGCCTCGCTGTAGATCACGCCGCCCCCGGCGACGATCAGCGGACGGGCCGCCGCCCTGATCAGCTCGGAGGCCCTGGCCAGCGCCGACCGTTCGGGACGCGGCCTGGGCACGTGCCAGACCCTGGGGGCGAACAGCTCGTCCGGCCAGTCGGCGGCCTCGGCCTGCACGTCCTGCGGCAGCGCCAGCGTCACCGCGCCGGTGTCGGCCGGGTCGATGAGCACCCGCATGGCGGCCAGCAGCGCCGAGGGCAACTGCTCGGCCCGGTTGATCCGGTCCCAGAAGCGGGAGACCGGCCTGAGGCAGTCGTTGACCGAGACGTCGTAGGAGCGCGGATCCTCCAGCTCCTGCAGCACCGGGTTCGCCACCCGGGTGGCGAAGACGTCACCGGGCAGCAGCAGCACCGGCAGCCGGTTGATCGTGGCCCCGGCCGCGCCGGTGACCATGTTGGTCGCGCCGGGCCCGATGGAGGAGGTGCAGGCCAGCGCGGCCAGCCGGTTGCTGGCCCGGGCGTAGGCGGCGGCCGTGTGCACCATCGCCTGCTCGTTGCGGCTCAGGAAGTACGGCAGGTCCGCGCCCGAGGTGGCCAGCGCCTGGCCGAGCCCGGCCACGTTGCCATGACCGAAGATGCCGAAGCAGCCGCCGAAGAAGCGGCGGGTCACGCCGTCGCGTTCGGTCTGCTGCGCGGCCAGGAAACGCACCACGGCCTGGGCGACGGTCAAGCGGATCATGGCTTCCTCCCGAACGGCAGTCTGGGGTCGACGTCCTGGCCGGCCCACGAGTCGCGGATCCAGGCGTGGCGCGGGTCGTCGCAGAAGGCCATCGAACGCTCCTGCGCCGGGCCCGCCAGGACGTTGAGGTAGTACAGGTCGTAGCCGGGCGCGGCCATGGAGGGCCCGTGGTAGCCGTAGGGCACCAGCACCACGTCACCGGACGAGACCTCGGCCAGCGTGTCGATCAGGCCGCGCTCGGAGGAGTAGACGCGCTGGTAGCCGAGGCCCTGGCCGGCGACCTCGAAGTAGTAGATCTCCTCCAGCACGGCCTCGCCCGGGTTCTGGGTGTCGTGCTTGTGCGGGGGATAGGACGACCAGTTGCCGCCAGGCGTGAGCACCTCGACGGCCACCAGCTTGTCGCACTCGAAGACGCCGGGGGCGCAGAAGTTGTTCACCTGGCGGCTGGCCTGGCCGGCGCCCCTGATCTCCACCGGGACCTCGTCGGCGGGCACGTGCCGGGGCTCCAGGCTGCGGGTGGCCCGGGCGGCGGGCAGCGCGACGCGTCCGGCGCCGGTGAGCGTGATCCGCTCGCCGATCGGCAGGTAGGCGAAGTCGCTCGGGCCGTCGAACACCGACCGCCGGCCGGCCAGCTCGAACGTCATCCCGGCCACGCCGACCGTGCAGGCGCCCGACAGCGGGAGCACCAGCATCTCCTCGCCGCCGGTCTCGAAGGACAGCGGGCCGCCGGTCAGGTCGGCCACGCGCAGCCCCGAGTACGTCCAGCCGGCCAGCGCCGGGGTGATCTCCACCGCCCAGGGGCCGGCGGCGGCCTTGCCGAAAGGCAGGTAGGTCACGGGTGCACCTCGTTCAGCAGGTCGTCCACCTCGGCGGTGGTGGGCATGGCGTCGGCGCAGGCCAGCCGGGCGGCCACGAACGCGCCGGCGGCGTTGGCGAAGCGCAGCACGCGCTCCAGCGGCCAGCCGCGCAGCAGCCCCAGGCAGAGCGCGCCGCCGAACGCGTCGCCCGCCCCGATGCCGTTGACCACCTTCACCTCCACCGGCTCCACCAGGACGGTCTCGGTGGCGGTGCGGGCGTAGACGCCCGCCGGGCCCATCTTGACCACGGCCAGCTCCACCCCGGCCGCCAGCAGCGCCCGCGCGGCCGCCTCCGGGTCGCGCACGCCGACCGCGGTCTCCACCTCGTCCAGGTTGCCGACCGCCACGTTCGCGTACGGCAGCGCCGCGCGCACCGCCTCGTGCGCCGCCTCGCGCGAGGGCCAGAGCGTGGGCCGGTAGTCCAGGTCGAACACGGTCGGCCCGGCGCCGCGCGCGGCCAGCGCGGCGGTGTGCGCGGCGCGGCTGGGCTCCTGGCTCAGCCCCGTCGCGGAGAACCAGAACAGGCGCGCGCCCGCGATCGCGTCGAGATCCAGCTGGGACGGCGTGATCCGGAGATCGGGCGGATGCTCGCCCCGGTAGAAGTAGATCGGGAAGTGGTCGGGCGGGAAGATCTCGCAGAAGGTGACCGGGGTGGGCGGGCCCTCGACGGTGGCCACGTAGGCGTCCGACACGCCGAAGCCGCCGATGGCCTGCCGGACGTACTCGCCGAACGGGTCGGCGCCCACGGCGGTGATCACGGCCGCGCGCAGCCCGTGCCGGGCGGCGGCGACCGCGACGTTCGTCGGGCTGCCGCCCAGGAACTTGCCGAACGTCTCGACCTGGGCCAGGCCGACGCCGGTCTGCAGAGGATAGATGTCGACGCCGCAGCGGCCGATCGTGATCAGGTCGAACAACGCGCCTCCAGGGCCCGAGCTTGCTCTCTCACAATGGCATATTGTCCTGACATATGGATGTCCGCCAGTGGGATGGTGTGGGGTGGCACACGTCCACGCTCTCCCTTGATCGCGACTCAGGCAAGAGTATGGATTCCGCGGCCGACGGAAGGTAGGCAGACACTGTGAGAGGTCGATGGAGTCTTGACGATCGGCTGGCGCGAACGGTGCGTGAGGTGCCGTTCGAGGTGCCGCCGGGCACGCGCGCGGTGACGGTGCGGCTGAGTTTCGACAGGTCGGCCGGGGTGATCGACCTCGGCTGCGCCTCGCCGGGCGGCTTTCGCGGCTGGTCGGGCGGCGCGCGTGACGAGTTCACGATCACCACGGGGTGGGCCACCCCCGGTTACCTGCCGGGCGAGCTCGAACCCGGCGTCTGGCAGGTGTGGCTGCGGCTGCACCGCATCCCGCCGCAGGGGCTCGACTACGCGCTCGACGTGACCACGTCGGCGGCCGTCCCGCCGGAGCCCGAGGTCGTGGAGCCGCCGCACGGGGCGCGCCCGCCGCGCAGGGACATCCCGGACGTCGGCGGCCTGCGCTGGTACGCCGGCGATCTCCACGCCCACACCGTGCACAGCGACGGGAGCCTGACCATCGCCGAGCTGGCCGAGCTGGCCCACGGCCGGGGGCTGGACTTCCTGGCCGTCACCGACCACAACACGGTCAGCCACCACCCCTGGCTGGCCAAGGCCGACCGGGGCGTCACGCTCATCCCCGGCCAGGAGGTCACCACCGACCGCGGGCACGCGAACGTGTTCGGCGAGGTCGGCTGGGTGGACTTCCGCCGGCCCGCCGACGACTGGATCGAGCACGCGGAACGCGCGGGCGGCCTCATCTCGATCAACCATCCGCTGGGCGCGGACTGCGCCTGGCTGCTGCCGCTGCGCACCCGGCCCCGGGTGGCCGAGGTCTGGAGCTCCGGCTGGTGGGACCGGCGCTGGGGCGCGCCGCTGGCCTGGGCCGACGCCTGGCGCGACGACGTGATCGCCATCGGCGGCAGCGACTTCCACCGCCACGGCAGCGACGGCCTGCCCGGCGCGCCGACCACCTGGGTGCTGGCCGAGGACCCGGCCGCGGTGCTGGACGGCGTGCGCGCCGGACGGGTCGCGGTCTCGGCGGGTCCCGACGCGCCGCTGCTGGTCAGGCTGGGTGACGAGCTGCTGGCCCTGGACGCCGACGGGCTGGTCCTGGTGCGCCCGGACGGCGCGCGCCAGGTGGTGCGCGGCGAGCGGGCGCTCATCCCGGCCGGCACCGGCAGGCACCGGCTGGAGACCCACGAGAACGAGGTGATGGCCCTGTGCGAGTGACCGGGGGAGCGGATGACGGCGGCCGGAGCGCGGCGGGCGGGCCGGTGTCCGACGCTGGAAGGCCCGTCGCCAATGCGCCCGTGAGCTTCGGGGTGTTCGAGCCCGCCCCCGCCGCCCGTCCGCTGGCGGCCGCCGAGTTGGTCCGCGTCCTGACCGAGGCCGGGTACGACGGCATCGACCTGGGCCCGATCGGCTACCTCGGCACCGGCCCCGGCCTGGCCGCGCGGCTCGGCGGCCTCGGGCTGGCCGGCGGCTGGGCCGACCTGCGATACGCCGACGCCGAAGGCTTCCGCCAGGACGTGCCCGCGCTGGAGGCCGTGCTCGACGTGTTCGCCGCCGCCCCGCCAGGCCCGTGGCCGCCGCCCAGGCCCACGCTCGGCTGCCCTGGCTCGCGGGAACGCTTCGCCCGCCCTGGAGGCGGCGCGCCCGGCCTGGCCGCCGCCGAGTGGCCCGGGTACGCGGCCCGCGTCCAGGAGGCCGCCGACCGCTGCCGCGAGCGCGGCTTCGAGCCTGCCTTCCACCACCACCTCGGCACCTACGTCGAGACGTCCGCCGAGATCGAGCGGCTCCTGGAGCTGACCGACGTCCCGCTCTGCCTCGACACCGGTCACCTGCTGCTGGCCGGCGCGGACCCGGCGGCGGCGCTGCGCGACTGGGCGGACAGGATCGGGCACGTGCACATCAAGGACGGCGACCCCGCCCGTCTCACCCCGGGCGCCGACCTGCACGAAGTCGTCGGCGCGGGCGCGTTCACGCCGCTCGGCCGGGGCGCGCTCGACCTGCCAGGCGTGGTGTCCGCGCTCGACGCCATCGGCTACCGGGGCTGGATCGTGGTCGAGCAGGACACGCTGCCCGGCCTGCACCCGGTGCGACGGATCGCCGCCGACCAGGCCGCCAACCGCGAGAAGCTGAGAGAGCTGGGGATATGAGGATCGCACTGGTCGGATGCGGCGCCGTCACGCAGGCGGTGTACGTGCCGCTGCTGTCCAGGCGGCGTGACCTGTTCGAGGTGAGCGCCGTCTGCGACCTGTCACCGGCGCTCGCCGGCGCCGTCGCCGACAGGCTCGGCGCGGCCGGGCGGCACACGTCGCTGACGGGCATGCTCGCCGCGGGCGGCTTCGACGCCGTGCTCATGCTGGCCTCCGGTTCGCACGGCGAGCCGGTACGGCTGGCGCTGGCCGCCGGGTACCCCGTGCTGTGCGAGAAGCCGCTGGCCGTGACCAGGGCGGAGGTGGCCGCGCTGCCCCCGGGCCGGCTCATGGTGGGCTACATGAAGCAGTACGACCCGGCCGTGCGCCGGGCCGAGGAGCTGCTGGCCGAGCTGGGCGGGCCGGCGGCGATCCGGTCGGTCGAGGTGACCGTGCTGCATCCAAGCGGGGAGTCGCAGCTCGCCTTCGCCAACCTGACCCGGGCGGACGACGTCGATCCCGCGGTGGTGACGTCGTTGCGCGCGGCCGAGCACGAGCTGGTCTCGCGGGCGCTGGGCGTGGAGGCGCCTGATGCGGTACGCGGGGTGTACGAGATCACCCTCGGCTCGATATGCCACGACTTGTCGCTCTTGAGGCGATTTACCGGGTCGCCGACTGAAATTTCGGAAGTGGAGGCGTGGGGCGCCGGGCCCGGGTCCGTGGAGATCTCGGGGGCGCTGCCGGTGGCCGGGCGCTTCTCGATCCGCTGGCACTACCTGGAGGACTATCCCGCCTACCGGGAGACCGTGGCCATCCACCACGACCGGGGCACGCTGGAGCTGGTCTTCCCCTCTCCGTACCTGATGAACGCGCCGACCACGCTGACCGTGGTGTCGGGGGCGGAGAGCCGTACCGCGTGGCGTTCGGTGACCGAGGCGTTCGAGGTGCAGCTGGCCGCGTTCCATGCTTTCGTGAACGAGGGCGAGCCGCCGCTCACCGACGCCGCCGGCGCGCTCGCCGACATCGTGACGGCCCAGCGGATCGCCGCGCGGTACGCCGTGCGACATGGTCTGCCGATCGGAGGGGAGGCGGCGTGAGCATCGTCGTGGTGCCGCACACGCACTGGGACAGGGAATGGTACGAGCCGTTCCAGCGGTTCAGGCTGCGCCTGGTCGCGCTGATGGACGAGGTGCTCGACACGATGGAGCGCGAGCCCGCCTACCACTTCACCCTCGACGGGCAGCTCGCCTGCGTCGACGACTACCTGGAGGTGCGGCCCGAGCAGCGGGAGCGGGTGGCGGCGCTGGTCAAGTCCGGGCGGCTGGCGGTGGGGCCGTGGCAGATCCTGCTGGACGAGTTCCTGTGCTCGGGGGAGACGATCGTCCGCAACCTGGAGCTCGGGATGGAGCGGGCGGACCGGCTGGGCGGGGCGATGCCGGTCGGCTACCTCCCCGACATGTTCGGACATATCGCGCAAATGCCGCAGATTTTGCGACAAGCCGGACTTGTGCATGCGTGCGTGTATCGGGGCGTGCCCGCCGCGGTGACCACCGACGTCTTCGCCTGGGTCGCCCCCGACGGCACGGCCGTCCGCACCCAGTACCTGCCCGCCGGCGGCTACGGCAACGGCATGGAACTCATGGAGGACGGCGGCGAGCGGCGCGCCGCCGAGTTCCTGCACGTCATGCGCGAGTGGCACGGGCCCGACGGCCCGGTGCTGGCCATGTACGGCGCCGACCACTCCGCCCCGGTCCGTGACCTGCCCGGCCGGGTCGCCGCGCTCGGCGCCAGCATGGACACACTCACCGGCTACCTCGCGACCAACCCCGGCGACGTCACCGGGCTGCCGCGCGTCGCCGGTGAGCTGCGCTCGCACGCCCGCGCCAACATCCTGCCCGGCGTCATCTCCATCCGCCCCCGGCTCAAGCAGGCCATGGGACGCGCGGAACGCATGCTCGAACGCTACGCCGAGCCGCTGGCCACGCTCTGGGGCGGCGCCGAATGGCCGGGACGCTTCCTCGACCTGGCCTGGTGGCGCCTGGTCGACGCCAGCGGACACGACTCGGTCACCGGCTGCGGCGTGGACGACACCGCTCAGCAGGTCGCCGCCCGCATCGCCGAGGCCGAACACCTCGGCCAGGCCGTCCGCGACCTGGTGACCACGCGGCTCGCCGAGAGCGTGCCGGCCGAGGGCGTGCTGGTCTTCAACCCGACCCCGGCTATCCGGCGCGGCCTGGTGCTGGTGGACCTGGCCGGCCGCGACCCGCTGGTGGACGCCGCGGGCGTGCCGGTGCCCGTCCAGCCTTTGGAGTACGCGCCGACCCTGCTGCTCGACGAGGAGATGGACCCGGCCACGGCGCTGACGTTCGTGCACGGCACCGAGCTGTACGGTCAACACATCACCGGCTGGACGATCGACGGCGACACGCTCACGTTCACCGTCGCCAGGCGGACCACGGCCGCGTTCGACCCGGCCGACCTGCGCGGACGGCTCGACAGCGTGCGCCGGGTCCGCATCGAGGCCGAGCCGCGCCGCACGGTCGCCGCCCTGGTCGAGGTCCCGCCGCTGGGCCACGCCGGCCTGCGTGCCGCGCCGTGGGGGTCGGTGCGCGGGGCGTCCGGCCCGCATGGCGTGGAACCCGTGCGGGCCGACGGGACCACGCTCGACAACGGCCTGCTGCGCGTCGAGGTCGTCGCCGACGGCACGCTGACCCTGACCGGCGGCGGTGTCACGATCACCGGCGCCGGCCGCCTGGTGGACGGCGGCGACGTCGGCGACACCTACAACCACGCGCCGCCCGCCGCCGACCTGCTGGTCGACCGGCCCGAGTCGGTGGAGACCGACCTGGCCTGCGGCGGGCCGCTGGTGGCCGTACTGGACGTGCGCCGCGTCTACCGCTGGCCGGCGGCCGGGGACGGGGTGCGGTGGACGCCGGAGATCCCCGCCGCGCGACGCTCGTCCAGGACCGAGGAGATCGTCGTCGACCTGCGGGTCGAGCTGCGGGCCGGCGAGCCGTTCGTGCGGCTGCGGGTCGAGTTCGACAACCGCTGCGACGACCACCGGGTGCGGCTGCACGTGCCGCTGCCGTCGCCGGCGACGGTCTCGTACGCCGAGGGGCAGTTCGCGGTCGTCACGCGCGGCCTGACCGCCGAGGGCGGCTGCGGCGAGACCCCGCTGCCGACCTTCCCCGCCTCCGCCTGGGTGGCCGCGGGCGGCGCGGCCGCGCTGCTGGAGCACGTCACGGAGTACGAGCTGGTGTCCGGGGGGCGCGAGCTGGCGCTCACGCTGCTGCGATCGGCCGGCTTCCTCTCACGCAACCGCAACGCCCTGCGCCCCGAACCCGCCGGC
>NZ_JABCPZ010000291.1 GCF_013283785.1 Nonomuraea antri
CCCGAAGCCGCCCCCGAAGCCGCCACTGAAGCCGCCCCCGGTTCCGGGCGCATCAGGGCCGGTGCCGTGGCCGGTGCTGCCCTCGACGGCGGCGATCCGGCCGCGGCACAACGTCCGCACCCCGAACGGCGCCGCCAGCGACCTGGCCGCCCCGGGCGCGCCCGCCGCCAGCAGCGCGCCGACCGTCCCGGCGACCAGCACCCGCGCGAGGTCGCGGGCCGCCATCGGGTAGCAGGCCGCCACCGCCCACCCGCCGACCGACAACACCACCGGGCGCAGCAGCTCCTCCACCCGGTCGGTCTCCAGCAGCACCAGCTCGCCCGACGCCCCCGCCAGCGCCAGCGGGGCCGCGCTCACCCCGCCCAGCGTGTACGTCGTCTGCTCCACCAGCGGGAACACCCGGCCGGTCCCGTCGCCTTCGACCAGCGGGACGCCCAGCCCGGCCGCGGCGATGACCGGGATCATGGCGTTCTCCGCGGCCAGGTTGAGCGCCACCACCGCGCCGGCCCGCCGGCCCAGCCGCCGTTCCAGCGCCCGCACCGCGCGGGTCGGCTCGTCGCCGCCGGGCAGTTGCTCGCCCAGCGCGGTCGTGGACCCGACCAGGCTCACCGCGACGCACAACGTGTCGCCGGGCAGGTCGTCCGCGGCCACCAGGCGCACGCCGGGCCCGATCTCGGCCACGGCCCAGTCGACGGCCAGCCGGAACGACGACTCCGCCGCCCCGGTGGCGAACAGCCGCGACCCGGCCGCCAGCCGCTCCAGCCGCTCCGCGTCGATCACCTGCCCGGCCTCGTCGCCGCGGGTCATGCCCGACGGGCTCACGGGGTGGCTCCCTCGGCCGCAACCCGCACCCGGTACAGGCCGTCGGGCAGGAACGACAGCGGGTTCACCGTCGTCTCCGCCACCCGCGCCGACCCCGGGGCCGCACCCGCGCTGACCACCCGGGTCAGCACCTCGTCCCTGGCGTCCTGCAGCGCCCGGTCCAGCTCGGCCCGGCCGCGCGCCTGCACGATGCGCTCCACCTGCGCCTGCGGCCCGCCGAGCGCCGCGCCGTAGGCCATGACCACCTCGTCAGGCAATCCGCCGGCGGGGACGTCCCAGGCCGCCGATGCCTCCGGGCCGAGCCCGCCGGCCAGCGCCGCGCGGCCCCTGGCCAGGCTCGCCTGCCCGCCCCTGTCGCAGGTCAGCGGGTAGCGGCGGAAGTAGTGCGCCGACACCAGGCCGCTGCCCGACCTGGCGAAGTACACCGGCGGCCCGGGCAGCTCGCGGGCCGCCGCGTCGGCGATCCGGCCCGCCGCGGGGCCCAGGGCGGCGTTGCGTATCGCGTTCTCCTCGCGGGCGCGCAGCCCGGGGCGGCCGAACTCGTACGACAGCGTGATCCGCGCGCCCGGCACCTCGGCCGCCACGATCGACGCCACGGCCAGCTCGTGATCGGCCAGCATCGGCGACCCGGTCGCGGTGACCGCGAAGTCGCTCAGCCCGCACCCGGCCGCGAAGCGCCGCACCGCCTCGGTGTCGAGCGCCGCCAGCGGCCGTCCGGTCAGGCTGTGCCCGCCGCGGACGATCGTCGCCACCCCCGCCCCCTCGGGCCGGCCGGCCAGCGGCCGCAACGCCGCCGGGCACGGGCCGCCCACCCGGATCACCGCCACCGGGGCCAGGTCCGCATCGGTGAGATCCACCGCCACACAGGCGGCGCGGAAACCCCCGGACGCGGCCTGGAAGCCCCCGGACGCGGCGCGGAAACCCCCGGACGCGGCGCGGCCGGTCACGTCGTCGTCCGTGACCGGCCGCTGGAGCACGCCGTCCCTGACGGCCACCACCACGGGGGCGAGCCGTCCGAGCGCGACGCCGGCGATCACTCCAGCTCGCGCCCTTCGGTCTCCGGCAGCGGCAGCGCCAGCAGCGCCGTCACCACCATGAACGCGTTGATGATCAGCATGGTCGCGGTGAACCCGGTGGCCCCGGCCAGCAGCGCGCCCACCGCGGACGGCGCCACCGCGGTGGCGACGAGCTGCGAGGCGGTCGCCCACGAGTAGCCGGTGCCGCGCAGCGCGGTCGGGTAGAACTCGCCGTTCCAGGTGTTCCAGACGCCCCAGGCGCCCAGGCTGAAGAACGACAACACGAAGTTGCCCAGGTACAGCCCGGTCATCGTCTCGGCCGTGGCGAACCAGAGCCCGCCGAGCACCGCCGCGACGACGTACACCAGGAAGACCTTCTTGCGCCCGAACCGGCCGGTCAGCAGCGACGCGCTCACGTATCCGGGGATCATCATGAGCGCGCTCAGCGCGGCGAAGCCCAGCGACGCCGACATGGTCAGGCCCCTGTTCTGCAGCAGCGTCGGCAGCCAGGTCTGCAGGCCCCAGTAGCCCCAGTTGAAGGCGAAGTTGAGCACCAGCATCACGATCGTGATCTTGGCGAGTTTGCCGCGGAACAGGTCGAGCGGGTTGCCGACGCGCGTGGTGGCGACGGTGAAGCGGGCGTCGGCGTCCGGGCTCTCCAGCGCGCGCAGCACCTCGCGGGCCTCGGCGTGCCGGCCGCGGGCCACCAGCCAGTACGGCGATTCGGGCACCCACGCCCTGATCGCGAACGCCCACAGCCCGGCCACCGCGCTGGCGATGACGACCACGTGCCAGCCCAGGTCACCCAGGGTCACCGAGGCCCCGATGGCGGCCAGCATGCCGATCGGCCAGCCGATCGACAGGTAGACGGCGGCCCGTCCCCGGTACCGGGTGGGCAGCAGTTCCAGGAAGTACGGGAAGGTGATCGTGTACACGCCGGCCAGCGCCAGCCCCGAGGCCACCCGCAGGGTGACCAGCACGGTCATGTTCGGCGCGAACGCCGAGGCGAACGCGATCACCCCGTAGGCCAGCAGCGACCAGAAGCTGGCCGGCTTGCGACCGATCCTGTCGGCCACCGGGCCCCAGATGAGCACGCCGGGGATCATCCCGAACGCGACGGCCGACAGCACGAGGCCGATGCCGGCCTGGTCGATGCCGAACTGGGTGCCCAGGTCACCGGAGACGTAGATCAGGGCGAGCTGCTCCCACGACTCGATGACGAACGCGATGAACAGCGCTAGGGCTATGAGCACGTGCCTGGGGGTGAACGGCATCCGGTCGAACGCCGCGCCGATGGGCATCGTCGCTGAGTCGGTGGCGGTCATGGAAGCTCCTCGGAGGGGGGCGCGAAGTCTTGCCGCACCATAGGACCGCCCCCTTTCCCCCGCCCTGTGCGCAGCGCACTGCCGTCGGCCGCGGCGCTGTGCACCCTGCCCTGACTACTCAGGATATCCGCAGGTCAGAGCGTGTTCTCATGGACGTGCACGATGAGCCACTCGCCGCCCGCGCGGCGCAGCACGCTGGTGGTGCGCACCAGTTCGGGCTCGCCGTGCGCGAAGTCCACCCGCAGCACGTACCGGGCCAGGGCGGTGTCGCCCCACACGTCCACGACCTCGTCGCAGGCGCGTACGCCGGTCTCGGCCGGGCCGTCGGAGGGCCGCGCGTCGCGGACCCGGTCGAGCTGGGCCCTGCTGGTGATCAGGCCGGGCTCGGCCGAGTCCCAGATGGTGGCGTCCGGGTGCAGCAGCCGGTCGATGCCGGCCCGGTCGCCTCTGGCGTAGGCGTCGTACATGCCGGTGATGACCGCCCAGACGGCGTCGCGTGCCACGGTGGTGCGCTCCTCAGTGTCGATGAGACGTGTGTGGTCACACCGTATGAGGACAAAAGCGACCGAACGCCTTTACAACGTAGATTCAGAACCGGCCCGGCGGAGTGCGGCGACCAGGCCGCCGAGCCCCTGCTCGGCCGACAGCCGGTCCAGGACGGCGGTGAGCGTGCCCTCGTAGGCGCCGGTGGCCTCGTCCTTCCTGGCCCGTCCCGCGTCCGTGATGACGGTGTAGACGCCGCGCCGGTCGTCCGGGCACAGGTCTCTACGGGTCAGCCCGGCCTTCTCCAGCCGCGCGACCAGGCGCGTCACCGAGCTCTGGTTCAGCCCCAGCAGGTCGGCCAGGTCCTGCATGCGCAGCTCGCCGGCCCCGGAGGTGGACAGGTGGCACAGCGCGCGGTACTCCGACAGGCCGAGCCCATGGCGCTGCAGCGCCGCCGCCAGCTCGTGCTCGACCCTGGCGTGCAGCCGGACCACGCCGACCCACAGTTCGTCATCGGTGTTCACGACCGGGTGCTCCCTTCCTGTTGACAGTCATATTACCTGCATGTACAGAATATGCATGTACAAGCAAGCATTTGAAGGAGCGCATTCCCATGGCCTGGATCTACCTGCTCATCGCCGCCGTCTTCGAGGTGGTCTTCGCTCTCGGCACCAACGCCACCGAGGGCTTCACCCGGCTCGGCCCGTCGTTGCTGACGATCGCCGCGGCCGGCGCCGGCATCTTCTTCCTCAGCCTGGCGCTCAAGACCCTGGACGTCGGCGTCGGCTACACCATCTGGACCGGCATCGGCTCCGTCGGCACCGTCGTGTTCGGGACGCTGCTGTTCGACGAGGCGATGAACCTCTGGAAGGCGCTGGCCTTCGTGCTGATCATCGGCGGCGTGCTGGGGCTCAAGCTGGCCGACCGGCCCACCCCCGCCGCCTCCTGACCGACCACACCTTCTGACACTGAACCGGAGAAATCATCATGGCCTGGATCTACCTCGGCATCGCCATCGTCTTCGAGATCGGCTTCGCTCTCGGCACCAACGCCACCCGGGGCTTCACCCGGCTGTGGCCGTCGGTCTTCACGCTGCTGTCGGCGGCGGGCGGCATCTTCACCCTGAGCCTGGCGCTCAAGACCCTGGACGTCAGCGTCGGCTACACCATCTGGACCGGCGTCGGCTCGATCGGCACGGTCGTGTTCGGCGCGCTGCTCTACAAGGAGAAGATCAACGCCGCCAAGCTGGTGTCCTTCGCCGCCATCATCGGCGGGGTCGCGCTGCTCCGCCTGGCCGCGATGTGAGAGACCCCGGGGACGCCGGTCCCCGGGGCTCACTCCCGTTCGAGCTCGTGCGCCAGTTCCTCCAGCTCCGCTCCCCCGGCCATCAGCGTGGTCAGCTCGTCCCTGGTGATGTCGGCCTTGCCGTACTCGCCCAGGCTGCTGCCCCGGTTCAGCAGCAGGAACCGGTCGCCCACCGGGTAGGCGTGGTGCGGGTTGTGCGTGATGAACACCACGCCGAGCCCCCGGTCGCGGGCCCTGGCGATGTAACGCAGCACCACCCCGGCCTGCTTGACCCCGAGCGCCGAGGTGGGCTCGTCCAGGATGAGCACGCGGGCGCCGAAGTACACCGCCCTGGCGATGGCCACCGACTGGCGTTCGCCGCCGGACAGGGTGCCGACCGGCTGGTCGACGTCCCTGATGTCGATGCCCATGGCCCGCAGTTCCTCGCGCGCCACGCGCCTGGCCTTGTGCACGTCGAAGGCCAGGCCGCGGCGCGGCTCGGAGCCGAGGAAGAAGTTGCGCCACACCGACATCAGCGGGATCATCGCCAGGTCCTGGTAGACGGTGGCGATGCCGCGGTCGAGCGCCTCGCGCGGGCTCGACAGGCGCACCTCGGCGCCGTCGATCAGCAGCGAGCCAGAGTCGTGCCGGTGCACCCCCGACAGGATCTTGATGAGCGTCGACTTGCCCGCGCCGTTGTCGCCCAGCACGCAGGTGACCCGGCCGGCCTCGACCCCCATCGACACCCCGCGCAGCGCCAGCACCGAGCCGAACGACTTGCCGATGTCCCTGGTCTCGAGAATCAATGTCTCACCTCCTCGGCGTACCGCCTGACCAGGCGGTTGGCCAGCGTCGCGAGCAGCAGCATGGCGCCGAGGAAGAACTTGAACCAGTCGGCGTCCCAGCCGAGGAAGACGATGCCCTTGTCGGCCATCCCGAAGATCACCGCGCCGATCGCCGCCCCGACGGCGGAGCCGTAGCCGCCGGTCAGCAGGCAGCCGCCGATGACGGCCGCGATGATGTAGATGAACTCCTGCCCGATGCCGATGTTGGCCTGCACGGACGTGAACCGCAGCGCCATGATCGAGCCGACCAGCCAGGCCGCGAACGCGGTGGTCATGAACAGCGCGATCTTGGTGCGTGCGGCCGGGACGCCGACCGCGCGGGCGGCCTGCTCGTTGCCGCCCACCGCGAAGATCCAGTTGCCCGGCCTGGTGCGCATGAGCACCCAGGTGGCCAGCGCCGTGACGGCGATCCACCACAGGATCGCCACCCGGAACGAGGTGCCGGCCACCTCGATCGTGCCGGCGAAGATCGTCCGGGCGCCCTCGTACCCGGACGCCCGCCGCAGCCCGCTGACCTGCACGGTCCCGGTCAGCGCCTTGGTCACGCCCAGGTTGATCCCCTGCAGCATGAGGAACGTGCCCAGCGTGACGATGAAGCTGGGCAGCCGGGTCCTGGTCACGATCAGCCCGTTGGCGAAGCCCACGGCCAGCGCCACCACCAGGCCGACCAGCATCGCCGTCCACACGTCGAAGCCGAACCTGGTGGCCAGCGTGACCAGGATCAGCCCGGTCGTGCCGGTCAGCACGCCGGCCGACAGGTCGAACTCGCCGCCGATCATCAGCAGCGCGATGGCCACGGCCATGATGCCGAGCGTGGAGGCCGGGTCGAGCCAGTTGGCCACGCCGTCCAGCGAGCGGAAGACCTCCGACTGGCTCGCGAAGAACGCGAACACCACGATCATGCCGACCACCGCGCCCAGCTCCGGGCGGATGAGCAGGCGGCGCAGCGCCCCGACGTCCGCCAGCCGCTCGTCGGCGCGCGGGCCGGCGGCGGTGGTCACCTCGTGCCCGCCTCGGTCAGCTTGGCGACCTGCTCGGCGGTGTCCTTGGTGACGAAACCGGGGCCGGTGTTGACCGGCAGGCCGCCGCCGACGGTGTTGAGGTTCTGCTTGTACAGGTTCAGGAACGTGATCGGCAGGAAGCCCTGCAGGTACTGCTGCTGGTCGACGGCGAACAGCAGCTCGCCGTCCTTGATCGCGGTGACCACGTCCGCCGACAGGTCGAACGTGGCCAGCTTGGCCTGCGAGCCCGCGTCCTTGACGGCGTCCCTGGCGGCCATGGCGATGGCCGGGTTGAGCGACAGCACCCCGTTGACCGACTTGTCCGACTGCAGCTTGGCGGTGATCTTCGAGGTGACGTCGGCCAGGTTGCTCACGTCCACCTGCAGCCGCTCCACCGTGCCGCCCAGCGTCTCCTCGGCGCCCTTGCAGCGCTGGTCGAGCCCGACGTTGCCGGCCTCGTGGATCACGCACAGCAGCTTGGTCACGCCGGCCGCCTTGAGCTGCTCGCCCGCGCCGCGCCCGGCCACGTCCTCCGACTGGCCGACGTGGGTGATCGCGCCGAACTCCTTGGACGAGTCCGCGCCCGAGTTGATCGTCACCACCGGGATCTTCGCGGCGACGGCCTTGGTGATGGACTCCTTCAGCGCGTCCGGGTTGGCCATGGACACCACGATGCCGTCCACCTTCTCCGACACCGCCTGGTCGATGAGCTGCGACTGCTTGGCCGGGTCGCCGTCGCCCTGGTAGGCGACCTTGACGCCGTACTGCTTGCCGGCCGCCTCGGCGCCGTTCTTGACCACGTCCCAGAAGGAGTCGCCGGGCGCGCCGTGCGTGATGACGGCGAAGCTGCCCGCGGCGGGGGCGGTGGCGGCGGCCGTGTCCGCGGGCGCGGGGGCGCTGCTCTGCGCGCTCTGGCCGCCCGAGGAGCAGGCGGTGAGTGCCAGCAGCAGGGCCGGCACGATCAGGGTTCGTCTCATCGGACACCTCCAGGACCAACGGGCTCGCCCTGGTTGTATCGCAATGTCAACTCTTTGTATAGACATATGGACCAATAGACCAGACCTTGATCCAACCGGGCTATAGAACGGAATTGTTCGTTCCCTTATGCTGGAGGTATGACAGCTGCACCCATGAGCGGCCGCAAGGCGCAGGCCGCCAGAAACGACGAGTTGATCCTCCAGGCGGCCCGTGCCGTCTTCACCGCCGATCCGGGCGCGCCCATCGCGGCCGTGGCCGAGCGGGCCGGGGTCGGGATCAGCGCGCTCTACCGGCGCTATCCCAGCAAGGAGGCGTTGCTGCAGAAGCTCTGCGGCGACGGGCTGAAGGCCTACATCGCGGTCACCGAACAGGCGCTGGCGCGCGACGGCGACGTGTGGGAGGCGTTCGCCGGGTACATGCGCGGCATCGTCGACGCCGACACCAACTCGCTGACCATCAAGCTGGCGGGCACGTTCCAGCCCACCGAGGAGCTCTACCGCGACGCGATGCGCTCCGGCGAGCTCGCCACCGCCATCCACCACCGGGCGGTCGACGCGGGCGTGCTGCGTCCCGACGTGTCGGTGGCGGACATCGCGCTGCTGTTCGAGCAGATCGCCAGCATCAAGATCGGCGACGAGGAGCGCACCTCGCAGCTCAGGCACCGGTACCTGAGCCTGATCATGGACTCGCTGCGGGCGCCCGCCGGCCACCGGCCGCTGCCCGGCCCCCCGGCCGAGGACGACGAGCTGTCGGCCCGCTGGAGCCCGTCCGCGTAAAGGAGCCGCCCGCGTGACGGCGCCGGCTACTCGGCCAGGCGGTTCGCGAGTGCCAGCGTGCGGCGGGCCCTGGTGACGATCGGCGCGTCCACGAACCGGCCGTCGGGCAGCGCCACCGCGCCCGCGCCCGCCCGCTCGGCCCGCTCGGCGGCCGCCACGATCTCGGCGGCCGCGGCGCTCTCCGCCGCCGTGGGACGGAACGCCCGCCTGATCACCGGGATCTGACGGGGATGGATCGCGGTCCTGCCGAACAGGCCGAGCGCCCGCCCGGCCGCGCAGGAGGCGGCCAGCCCGGCCTCGTCGGCCACGTGCGGATACACCGACATGGGCACCGGCGGCAGACCGGCCGCGGCGGCGGCCAGCACGACCTGCAGCCTGAGGTGGTCCATGGCGGCCTCGCTCGTGATCGACAGCTCGGCCGCGAGGTCCTGCTCGCCGAGCGCCACCCCGGCCACCCGGGGATGTGCGGCGACGGCCGCGGCGCCGACGATCCCGGCCGCGGACTCCAGCAGCGCGTACGCGGGCGCGGCGCAGCCGTCGAGCACGTCCAGGGCGTCGGCGGACTCGACCTTGGGCAGCCGCACCCCGTCGGCCAGGTCGCCGACCGCCGCCAGGTCGGCCCGGCCCCGCTCGGTGGCCAGGTCGTTGACCCGGACGTGGATCTCCGGCCCGCCGCCTGGCCGCTCGCGCAGGTAGGCGACGGCGTTGGCGCGGGCCTCGTCCTTGCGTGCCGGGACGACCGCGTCCTCGAGGTCGACGATCACCACGTCGGCGCCGGACGCGGCCGCCTTGGCGAAGCGTTCCGGCCGGTCACCGGGCACGTAGAGCCAGGTCACGTTCACCCGATCACCCCGTCGGCGCGCAGCCGGGCGACCTGCTCGGCGGTGTAGTCCAGCTCGTCCAGCACCTCGTCGGTGTCGCGGCCGAGCGCTCGGCCCGGCCAGCGGACCTCGCCCGGCGTGTCGGACAGTCGGAACATCACGTTCTGCATGGCGACGCTGCCCAGTTCCTCGTCGGGCACGTCGATGAAGGTGTTCAGCGCCGCGTACTGCGGGTCCACGGCCAGGTCGCGCACGTCGTAGATGGGCGCGACGGCGGCCTGCGCCTCCTCGAAGCGGGCGATGACCTCGGCGGCGTCGCGCTCGGCGATCCAGGAGGCGACGGCCTCGTCCAGCTCGTCCACGTGCTGGACCCGGCCGTGCCCGCTGGCGAACCACGGCTGCTCGCCCAGGTCGGCCCGGCCGACCAGAGTCAGCACGCGCTCGGCGATGGGCTGGGCGCTGGTGGAGATGGCCAGCCAGCGGCCGTCGCGGGTGCGGTAGGTGTTGCGCGGGGCGTTGCTGCTCGACCGGTTGCCGGTGCGCGGCGGCACCACGCCGAGCGCCTGGTACGCGCTCATCTGCGGGCCGAGCAGCCCCAGGATCGGCTCGATGATGGCCAGGTCGACGACCTGGCCGCGGCCGGTGTGCTCGCGGGCGCGCAGCGCGACCATGACGGCGTAGGCCATGGCCAGCCCGGCGATCCCGTCGGCCAGGGCCAGCGGCGGCAGCGTGGGCGGCCCGTCCGGCTGCCCGGTCATCGCCGCGAAGCCGCTCATGGCCTCGGCCAGCGTGCCGAACCCCGGCCGCGAGGCCATCGGCCCGAACTGCCCGAACCCGGTCATCCTGGCCACGATCAGGCGGGGGTTGAGCTTGAGCAGGTCCTCGGGGGCGAGGTTCCAGCGTTCCAGGGTGCCCGGGCGGAAGTTCTCGATCAGCACGTCGGAGCGGGTGGCCAGGCGGCGCAGGATCTCCTGACCGTCGGCGTGCGAGAGGTCCACGGCGGCGGCGCGCTTGTTGCGCGAGAGCGTCTTCCACCACAGCCCCACCCCGTCGACGGAGGCGCCGTGCCCGCGTGAGGGGTCGCCGCGCCGGGGATGCTCGATCTTGATCACGTCGGCGCCGAAGTCGCCCAGCATCATCGCGGCGGACGGACCGGCGAACAGCGTGGCGGCGTCGATGACCCGCAGGTCGGCGAGGCTAGTCATGTTTTATAACTTATAAGAAATAAGAGACAGGTCAATCATGACCGTATCTAGGGGAAACTGAGGGATATGACCCCGCGCCCGCCCATGAGCAAGGCCGACTACGTCTACAGCGTGCTGCTCGACGAGATCCGCAACGCGCGGATCCCCGGCGGCACCGCGCTGCGCGCCGCCGCCGTCGCGCAGCGGCTCGGGGTATCGGTGACGCCGGTGCGCGAGGCCCTGCGCCGGCTGGAGAAGGACCGGCTGATCAGCTACGAGGCCCACCACGGCGCGACCGTCATCGATCTGGGCGCCGACGCGCTGGCGGAGTACTACGGGCTGCGCTCGGTGGTCGAGGGGCTGGGCGCCCGCCTGGCCGCCGCCAGGATCACCCCCGGCGAGCTGGACGGGCTGCGCGAGCTGCACGCCGCCATGGCCGCCGACGCCGCCGCGGGCAGGAACGACCTGCTCGGGGAGCAGAGCAGGCGCTTCCACCAGCGCGTCGTGGACATCGGCGGCCCCGCCTTCCTGGGCGCGCACGCCAGATCGGTGCGCGACAGCGTCCCGGTGCCCGCCCAGGCGTCGCTGTGGCTGGACCCGGCCCAGGTCGAGCGCCAGCTCGGCGCGCACGCCGCCATCCTGGACGCCCTGGCCGCCGGCGACGGCGACACCGCGGAACGTGTCATGATCGACCACGTCCGGCAGGCCGGCGACTTCCGCAAGGAGCACTGACCACCCGATGATCACCGCGATCCTGTTCGACCTGGACGGCACCCTGTTCGACCACCGGGCCGCCGCCGACACCGCCATCACCGGCTGGGTGTCGCGGCACGCGCCCGCGCATCCCCGTCTGGGCGAGGCGGCGGCGCTGTGGGAGTCGCTGGAGATCCCGCACCTGGCCGCCTGGCACGCCGGCGAGTGCTCGTGGCAGGAGCAGCGCCGCCGCCGCGTCCGCGCGCTCTGCGCCGAGCTGGAGCTGGACGTGCCCCTCGGCGCCGACGCCGCGGTCGACACCGCCTTCGCCGACTACGCCGAGCTGTACCGGCAGGGCTGGGTCGCCTACCCCGACGCGGCCGGCGCGCTGGCCGGGCTGGCGGAGTTCCGGCTCGGCGTGCTGACCAACGGGGCGCAGCGCCCGCAGGAGGAGAAGGTCCGCGCGATCGGGCTCGGCGGGCTGCTCGGACCGGTGCTGACGGGCGAGTCGCTGGGCGGCCACTTCAAGCCGGCGCCCGCCTGCTACACCGGCGCCGCCGCGGCGCTGGGCCTGCCGCCCGAGCAGGTGCTGCTGGTCGGCGACGACGTGGACAAGGACGTGACCGGCCCGGCCGCGATCGGCATGCCGTCGGTCTGGCTCGACCGGCTCGGCACGCCGCCGCCGCCCGGCTTCCCCCGCATCACCACCCTGCACGGCCTGCGCGACGTGCTCGCCGCAGACCCCGCACACCCGTAAGCGCTCACGAGCGAGCGAGACGCGTGGGTGCTTACGAGGGGGCCGGGCCAGTGGGCGCTCACGAGGGGGCGAGGCCGGCCAGGGCCGAGGACGCCAGGTCGAAGCCGCCGACGTGCGCCAGGTGGTCGCCGTCGCCCAGCGGGTCACCCAGGAACACCCCGCCCG
>NZ_JABCPZ010000292.1 GCF_013283785.1 Nonomuraea antri
AAGGCGTTCGACGACGGCCGCAACTGGGCGCTGCCCGGCAGCCCGTTCGCGCCGGCCCACACTCCCGCCCGCCCACGCGTTCCGCTCCGTCCGATGGAGGCGGCCGACGGCGGCGACGGCGCGCTGAAGCTGCCCGCCGAGCAGGCGCTCAAGGTCGACTCCCCCTGCGTGCTGCTGGCCGGCCCCGGCGGCGGCAAATCCAGCCTGCTGCGCACGGTGAGCGCGCACGGACTCGACCGGTGGATCGCCGGCGCCGGTCACGACACCGTGCCGGTCATGGTGAGCGCAGCCGCCCTCGCCGACCGTCCGCTCGCCACCGCCCTGGCCGCCGCGGTGACCTCCGAGCTGGCCCAGTACGGGCTCGTGGAGGAGTTGCCGCCGGCATTCTTCGCCACCCCGCCGCGACCCGACGTCACCTGGCTGGTCCTGGTGGACGGCCTGGACGAGCTCGGCGACCCGGACGCCCGCCGCCGCATCCTGCGGTCCCTGGCGGTTCTCATGGAGGGCGAGCACGCCGAGCTGTACCGATTCGTGCTGGCCACCCGCCCGTTACCCGACGGGGAACTCGACCGGCTGGGCCCGCAGGTGCCCCGGTACGACCTGCAGCCGTTCGGCCGCGAGGAGATCCAGCAGGTGGCCCGCGGCTGGTTCCGTGCCCTGGAGGTGCCCGATGCCGAGCGGGCCGCCGACGCGTTCACCCGGGAACTCGTCCGCAGCCACCTGGCCGAGCTGGCCCGCATCCCGTTAATGATCTCCATGCTGTGCCAGCTGCACGGCCAGGCTCCCGGCCGGCCGTTGCCGGCCGGGCGCGGTCAGATCTACCGGGATTTCCTCTCCCTGCTGCACCGGCACCAGCACGTGCCCGCACCCGGCGGCGCCGCCGAGATCGACCGCACCGGGTTACGCCGGTACGGACCTGCCGCCGTCGCGCAGGCCGAGCACGTGCTCGACCACCTGCCCGACCTGATCGTGCACCTGGCCGCCGAGCGCCACAGCGGCAACCGGCAGCCGGCGACGGTCATCGTGGCGGCTCACCCGGAGGCTCGGCGCCCGCGCCGTGTCCCGGCTTTCGACTGGCACGAGTTCCTGACCGCGAGCCTGACGCGCAGCGGCTCGCTCACCGCACGGGCCGGCGACCTGGAATTCCTGCACCAGACGCTCCTGGAGTACCTGGCGGCCGGGCACGCCAACCGCGATGCGGAAACCGCGGCGAAGAGCCTGCGCGAGGCCTTCGACCGGCCTCGGCGGTACCTGTACGACTCGCCCGACTCGGCGGGGATCCGGCCGCGGCTCTGGCTGAGCCGCTACTGGCAACCGCCGCCGTACAAGGAGTCCTTCGCCGGCTTCCTCATCGACACCGCAGCGGAGCACGACCCGGCGCTCGTCGAGCGCTGTCTCACTCGCCTCGCCTCCCCCCGCGGCGGGCTGAACGGCTGCCGGTTCATCCTCCGCCAGGCCCGCATCGGGACCGCTGTTCCGCCCGCCGCGGTGGCCGCGGCCATGGCGTACTGCGCCGACCTGGCCGCCGACCGCACCCTGTACAGCGGGGTACGGGTGGCGGCGGCCCAGGTCCTGGCGACGATCGGGGACGCGCACGGCCGGGATCTGTGCGCGTCCCTGGCCGGCGACCCCGACCAGGTGGACCACCTGCGACTGCGGGCGGCGGAGACGTTGATCGAGGTGGCGGACCCGCGCGGGCTCACCCTCTGTGCCGCCCTGGCGGCGACCGGCCCGCTCTCCTACGGCATCAGGCTGGCAGCGGTCGCGCGGCTGATCGAGGCCGGCGACGCCCGGGGCACGCGGCTGTGCGCGACCCTGGCCACCGACCCGGCGCTCGGCGGCCTGAACCGGGTCGAAGCGGCCAAGACGCTGCTGGAGGCAGGCCACACGGAGGGCGCGCGACTGTGCGCGACCCTGGCCGCCGACCCGGCGCTCGGCGGCCTGAACCGGGTCGAAGCGGCCAAGACGCTGCTGGAGGCGGGCCGCACGGAGGGCGCGCGACTGTGCGCGGCCCTGGCCGCCGACACCGCCCTGCACTACCTGGTCCGCCTGGCCGCGGCCGAGGCGCTGCGGGACGCGGGCGACGAGCGCGGCCCCGACCTGTACGAGGCGGCCGCCAACGGGCGGCGCTTCCGCTGGTTCCGCACTGACCGGCCCGCCTGAATCCGCCGCTCCGGCAGGGCGTTTGCCGGTGGCCGAAGGGCCGCCTGCGGCCTGGACAGGCCGGCCCAGCCGGTCGTCCGAGGCCGGGCGGCTCAGAGAGTCAGGCCGGACTCCAGGTGGGCCAGTGCGGCGTCGATCTCGGCGGGGCCGTCCATCTGCGCGTCCTGTGCCCAGCGCAGCCAGACCATGGCCACGACCCCGAAGACGGCGCCGACGGCGTTCCTGATCCGAGGATCGTCCGCGTCGCCGACCTGAGCGGCGCCTGCGGCGCGGCCGGCCTTCTCCGCCACCGCCGCGCACACCTCACCGATCAGTCCGGGGCTCCTGCGCAGGTTGGCCACCAGCAGTTCGGGCACGGTGGCCGCGAACACCTCACGCGCGTGCCCGGCGGCGATCTCGTCGGCGGACAGGGACGCGAACGCCGTACGGAACGCGCCACGCAACACGCTGACCGGCGCCCCCGGCGGCTGCGCGGCCAGTGCCTCGATGAGCGGCGGGAAACGGTCGAGCTCGGCCAGATGCTCCTTCGTCGGGAAGTAGCGGAAGAAGGTGGCCGGCGAGACCTCGGCGGCCTCGGCGATCTGCTCGACGGTGGTGGCCGCGTAGCCGCGTTCGCGGAAGAGCCTGAACGCCTCGCGCAGGATCGCCTCCCTGGTCCTGGCCTTCTTGCGGTCGCGCAACCCGCTGTCACTCATGCGCCGGATTTTAGCGCACACTCAAACGATGGTTTACTCTCATTTGAGAGACGACTATCAGTTGGGAGAAGGGTGGTTCGATGGTCTACGACGACCGCAGCGACGACGTCCAGGGGCTCCATCACGTGGGGCACGTCGTGCAGGACATGGGCGAGGCGATGGAGCGGTACCGCCGGCTGGGCTTCACCGTGCCCGCGCCGGCCTACCCGGTGCTGCCGCGCGAGCCCGGCGGCCCGGCCGAGCCGTTCGGGGTGGCGAACACGCACGTGTACTTTTCCGGGGCGTTCGTCGAGTTGGTGGCCGTCCTCCCCGAGAGCGGCGGTCGCGCGCTCGATGGGGCTCGTCCGATTCCGCTGCGGGTGCCCGACGACAAGCTGCCGGGGCTGGTGGCCGCCGTTCGCGCGACCGCCGCGAACATCACCTCGTTCCTGCGGCGCTTCCAGGGACTGCACATCATGATCGCCGACACGCGGGACCTCGACCGGGTCGCGGCGCGCCTGACCGGCGACGGGGTCTCGCATGGCGGGGTGCACGCCGTCCAGCGACCCGTCGAGACCAGCTCGGGGACCCGCATGGAACCCGCCCGCTACCTCGAGATCTCCGACCCGGAACTGGGTGCGGGGCGCGTACCGGAGGGCAGGATCGGCTTCGCCGAGAACGCCCCTTCCGACGGGCTCGACCAGCAGCGGCAGACCGAGCACCCGAACGGCGCGACGGGCCTGGTCGAATGCGTGTTGTGCGTGCCTGACGCGGAGTTGGCCGAGCTGACGCGCCGCTACACCACCTACTACGGCCCACCCGAGACCGCCGGAACCCGGTACGACGAGACCCGGTACGACGAGACCCGGCACGACGAGACCCGGCACGACGGGATGGCGTCGGACATGGCCGCACCGCAGCCCGACCGAACGCACATCGACCGGGCGCACATCGATCAGGCAAGCTTCGACCGAACGGGCTTCGACCAGGCGCATTTCGACCGGGCGGGCGTCACCGTGGTGTCCGTGTCGGCGCTCGCCGAGCTGTTGCCCGGTGAGCGTCCAGCGGTCCTGCCGGCGTTCGTCGCCTACGCGGTGTCCGTGCGCGACGTCGTCGCGACCGAGCGGTTCCTGCGCGGCAACGACATCCCCGTCGTCCGGACCGGCGACGGAGAGCTGTTCGTGCCCGCGCACGCCGCCCTGGGCACCGCGATCATCTTCCGCCAGCAGTAACTATCGGTCGCAGAACCACTCCCGCCGACCCTGCGGCCTACCGACCTAGCATCCGGGGGGCTCGGTGGTCAGGGGCTCGGTGGTCGGTGCGAATGGGCTTCTTCGAGGGAGGCTCCTGCCAGGCGTGCCGCCACCACGTCCGTGAACGTGGCGCACTCGGAGAGGTCCTCATGCGGACAGGCCAGCCCATGAACGATGGCGGTACGCGCCGCCTGCGCCAGAGCGATCCGCCGATCCAGCTCGGCGAGCTT
This sequence comes from Nonomuraea antri, assembly GCF_013283785.1. Taxonomy (GTDB): domain Bacteria; phylum Actinomycetota; class Actinomycetes; order Streptosporangiales; family Streptosporangiaceae; genus Nonomuraea; species Nonomuraea antri. Next base: position 4,321 of record NZ_JABCPZ010000292.1, read on the forward strand.
GCCGCGCTGCAGCTCCCGCCACTCCGCCCCGCCCGGCGAACGAGCCATGAGCTCCTTGACCTCGCGCAGGGTGAACCCGACATCCCGCAGCAACAGGATCAAGCCCACCAGCCCGACCGCCGACGGCGGATAACGTCGCTGACCCGAAACCCGGGCCGGAGCCGTCAGCAGGCCGAGCTCTTCCCAATAGCGAAGCGCGGAGGTGGCGACGCCGGTACGGTTCGCCAGCTCGCCGATCGTCAGCTGCTCGTCGCCCATTGACTTCAAGCGTACTTGAAGCCCTTGACTTGCGGACATGCCGACACCAGGAACAGCAGTACCACCGGGGATCAAGCAGCGCGTGCTCAGGAGCATGGTCCGTCAGTTCGGTCACCCGCGAGGCGTCGTCGGACGGGCGGTCGGCTGGTTCATGGCCCATCGCTCCTCCAACAGGCAACGCAGCATCTGGGCGGTGTCGCTGCTGGACGTCCGGCCCACCGACCGGGTGCTCGAGGTCGGATTCGGCCCCGGGATCGGGATCGCCGCGTTCGCCGCCCGCGCCGTCCAGGGCCGGGTCCATGGCGTCGACCACTCTCAGGCCATGGTCCGTCAGGCCGCCCGGCGCAACGCCGCCGCCGTCCGTGCTGGTCGCGTCCGTCTCACGCACGCCTCGGTGGACCGACTGCCGAGCTTCGGCGAACCGCTCGACGCCGTCCTCGCCGTCAACTCGGTGGGGTTCTGGACGGATCCGGCGGAACGGCTTCGCGAGCTGCGCCTCCTGCTTCGCCCAGGGGGACGGATCGCGCTCGTCAGCCAGCCCCGCTGCCCCGGCGCCACCCGGGACACCACCACCCGGGCCGGCCAAGAGCTTCAGGATCTGCTCGCACAGGCCGGATTCGTCCAGATCCGGGTGGAGACTCTCGATCTCGAACCGCCTGTCGCGTGCGTCCTCGCCCACAACCCACCGACCACGCCACCCACACCGTGACCGACGCCCGCACCGTCCAAACCTGACCTGACCCCAGGATCGCGACCAGGCCCACCCCGTGGCCCCGCCCGTCACCACAGACGGGGCCACGGGCGGGCCCGCGGGTGGGGCCGGTTTACCGGCCCGTCTCCGAAAGGCCGCGCGACACCCGCACCGCCACCGCCCCCAAGAACGCGAACTGGATCGCCGACGCCCCCACGATCCGCAAGCTGAGGCTGTTCAGGTCAGGCCAGGCGAGCACGACGATCACCAGCACGGGAACCCCCGCACAAGCCACCACCCACCCCCGCCTCCGCAGCGCGGCGAAGCGGCGCAGGAACACGAAGCAGAGCGCCAGCCCCGAGCACGACGCCACCAGGAACCCGATCTCGTGCAGCACCCCGTGCCAGCTCATCACCGGCGGCGCGCCGGCCGGAGCCCCCGCGGGGAACCCGGCCCCGGGGTCGGTGGTGAAGACCCCGGCGATGATCATCCCGATCCCGTTCGCGGCCACCAGCAGCGGACCCCAGGTCCCGGCCCGTCCCGGGTGCAGCACTCTGCGCAACCCGGCCGCGCAGGCGACGTACAGCAGCCCGCAGAGGACGAAGTTCGCGATCTGGATCCACCCCAGATCGCCGAGACTCAGCAGGCTGAGCGGGTGGAAGCTCGGGTCGTACCCTTCCCTGGTGAGCGCCTGAACCAGCCACACCGCCAGGAACAGCGGACCGGCCGCCGGCCCGCACCCCAGCAACACCCGCGTGGCCCGGTCCGAGGGCCTCCCCCAGCCGGCCGCTGCCCGTCCCGCAGCGGTTTCCCGCGCGGCCGCTCCCTCCGCGGCCTGTCCCCGTGCGACCGATCCCTCTACAGCGGACATCGCCATCTCCTCCGCCCGTCCGGCGCCCCTTCGGCGCCTCTTCAACCGGGACGTCGAAGCCACGAGCCACATCCGGACACACCGATCACCCGATTCTTCCCGGATAGAGTCGGGGAACGAACTCCCCCGTCGACGTCCACCCCCGGGAAGAGATCAATGTCGTCCAGCGCCCTGGACCGCGCGCGAGACCTCTGGGCGGGCCTCACCCGCGCCGCCCCCGTCACCTTCCCGCCGCGCGGCCGGGCGCGCGTCGTGGTCTCCCCCGAGTCGTCGCTGTGCCCGCCGGGCTGGACCGGCATCGTCATGCTGGACGGCGGCGTCCTCGCCACCGTCCCCGCGCCCGAACTCGCCGAACAGGTGCGTGACGTCCTCCGCGCCCACGTCACGCGGGCCGCCGCCATCGACCTCGCCCGGATCGCCGCCGACCTGCCCGCGTCCGACCTGCTGGGCCCCGCCACCCTGGCCTACCTCGACGCCGCGGACTTCACCCCCGCGCTCCTCCACACCGGTGTCGAACGGCTTCCCCCGCATCACCCCGCCATGCGGTCGATGATCACCGGCATGGACGAAGGGGACGCGGCGGAGAGCGGCCTGGCGGAGATCACGTCCGCGGCCTTCGTCGTCCGCGAGGGCACGGAGGTGATCGCCGCCGCCGGATACCGGCAGTGGCTGGACGTCGCCGCGCATCTGTCCGTCTGGACCGCGCCGCACCGGCGTGGCCGCGGCCTGGCCCGCGCGGCGGCGTCAGCGGCGATCGAGGACGCGCTCGCGCGCCGGCTGCTACCGCAGTGGCGAGCCCGCCCGGAGCCGTCGCGACGCGTCGCCAGGGCGCTCGGCTTCCACGAGCTCGGCACCCAGATCAGCCTCCGGCTCGCCCGCTGACACCCACCGAACACCGGAAACGTACGAAGCCTCGGGAACGAGCGGTTCCCCCGCCCGCATCACCCGCACGACGGATGTTCAACCCGATCTTGGCGAGTTTCAATGGAGTCGTCCAGCGCGCCTTGTGACCAGCGAACCCGGAATTCCGATCAGCATGCCCGGCTGCCCGGTCCCAAGGTCCCGCTGTCCGTTTCCCGTACCTGGAGGCCCGATGGCAGAGTCCACGAGGAATGCGAAGCTCCCCAAGGCAGCCACCCCCATTGAACTCGACGCCGCCCCCAAGGCCACATCCCTGTTCGTGAACGGTCACTTCCCCAAGCGCCGTGCTCTCGTCATCGGTCTCAGCGCGCTGGCCGGCTTCCTGCTGACCGTCATCTGGTCGGCCGAGTTCGTCGACGGCGTCATCGGCGACAACGTGGCCAACACGCTCCTCGGCCACGACGCCAAGGAGACGCCGATCGCCGGCATCACGGCCGGGATCGCGTTCGCGCTGGTCTCCGGTATCGCCGGTACGTTCACCGCCTGCAACATCGCCGCCTTCGGCGCCCTGGCGCCGCTGATCGGCGGCACGCATTCGATCCGGGCCAGGATCGTCCAGATGCTCAAGCCGCTCGGCTGGATGTCGGCCGGCATGCTCGTGGTGTCGGCGGCGTACGGCGTGCTCGTCGCCCTGGTCGGCACCAGCATGCCGCAGTTCTCGACGGCCCCGTCCGCGCCGGGCGAGCTGTCGGCCCGCACGATCCAGACGATGATCATCTACGGCCTGATCGGCCTGACCATGATCTACCTGGGCCTGGCCGCCACGGGCGTCGTCAAGGACCCGCTCGCCGGCATCGCCGCCCGCCGTCCGAACGCCCCCATGGTCCTCATGGGCGCTCTCATCGGCGCGTTCCTCATCGGCCGCCCCTTCCCCCTGTTCCGCCAGATGTTCCGGGACGCCGCGGAAAGCGGCAACATCCTGTACGGCGCCGCCGCCTTCATGCTGCAGTCCATCGGCAACATCCTGATCATCACGGTCCTCTTCGTCGTCTTCGGACTGGTCGCGGGCAGCCGGATCCAGCAGTGGATCAGCGCCAAGCCGAGCCGCTCGGCCGTCATCATCGCGGCCGCCTTCATCGTGGCCGGCGTCTTCCTGGTGCTGTACTGGGACGTCCGCGTCCTGGCCCGCCGGGAAATCATCCCCTGGTACCCGATGGCTCCCTGGGCATAACCCGATCCCCCTTGAAAAGCACGGCCTCCGCCATGGGCGCGCTTCGCCCGGCGGAGGCTACACGCTGTGTCCCCAGGCTCCGCCGGATGAGCCTGGGGCGCAATCAGCATGAGGCAAGGGCGGAAGCACACCGGCTCCACCCTGAACTGGCCGATCCGCAGCCACAGGCCGCAGTCGCACGCCTACGTCGCGGGTTCGTCAGCACCCGCTGAGAGCCGTGCGGGACACCGGAACAGCCCCGTGGAGCAGCAGGGCGGCCTGGTCCCAGAGGCCGTCGAGCAGGGCGGGGTCGTTGGCGAGTTTGGCGAACAGGACCATGCCCTCCAACTGGGCGAGCAGTGCCCGCGCCGTGACCGCCGAGTCCTTGCCCGCGGGCAGTGTGCCCTCGCGGACGGCCTGCTCCAGCACGGCCTGGACCATGGCGATCTGCTCGCCGAAGACGTCGTCCAACCGGCGTCGGACGACTTCGTCCTGCCCGCTGAGTTCGAGTGCCAGGTTGGCCAGCAGGCATCCGTTGACGACGCCGCCCGTGCGCCGGGCCGCGGTCTGCGCCGCCGACTGGGCCAGGAACAGCAGCTCCAGGCGCCGCAGCGGAGAGCCCTCGCCGTCGAGGATGGCCGCCCAGCGAGCCCGCTGCACCTCCCAGTGGCGATCGACGACCTCGACGGTGAGCGCCTGCTTCGACGCGAAGAAGTGGTAGAAGCTGCCCTTGCGCACCTCCGCGCGCTCGCAGATCTCCGCCACTCCCAGGCTGTTGTAACCCCGGTTGTGGATCAGCTCGCCGGCGGCCGCCAGCAACCGTTCCCGCGCCGTGCTCGTCCGCCCCATGAGACGAACTATACGACCGGTCAACTAATCCAGGAGACTTCGATCGACGAATAGTTGACCGGTCGTCTAGCTCACGGCGACAGAACCCGTACACCCAGAAGCCGTCCCTGGGCCTCCCGTCCTGGCACGAGAGACGACCGCACAACAGATCATGCACTCACCCGAAACCTTCGCCCAAGACCGGACATCCACGAAAGACAGGCGAAACGATGACCGATTGGACCAGGACCCGCGTCAGCGGGTTGTTCGGCACGCGCTACCCGATCGTCCAGGGCCCCTTCGGCGGCGGCGTCTCCACCGTGGCACTCACCGCCGCCGTGTCCGCCGCCGGCGGGCTCGGCTCATACGGCGGCCACCACTTGCCGGCCGACGAACTCGACACGACGCTGAAGAACCTGCGCGCGGCGACCGACCAGCCGTTCGCGGTCAACCTGTGGGTACCGACCGAGGGCCAGCCCACCGGGATCGACGAGGACACCTTCCGCGCCGGCATGGCCCGCCTACGCCCCTGGTACGACGCGCTGGAACTGCCGCAGCCCGACTACACCCCGCAGTCCCTGCCCGACTTCGGCGAGCAGGTCGACGTCGTGCTGGAGCACCGGCCCGCGGTGTTCAGCTTCGTGTTCGGCCTCCCGGGCCCGCGCGTACTGGCCGAGTGCCGCAGACGCGGCATCGTCACGGTCGGCGCGGCCACCAACCTCGACGAAGGGCGCGCGCTGGCGGACGCCCGCGTCGACGTCGTGGTCGCCTCCGGGGTCGAGGCGGGCGGGCACCGGCCGTCGTTCCTGCGCCCTGCGGAGGAGTCGGTGGCCACCGGGCCGCTCACCGCGCAACTGGCCGGCACGCTCAGGGTGCCGGTGATCGCCGCCGGCGGCATCGCGGACGGACGTGGCATCGCCGCCGCGTTCGCGCTCGGCGCGGAGGGCGCGCAGGTGGGCACCGCGTTCCTGGCCACCGAGCAGTCCGGGGCACTGGAGGTGCACAAGCGGGAGCTGCACGGCGACCGCGCCCGATACACCCTGCTCACCCGCGCGTTCTCCGGACGGCACGGCCGCGGCATCCGCAACGCCTTCCTCGATGCCTTCGCCGACGACCCCTTCCCCGGACTCGGCCCGATCCCGCCGTACCCGCAGCAGTTGTGGCTCACCGCCCCGCTGCGCGCGGCAGGCGTCGACCCCGAAGTGCTCTTCCTGTACGCCGGCCAGGGCGCGCCGCTGCTCCACCCGGCGCGCACCGACGCCGGAGACCTGCTGCGCTTCCTCGCCGAGGACACCGACCGCGTACTCGCCCGCCTGGCCACCCTGTCCATCGACGCCCCGCGAACCCCCTGAACCCCCGATCATCCCCACCGTCTCGCCCTTCCCGGAAGGCAGGCATCACATGTCACACCCCGTCAGCGTCGTGATCACCTATCACAGCGGCTACGGTCACACCGCTCGCCAGGCCCAGGCCGTGGCCCGCGGCGCCCGTTCCGTCAGCGGCGTCGCCGTCGGACTGCGTGACGTCTCCGTGCTGGACGACGAACTCTGGCACGAACTCGACCTCGCCGACGCCATCATCTTCGGCACGCCCGCCTACTTCGGCAGCCAGTCGTCCGTCTTCCAGGCGTTCGCCGAGGCCACCGCGGGCATCTGGGCCCGGCAGGGCTGGCAGGACAAGCTCGCCGCGGGCTTCACCAACTCGTCCGGCCTCAACGGCGACAAGGGCAACGTCCTGGCGTCGCTGGCGGTGTTCGCCGCGCAGCACGGCATGCAGTGGATCTCCCTGGGCCTGCTGCCCGGCTGGAACACCACCGCCGGCTCCATCGACGACCTCAACCGGCTGGGCGGCTTCATGGGCGCACTCGCCCAGTCACCCGCCGACGCGCCCGCCGACGTCGCCCCGCCCGACACGGACCTGCGCACGGCCGAGCACCTGGGCCGGCGGGTCGCGGAAAAGGCCGTCCAATGGGCCCTCATCCGCCGATCCCTCGTCCGTCCCGTGGCCGGCGCACGTACGCCCTGATCCGCCTTCGGCCCGAGGGCGACCGAGCACGGGTCGCCCACGGGCCCGGTGGGCTCCCGCACTCCTGCACAGGCCTTGCTAGGTCATGAGCTTGGCGTTCGCCATCTCCCAGAAGGACCGGTAGCGCTCGGCCCCCGGCATCCATGCGGCCGCATGCCACGCCTCCCACTCGCCATCGGGCGTTTCGATGCACGGGTTGAGCAGGAAGAAGCCCTCGTCGTGGCCGCCGACCAAGAGCATCTCAGGCAGGTATTCGGCCCGCATGTGAACGGTGTCCTGGCCGTCGCCGTAGACGAAGTAGTCCTCGTCGGAGACCTCGTAGTCGGGAGGCGTCCCCAGCGCGGCGAGATCCGGCTCGAGGTCACGGACCCACCCGACCCGCTCCAGCGGCACCAGGTAATCGTCCTCGACGAACAACCCGTGGGACACCAGGAGGAACTGCCGGTAGCTCTGCGGGAAGGTGACGCCGAGCCGTTCTTCGTGCTGGGCGATCTCCTCCTCGGTCGCGCCTGGCCGGGTCGCGGGGCCGTCGGCGAGCTCGTAGGGACGAACGGCGTACGGGCGCTCGGCGTTCTCCTCGTTCACCTTCTGCAGGAGATCGGCCCACGCGTACTGGATGCTCATGGCGGACGACGCTATCGGCAAGGTCCGACACTTGACCGGATGAATGCCCGACCAGGTAGTTCTCGAACTGCGTTCCGCGCTGAGCGGTTTATCGGAGGAGTTGAGTCGACTGTCGTGTGGCACTCAGCGGACTTCGCGGCGCCTGCCGTCAGGAGTCGGCCCGCCTTTCGACGGGTCAGGCAATGAGGACGATGAGACCCTTGGCGATCGCCATTCGCGAGGGCGGAGAAACTGGCGTGGTGAGGATCGCGGCGGATACCTCTCAGCCCTTGATCTCAACCGTCATGTCTGCCTCCTCTGAGGCTTCCCGCAGGGCAACCGCGGGATCGACCGACCGAGATCGATGGCATGGTGCCCCGAACCCGGTTTTCTTCATGACCGGGCGAAACGGCGGCCATATGTCGGCTCCGACCGGCGGCCATCCCTGTCCCCTCCAGCCGGTCGGGGGCCGGGGGGAGCG
>NZ_JABCPZ010000293.1 GCF_013283785.1 Nonomuraea antri
CGCCCAGGCCCCGGCGTCGGTCCCGGCCGCTCCCCCGCAGCCGCCGGCCGCCGTGCCCGCCCCGCCGGCGCAGGTCAGCGCGCCCGCCGCGGTGCCGACCTCGGGTGAGAGCCCGTACGTGACCCCGCTGGTGCGCAAGCTCGCCAACGAGCACGGCGTCGACCTCGACGCGATCAACGGCACCGGCGTCGGTGGCCGTATCCGCAAGCAGGACGTGCTGGAGGCCGCCAAGGCGCAGCGCGAGCAGGCCGCCGCCGCCCCGGCTCCGGCCGCCGCGCCGGCCGCCCAGGCCGCGCCCGCCGCCGCCCCGGCCCCGCAGGCCGCTCCCGCCCAGGCCGCGGCGCCGGCCGCCGAGCCCGAGCCGGTCCAGGTCGACACCACGCTGCGCGGCCGCACCGAGAAGATGACGCGCCTGCGTCAGACGATCGCCAAGCGGATGGTCGAGTCGCTGCAGACCGCCGCCCAGCTCACCTCGGTCGTCGAGGTGGACGTCACCAAGATCGCGCGACTGCGGGCCAAGGCGAAGGACGACTTCTTCCGCCGCGAGGGCGTCAAGCTGACGTTCACCCCGTTCTTCGCGATGGCCACCGTCGAGGCGCTCAAGCAGCACCCGAAGCTGAACGCCACGATCAACAACGAGACCAACGAGGTGACCTACTTCGACGTCGAGAACCTCGGCATCGCGGTCGACACCGAGCGTGGCCTGCTGGCCGCGGTGGTCAAGAACGCCGGTGACCTCAACCTGGCCGGCCTGACCAGGAAGATCACCGACCTCGCCCAGCGCACCCGCGACAACAAGGTGACGCCGGACGAGATCACCGGCGGCACGTTCACGCTGACCAACACCGGCAGCCGCGGCGCCCTGTTCGACACGCCGATCCTGAACCAGCCGCAGGTCGGCATGCTCGGCACCGGCGCGGTCGTCAAGCGTCCCGTGGTGCTCGACACGCCCGAGGGCGAGGTCATCGCGGTCCGCTCGATGGTCTACCTGGCGCTGACCTACGACCACCGCCTGGTCGACGGCGCCGACGCCGCGCGCTTCCTCACCACGATCAAGCGCCGCCTCGAGGAGGGCCGCTTCGAGGCCCAGCTCGGCCTGGCGTAAGCACGATCCGAAGGAGCCCGGGCGGTCACCGCCCGGGCTTTTTCACGTCCTGAGACAGGGGCGTTACTGTGACCGTATGACGATCATCGTGACCGGGGCGTCCGGGCTGCTCGGCACGGCTCTGGTGGGCGCGCTGCGCGACTCCGGGCGCCGGGTGGTCAGCCTGGTCCGGCGGCGGCCCGACGGGCCGGACGAGGCGTTCTGGCAGCCGCGCGAGGGCGTGCTGGACCCGGCGGTGCTCGACGGCGCGGAGGCGGTCGTGCACCTGGCGGGCGCGCCGATCGCGGACAAGCGGTGGAGCCCCGCCTACAAGCGGGAGCTGGTCGACAGCCGGGTGCTGAGCACGCGGCTGCTCGCCGACGCGCTGGGCCGGGCCGAGCGCCCGCCCGCGGTGCTCGTCTCCGCCTCCGGGATGGACTTCTACGGCGACACCGGCGACCGCGTGATCGACGAGAGCGCGGGCAAGGGCCAGGGCTTCCTGCCCGACCTGTGCGAGCGCTGGGAGGCCGAGGCCGCGCGGGCCGGCGAGCTGGGCGTCAGAACCGTGCAGTTGCGCACCGGGCTGGTGCTGAGCAGGTTCGGCGGCGCGCTCAAGCCGATGCTGCCGATCTTCAGGCTGGGGCTGGGCGCGCCGCTCGGCTCGGGCCGGCAGTACTGGTCGTGGATCGCGGTCGACGACTGGGTGAGCGCCGTGTCGCACGTGCTGGCCGACGACTCCGTCTCCGGCCCGGTGAACCTCACCTCGCCCGCCCCGGTCACCAACCGCGACTTCACCCGCGCGCTGGGCCGGGCGCTGCGCCGGCCGACGCTGCCGATCCCGGTGCCGGCCTTCGCGCTGGCCGCCGGCCTGGGCGAGTTCGCCCGCGCCGGGCTGCTGCCCAGCCACAGGATCCGGCCGGCCAAACTCACGGACAGCGGTTTCCGCTTCACCCATACCGGTCTCGACGAGGCACTGAGCGCCGTACTGTAGGGTGCCGATCGTTGTTTTACCTCGGGGAGACTCCGGCATGAACAGGTCTGGTCAATCACACATTCTGGCCATCGGCGGCGGATCGTTCCGGGCGGGTGAGCGCCAGGGCGTCCTCCAGGCCAGCCCGTTGCTGCGCTACGCGCTCGACCTGACCGGCCAGGACCGGCCCAAGCTCGGCCTGCTCGCCACCGCCGTGGGTGACAACCCGGAGTGGCTGCTGAAGATGTACGGCGCGTTCGCCGGCTGGGACGTCGAGGTGAGCCACCTGGCCCTGTTCCCGCAGCCCACGGTGGCCGACCCCCGGGCCTGGATGCTCGAACAGGACATGATCTACGTCAGCGGCGGCAGCGTGGCCAACCTGATGGCGCTGTGGCGGCTGCACGGGCTCGACGAGGCCTTCGAGGAGGCCTGGCGGGCCGGGGTGGTGCTGTCCGGGCAGAGCGCGGGCGCGCTGTGCTGGCACGTGGGCGGCAACACCGACTCCTTCGGGCCGGAGCTGCGTGCCTGGTCCGACGGTCTGGCGTTGCTGCCGTACTCGTGCGGCGTGCACTACAACGCCGAGGCGCAGCGCCGGCCACTGCTGCAGCAGTCGGTCGCCTCGGGCGAGCTCCCCGGCGGTTACGCCGCCGACGAGGGCGTCGGCCTGCACTACGTGGGCACCGAGTTCATCCAGGCCGTCACGGTCGACCCCGGGGGTTACGCCTACCGGCTCGAACACGACGGCGCGGGCGGGGTCAAGGAGTTCAGGATCGAGCCTCGGCTGCTGACTTCCTGAATTACCCTTGATGCGTGAGGGAACGGCACAATAGGCCCATGCGCCCCATCCACGGGGACGATCCCCACGCACTAGCCATCGTCCGTCTTGGTGTCGACGTCCCCTATGAGCAGGCCTGGTCGCTGCAGCGCTGGGTGCACGGCAAACGGGTCGCCGGTGAGCTCACCGACACCGTGCTGCTGCTGGAGCACGCGCCCGTCTACACGGCGGGCAAACGCACCGCGGCGCACGAGCGGCCCGCCGACGGCACCCCCGTGGTGGACGTCGACCGCGGCGGCCGCATCACCTGGCACGGCCCCGGCCAGCTCGTCGCCTACCCGATCGTCACGGTCACCGACGTGGTCGACTACGCCGGGCGGCTCGAGGAGGCGATGATCCAGGTGTGCGCCGACTTCGGCGTCTCGGCCCGGCGCGTGCCCGGCAGGGCCGGGGTGTGGGCGGTCGGCGATCCCGCGCTCGGCCTGCCCGACCGGCAGCTCGGCGCGGTGGGCCTGCGGATCGCGAGCGGCGTGGCGATGCACGGGTTCGCGCTGAACTGCGCCAACGACCCGCGCTGGTTCAACAGGATCGTGCCGTGCGGCATCCCCGACGTGGGCGTCTCGTCGCTGTCGGCGGAGACCGGCCGCCGCATCGTGGTCGAGGAGGTCATGCCGATCGCCGAGAAGCGGCTGGCGGACGTGCTCGGGCTGGAGGCGTTCGACATGCACGAGGACGACCTGCTGCGCCGCTGAGCCCCGCGCAGGTAACCGAATCGGCATCTGGTCAGCGCGGAATCCATATGCGAGAGCCTTTACGATCCCGCTGTGAGGCGCATCACTGCTCTGGTCCTGGCATTACTCGTCCACGCGTTGACTCTGGCCTTCGTCGTGCTGGGCGTCTGGACGATCGTCGCCAACGACGGTTCCCTGGTGGGCTGGCTGCTCGGCGGCCTGCTCATCGGCGTCGGGTGGGTGCTGCGGCCGCGGCTCGGCGCCCTGCCCGACGACGCCGAGCCGCTGGAGCGCGACTCGGCGCGTGAGCTGTACGCGCTGGCCGGGCGGGTGGCGGGCAAGCTCGGGGTCAGGCGTCCCGAGCGGGTGGCGATCAGGGATCTGGCGCTGGAGACCCGGTATCAGCGGGTGGGGCTGACGCGCGTGCCCGTGCTGGTGGTGGGGTTGCCGACGTGGCTGGCGCTGTCGCCCAGGCAGCGGGTGACGCTGCTGGCGATGGCGTACGCCGACGTCGAGACGGCCGAGGAGATCGTGGTCAACGGCGCGCTGTCCACGCTCGGCGAGTGGCACGAGGCGCTGCTCGGGGCCCAGCCGCTGTCGGCGCGCCAGGAGGCGCACGAGAAGATGGCCGCGACCGGGCTCGACCCAGTGGCCCATCCCGGCAACACCTACGAGGTGATGGGGTTTCTCGGCCGGGTGGTCGGCCGGTTGTTCGGCTGGCCGGTGCTGCTGATCGAGCACGCGCTGCGGCGGCTGGCCACGGCGGACGCCGAGCGCGTCCGCGCGCGCAGGCACGCGCTGGCCGGCCGGGTGGCCGACGAGGCGGACCTGACGCAGTTGCGCGAGGTGCTGGCCCTGGGCGGGTACGTGGCGCCGATGCAGGCCGCGGCCCTGCGCGGCGAGAGTGTGGCCGCGATCAGGCAGAACGCGCTCAGCCGGCACCTGCTGACCGAGGACGGCGTGTTGTCGGCCGCGCCGTCGGACGACCTGCTCGGCACCACGCAGTCCGACGAGATCGACGAGGAGCTGCACCAGCACTACGCGCGGGCGATCCGCGGGTTCGGGCTCATCAGCTGACCCAGGCGGGGGCCACGTCCGCGTGAGACGTAAGCTGGACGGGTGACCGTTGCTCCTGAAGGCCGAAAGCTCCTCCGCCTGGAGGTGCGTAACGCCGAAACCCCTATCGAGCGCAAGCCCCCGTGGATCAAGACCAAGCTGAAGACGGGCCCCGAGTACACCGAGCTCAAAACGCTCGTGCGGCGGGAGGGCCTGCACACGGTCTGTGAAGAAGCGGGCTGTCCCAACATCTACGAGTGCTGGGAAGACCGTGAGGCGACGTTCCTCATCGGTGGCGACCAGTGCACCCGCCGCTGCGACTTCTGCCAGATCGACACCGGCAAGCCCAAGGAGTACGACCGGGACGAGCCGCGCCGGGTGGCCGAGTCGGTCCAGCAGATGGGCCTGAAGTACGCCACGGTGACCGGTGTGGCGCGCGACGACCTGCCCGACGGCGGGGCCTGGCTGTACGCCGAGACGGCGCGCCAGATCCACGCCCTGCTGCCCGGTTGCGGGGTCGAGCTGCTGGTTCCCGACTTCAACGGCAACCGCGACCAGCTCGAAGAGGTCTTCTCCAGCAAGCCCGAGGTGTTCGCGCACAACGTCGAGACCGTGCCGCGCATCTTCAAGCGCATCCGCCCGGCCTTCCGTTACGAGCGCTCGCTGAACGTGATCACGATGGCCCGCGAGGCCGGGCTGGTCACCAAGTCCAACCTGATCCTGGGCATGGGCGAGACCCGCGAAGAGGTCACCGAGGCGATGCGCGACCTGCACGCCGCCGGCACCGACCTGCTGACCGTCACGCAATACCTGCGGCCGACGCCCAGGCACCACCCGGTCGAGCGCTGGGTCAAGCCGGAGGAGTTCGTCGAGCTGCAGGCCGAGGCCGAGGCCATCGGCTTCGCCGGGGTGCTGTCCGGGCCGCTGGTGCGCTCGTCGTACCGGGCGGGCAGGCTGTACCAGCAGGCCATCGAGGCCCGCCAGTCGGCCTGACGCGTTTCACTCACCGAGCCCCGGGCGCCCGCCCGGGGCTCGGTCGTGTTTCTGGCGTGCGGCCGGGGCTCGGTCGTGCTCCGGGCGGGCGGGCGTCGCTAGCATGGCAGTCCAGCCGGAGAAGGGCGGGACGGATGGCCACGCTGATCCGCACGAGCGACCTGCCCGCCGCGGGCCGCCACGAGGCCTGGCGGAGCGTCGTGTGCGACACCCTGGGCCCGCTCGACCTGCGCATCGATCCCGCCGCGCCGCTGCGCGGCCGCATCGAGATGGGGCGGCTCGGGCCGCTGGGCGTGGGCCGGGTCGAGACGTCCACGCCGCACAGCGTGCACCGCACCCCCGGGCTGATCCGGCGTGACAGCCCGGAGATGTACCGGCTGGTGCTGCCCATGGCGGGCCGGCCGATCGTCTCCCAAGACGGCCGCACCTCGCAGCTCGCGCCGGGCGAGTTCGCGATCTACGACTTCACCCGTCCGTACGAGCTGGCCTACGACTCGGCGGTGCGGCTGGCCGTCTTCAGCCTGCCGCGCGAGCTGCTGGCGCTGCCGGTGGATCCCGTCGCGCGGCTCACCGCCGTCCCGATCGCGCCCGACGACGGCACCGCGGCGCTGGCCGCGCCCCTGTTACGCCGGGTGGCGCTCGACCACGACACCTACCAGCCGGCCAGCGCGGCCCGGCTGTCCGGGGTGATCGCCACCCTCATCACCACCGCGCTCGCCGAACGCGCGGGTCAGGCCGGGTCCCTGCCGGTCGACACGCGGCAGGAGACGCTGCTGATGCGCGTCCACGCCTTCATCGAGCAGCGGCTCTGCCACAGCGACCTCGATCCCGGCCAGGTGGCCGCGGCGCACCACGTCTCGGTGCGATACCTGCACCGGCTGTTCGAGTCGCAGCAGACCACGGTGGCCGCGTGGATCAGGAGGCGGCGGCTTGAGCGCTGCCGCGAGGACCTGGCCGACCCGTCCTTGTCGGTCAGCGCCGTGGGCGCCCGCTGGGGGCTGCCCGATTCGGCGCATTTCAGCAGGTTGTTCCGTAAGGCGTACGGGATGCCGCCGCAGGAGTACCGGCGCTCCTTGACCGTGCGCGCATAGTCAAGCGGCCGGGCACGCGGATCCAAGACCGGCGCGGCCCTGATCAGCAGACTGAAGGTGTTCGCGAGACGCACCTGTTTCGCAAAGATCCGTGAGAGGAACACCTGAGATGCAGCTCTTCGTCAATCTGCCGGTCAAGGACCTGGACCGCTCGAAGTCCTTCTTCACCGCGCTCGGCTTCACCATCTTCGGCATGACCGACGACATGGCCTCGGTGGTCATCAACAACGAGACGCAGGTCATGCTGCTGGCCGAGCCGGCGTTCGCCACGTACGTGGACAAGGAGATCGGCGACGCGGCCAAGAGCACGCAGGCCATCCTGGTGGTCGGCATGGAGACCCCCGCCCAGGTCGACGAGCTGGTCGACAAGGCCCTGGCGGCGGGGGCGACGCCGGCGGGCGTGCCGCAGGACGCCACGGTCAGATACCAGCGCGGCTTCGCCGACCTCGACGGCTACCACTGGGAGGCGCTGAGCCTGGTCCAGCCGGCGTGAGCGCGGCCGGGACGGCCCGGACAGGCGCGGTCACCTCGGCGGACGGCACGCCCGTCGGGTACGAGGTGACCGGCGCGGGACCGGCGGTGGTCCTGGTGCCCGGCGCCGCACCGCCGAGGATGACCTCCGGGGCGGCGTCGGGCGTGGCGTCCACGGTCGCGCCCGGGATGCCGCCCGGCGTGGCGTCCGGGATGACGTCCGGGGTGGCGTGCGCGCTGACGTCTGGCGTGGCGGGTGCGCTGGCGCCCTGGTTCTCCGTGTTCACCTACGGCGGGCGGGTGGCGGGCGTGGAGCGGGAGGTCGAGGACCTGGTCGCGGTGATCGGCGCGGCCGGCGGGCCGGCGATGGTGTTCGGCGGCTCGGCGGGCGCGGTGCCCGCGCTGCTGGCCGCCGCCCGCTGCCCGGCCGTCGCCAAGCTGGCCCTGTGGGAGCCGCCGTACCGCGTGGGCGAGATCCCGCCCGCACCCACTCAGCCCACGCTGGTGCTCCACGCCGGCGGCGGCCGGGCGTGGCTGCGGACGGCACTGCCCCGCGCCACGCACCGGGTGCTGGACGGGCGGACCGGCCCGCTCTCCCCCGCGACCCTGGCCTCTGAGCTGCTGGAGTTCTTCGTCACCCGATAGGTAACGTAACAGTCACAAACCTATCGACCAGTCGGTTTTCTGGTGAACACTGAGGACCGTGGATTTCGACGAACTGATCAACCAGCTGGACCTCGGCACCAAGATTCGCCTGCTCACCGGCGCCGACATGTGGAGCCTGCCGCCCGTTCCCGAGATCGGGCTCGACCGCGTCGTGATGAGCGACGGCCCGATCGGGGTGCGCGGCGAGCAGTGGACCTCGGCCGACCCCTCGATCGCGCTGCCGAGCCCGACCGCCCTGGCCGCCACCTGGGACGTGGACCTGGTCAGGCAGGTCGGCCGGCTGCTCGCCCAGGAGGCCAGGCGCAAGGGCGTCCACGTGTTGCTGGCCCCCACCATCAACCTGCACCGCTCGCCGCTCGGCGGACGGCACTTCGAGTGTTTCTCCGAGGACGCGTACCTGACCGGTGAGGTGGGCGCGGCCTACGTCGAGGGCGTGCAGGAGGGCGGGGTGGCCACCACGCCCAAGCACTTCGTGGCCAACGACTTCGAGACCGACCGGTTCACGGTGAACGTCCAGGTGAGCGATCGGGTGTTGCGCGAGGTGTATCTGCGGCCGTTCGAGCGGGTGGTCTCGGCCGGTTCGTGGGGGCTGATGACGGCCTACAACGCGGTCGACGGCACCACCATGACCGAGCACTCCGACCTGGTGAACGGGGTGCTCAAGGGCGAGTGGGGCTTTGACGGGTTCGTCGTGTCCGACTGGACGGCCGTGCGCACCACCGAGGCCGCCGCCATGGGCGGCACCGACGTGGCCATGCCCGGGCCGAACGGTCCGTGGGGCGAGCGGCTGGAGTCGGCGGTGCGTGAAGGCCGCGTCCCCGAGTCCGTCGTGGACGACCGCGTCCGGCGCATCCTGCGCCTGGCCCACCGCGTCGGCGCGCTGCGCGACGGCACGCCGGCCACGGAACCCGGCGCACCGGCCGGAGAGCTCAGCGGACCCGCCGGGGAGTTCGGCGCGCCGATCGACGGTGTCGCGCTGGCCAGGCAGGTCGCGGCCCGCGGTTTCACACTGCTCAAGAACGACGGCGCGGGCCCTGGTTCGCCCGGCCTGCTGCCGCTCCAGGGCGTCACCACGCTCGCGCTGATCGGCTCGGCCGCGGCCGAGGCCCGCGTCATGGGCGGCGGCAGCGCCCAGGTCTTCCCCGACAGGATCGTCTCGCCGCTGGCCGGGCTGCGCGAGCGCGGGGACGTCGAGATCCGCTACGCGCTGGGCACCGACCCGCGCATCCGGCTGGCCCCGATCACCACCCCTGCCACGGCCCGCTTCCTCGACGAGGACGGCGCCACGCTGGCCGAGCACCCGCTGGCCACCACCGAGGCGCGCTGGGTCGGCCAGTTGCCGCCGGACGTGGACGGCGACCTGCTCAAGGCGGTGTGCCTGCGGGCCGCCTACACCCCGGACGTCTCAGGCGACCACGAGCTGTCGCTGGCCGGGGTGGGCCCGTTCACGCTCACGGTGGACGGCGAGACCGTCTTCGACGCCACCATCGAGCTGGAGGGCGACGACCCGGCCGCGGCGTTCCTGTCGCCGCCCGAGCGCCGGGTGGTCGTGCCGTTCACGGCCGGGCGGACGTACGAGCTGGCGGTCACGCATCCGGCGGGGGCGTTCGGCGGGATGGCGTTCGTGGCCTACACGCTCGGCCACGCCGACCCCACGCCCGGCCCGGACGAGCTGATCGCCGAGGCCGTGCGGGTGGCGCGCGACAGCGACGTGGCCGTGGTGGTCGCCTCGACCACGCTGGAGGTGGAGAGCGAGGGCTTTGACCGCACGGACCTGCGGCTGCCCGGCCGCCAGGACGAGCTGATCGCCGCCGTGGCCGCGGCCAACCCGCGCACGGTGGTCGTGGTCAACGCGGGCTCGCCGGTGGAGATGCCGTGGACCGGCCAGGTGGCGGCGGTGCTGCTGACCTGGTTCCCCGGCCAGGAGGCCGGCGGGGCGCTGGCCGACGTGCTGTTCGGCGACGCCGAGCCCGGCGGCAGGCTGCCCACCACCTGGCCGGCGCGGCTGGCCGACGCCCCCGTGGTCGACGTCACGCCGGTGGACGGGACGGTGCGGTACGAGGAGGGCGAGTACATCGGCTACCGGGGCTGGGAGCGCTCGGGACGGACGCCGGCGTTCTGGTTCGGCTCGGGTCTCGGGTACACGACCTGGTCGTACGACTCCATCGCGGCCGAGGGCACCACGGTCACCGTGGCGCTGACCAACACCGGGGCGCGGGCCGGCCGCGAGGTCGTCCAGATCTACGCGGGCGACGGCGACGAGCGCCGGCTGGCCGGGTTCGACGTGGTCGAGGCCGAGCCCGGCGAGACCGTGCTCACCACGATCTTCCTGGCCGAACGCGCGTTCCAGACCTGGGACGGCGCCGGCTGGCGGACCCTCGCGGGCGAGCACCCGGTCACGGCCTGCCACGACTACGCCGACCGGCGGCTGTCCGCGACCGTCGTGATCTAGGGTGAGGCGCGCCCCGGACATCCCGTATCGGGCGGAAATCGCCGGGGCGCGTTTTCCCTAGTTCGGCCGTTGGTTTGTATCCTTCTGAGCATGGCAAAGTCCGAGGACCCAGAGAAGCCGGGGCGCATCAAGCAGCTCCGCATGATCGCGCAGATCATCAAGCAGGCCAACCCCAAGGGGATGCCGATCGTCTTCCTTTCGGCGGTCGGCACGCTGGCTGTGGTCGTCGTGATCGGTCTGGTCACGGACTACTTGTGGTATTCGATCTTCATCGGCATCCTGGCCGCGTTCACCGTCGGCCTCGTCGTGTTCGGCCAGCTCGCGCAGAAGGCCCAGTATTCGATCCTGCACGGCCAGACCGGCGCCGCCGCCGCCGTGCTGCAGGGCATGCGCGGCAACTGGCAGGTCACCCCGGCCATCGCGGCCAACCGTGACCAGGACCTGATCCACCTCCTCGTCGGCTACCCCGGCGTGGTGCTGGTGTCCGAGGGTCCGGGCAACCGGGTGGCCAAGATGCTCGCCGCCGAGAAGAAGCGGGTCGCCCGCGTGGTGCTCGGCGTCGAGATCTACGACATCCAGTGCGGCGACGGCGAGGGCCAGGTGCCGCTGGGCAAGCTGCAGCGCCACATCATGAAGCTGCCGCGCAACCTGAAGAAGCCCTCGGTCAACGAGGTGAAGGACCGCCTGCGCTCGCTGCCGAAGAACATGCCGATGCCCAAGGGTCCGATGCCCAAGGGCGTGCGCATGCCGCGCGGCCCCAAGATGCGCTAGTGCTGTCCGTCTCGTCGCGGGCCAACCGCCACTGGTGGGACGGCAACGCCGACGACTACCAGGTCGAGCACGGCGGCTTCCTGCGTGACACCGGGTTCGTCTGGTGTCCGGAAGGCGTGGACGAAGCCGACGCGCACCTCCTCGGCGAGGTGCGCGGGCGGCGCGTGCTGGAGATCGGCTGCGGGGCCGCCCAGTGCGCGCGCTGGCTGGTCACGCAGGGGGCCCAGGTGGCCGCGTTCGACCTGTCGCACCGGCAGTTGCGCCACTCCCAGCGCATCGACCTCGACGCCGGCACGCGGGTGCCGGTGGTGCAGGCCGACGCCGAGTCGCTGCCGTTCGCCGGGGAGAGCTTCGACCTGGCGTGCTCGGCGTTCGGCGCGCTGCCGTTCGTGGCCGACCCGCCGGCGGTGTTCCGCGAGGTGCGGCGGGTGCTGCGGCCCGGCGGGCGGTTCGTGTTCTCCGTCAGCCATCCGATCAGGTGGGCCTTCCCCGACGATCCCGGGCCGCGCGGGCTGACCTCCGACCGGTCCTACTTCGACCGTTCGCCGTACGTCGAGCGGGACGAACACGGCACGCCCACCTACGTCGAGCACCACCGGACGATGGGCGACTGGATCGGCCTGCTGGTCGCCTCCGGGCTCACCGTGGCCGGGCTGCTGGAGCCGGAGTGGCCGGAGGGGCACGAGCGCGTGTGGGGCGGCTGGAGCCCGCTGCGCGGCCGCCACCTGCCCGGCACGGCCATCTTCACCGCACTCAAGCCATAGGACGCGTGTCGCCGCCGCCGGGTCCGTCCGGAGAAGGCGGATCCGCCATGGGGGCGCGGGCCGCGAGGGCCGCGGTGGCGGTGAGCATCACGGCGCTCAGCCCGAACACCCCGAGCACGCTCGTCACCC